>JAZSIQ010000043.1:0-5154 GCA_045533875.1 Acutalibacteraceae bacterium | reverse complement strand
CATTTATAAAGGCCGTTGAAAAGCTCAGGGAATACTGAGGAAAAGCGGCAAAGATGCCGAAGAGAAAGGGCGGTATTTATGGATTTTGTAAAAGCTATGCAGTTATATAAAAGCAACCCTAACGAGAAAACTCTCAGCGAGGTTACAGGTGCGCTGATGAAGGAAATGACTATAAAGGAAAAACTGCGTATGCTCAAAGGGCATGCGATGAAAATAACCGCAAAGAATTTCCTCAAAAACGGCAGATTTTACAATGCTGAGCCGTACCCTGCAGGCGGCTGTGAGCGCCTTAAGATTCCCGAGGTGCTTTTTACCGACGGACCCAGAGGCATCGTTCTGCGAAAAAGCACCTGTTTCCCCGTTTCAATGCTCAGGGGTGCAACCTTTGATGATGAGCTCGAATACAGAGTGGGCGAGGCTTTTGCAAGGGAAGCGAGTGCAGGCGGAGCAAATCTGTTTGCGGGTATCTGCATAAATCTGCTCAGGAATCCCATGTGGGGCAGAGCGCAGGAAACCTACGGCGAGGACCCGTTTTTACTCGGTAAAATGGGCGTTGCGCTTACAAGGGCGATGCAGGATAACGGAATTATAGCCTGCCCGAAGCACTATGCGCTCAACAGTATTGAGGATTTGCGTTTCAGCGTGGATGCAAAGGCGGATGAAAGAACACTCCACGAGGTATATCTGCCTCATTTCAAAAAGTGCATAGATGCAGGTGCCATGTCAATAATGGGCGCATATAACAGAGTGAACGGCACCTATTGCTGTGAGAGCAAACCGCTGCTTACTGATATTTTAAGGGATAAATGGGGCTTTGAGGGCTTCACCATTTCCGATTTCTTCTTCGGTATCTATGACGGTGCAAGGAGCCTTAAGGCAGGGCTTGATATTGAAATGCCCTACACCTTTAAATATGCTTTTCTTTCTCACAGGCTTAAAAAGGGTGATATCACCGAGAAGGACGTTGACACAAGCGTTGAGAGAATTCTGCGTGCGATGATTAAAACTCTTTCCGATTATAAGCAGTATCCTCAATCCGTCATTCTTTCAAAGGAGCACACCTCTCTTGCCCGTGAGGTTGCGGCAAAGGGTACGGTGCTTCTTAAGAATAAAGATTCCGTGCTCCCCGTAAAGAGCGGCGCAAAGATTGCCGTTGTGGGCAGATATGCAAATAAAATCAACACGGGCGACCACGGCAGCAGTAACGTTTTCAGCCCTTATACCGTAACGGCTTATCAGGGAATAAAAGCACGCTTCGGAGCAGAAAACGTTGCTCTCTATAACGGATGCAACACGAAGAAAGCGGTTGAAGCCGCAAGCTCAAGCGATTATATCGTGGTTTGCGTTGGCAGTGACTGGCTGCAGGAGGGTGAATTCCTTGTAAACCTCGGCAACGTAAAGAAAAAGCCTAAGGGCTCAGGCGGCGACAGAGTGGATTTAAGACTCCCTGCCGAGGATGTGAAGCTTATCAGGGCGCTTTCGTGCTGCGGTAAAAAGCTGATAGTCAACATAATGGGCGGCAGCGCCTATGTTGTAAACGAATGGCTGGATAAGGCCGATGCCGTGCTCATGTCATTTTACAGCGGCATTGAGGGAGGAAATGCGCTTGCCGATATCATCAGCGGCGATAAGAATCCCGGCGCCAAGCTTCCGTTTACCGTTGCAAAAAGGGCGGAGGATTATCCACCCTTCCTCCATATCGGCGCCAAGAATAAAGAAATTGATTACGGCTACTACCACGGCTACACTCTGTTTGACAAAAAGAATACCGAGCCTGAATTTCCCTTCGGCTTCGGTCTTTCATACACAAGCTTTGAAATTAAAAATGCATCCGCTGTGCCTGACGGTGAAAAAATCACGGTAAAAGCCGAGGTTGCAAACAGCGGCGCCGTTGACGGCGAAGAGGTGCTTCAGGTTTACGTTTCAAGCACCCGTACTGATAAGGAAAGACCCGTGAAGCTTCTCAAGGGCTTCAAACGAGTAAGTGTTGCCGCATCGCAGAGCGTTACCGCTGAGGTACAGGTGGATATTGAAGATATCAAATTCTATGACCCCGAAAGCGGTGAGTGGGAGCTTGATTCTGCCTATACCGTATACGTCGGCGCAGACAGCAGAAATGTCGCCGCCGCAGGCGAGATTGCATTTTAAGGAGCGGTTTAATGAAAAACAGTCCGTATTCCCCCGATGCTTTTATGACGGGGCTTTATGAAAAAATGCGTGCAGAGCCTTACCGTAACGTGAGAACTGCCGAAGAAGCGCTTGAGGCAGGCAGAGTGATAAGAGAAAAGGCGAGAATCCTTTTTGATGCGGATAAGCTGACGGTGGAGGAGTTACACCCCGAAAAGGTCGGTAAGGCGCTGGAATATCCCGAATATACTCTGCAGAAATACAGCGTTGAGATATGCGACGGGCTTAAAACCGCCGTTTTCGTGCTTACTCCGAAGAATATAAAAGCCCCGTGTGCAGGTGTAGTTGCGCTGTGCGGTCACGGCTACGGGGTGAGGCAGATTCTCGGTATTTCAAAAGGCGGAAGAAAAAAGCGCATAAGATATTTTGATAATTATCAGAAGAACTTTGCGGCTCAGCTTGCGAAAAGAGGCTGCGTGGTTGCCGCACCCGAGCTTTTTGGCTTCGGAGAGGCAAGGCTCAAAAAGGATTTGAAAAAGCCTTTTTACATAAGCTCATGTGATGAGCTTTCGCATCATCTGCTGCCCTACGGGCTCACGGTTGCGTCATTAAGAGTTTTTCAGGCAAGAGTTTGTGCAAAAATCCTGCTTGAAAATGAAAATGTTGATGCAGACAGGCTCGGCTGCATGGGGATATCGGGCGGCGGACTTACGGCGCTTTATGCATCCGTGATAGACGAGAGTTTTAAAAAGACGGTAATAAGCGGATACGTGAACACTTTTTACGACAGTATTCTTTCACGCTGGCATTGCCCTGATAATTACATACCCGATATCCTTACCGTGGGCGAAATCTGTGATTTTGCCGCAAGCCTTGCGCCCCGTGAGCTGCTTATAGAATCGGGCACAAGGGATAAGCTTTTCCCCATTGAGGCGAGCGAAAAAGCGCATGCGCATATCAAGAAAATATATGAGCTTGCAGGAGCGAAGGATAAACTGACAATTGACGTTTTCAACGGTAAACACCGTGTAAGCGGAAGAATTTCTTTTAAATTTTTTACATAATAAAACAAAGCTGACTTGGTGAAGAGTCAGCTTTGTTCTTTATTGTATCACAGGCTCGAGAGTTACACAGATTTCTGCGTTTCTTACGCCCTCAAGGTGAACAGTGAGCTTTCGGATATCCTCATATTGTGCATCGTATTCGTAAGCACCCTTGAGTGCCGTGGCAGACATTACACGGAATTCGCCGTCAGCGTGCAGGGTTGCTTTCATCTGTTTGCCGTTGATTGTAAGAATTGCCGTTTTGCCGTCTGAGGATATTTCAATATCTGCCTTGGTGTGCATAAACCAGTAGATTTTGCTTGGCAGCACGCATTTTACTTTATCGGTAATCTTTAAAGAGGTGCGGTTATTGTAAAGCTCAAAATCCCTTGATACCTTTACTGCACCGTTCATGCGGTATGCACCCGTCATGTCAAGCGAGCATTTGCCGCCCTGCGCTGTTTCCTCGGCATGGGTGAATTTCCCTTGGGCGAGAGCATACTGGTCATCGAGCGTATAGTCGGGATTTATAACAAGGGTGTTCTGACCCTCGGCACGCTTGCAGTAATTCTTCCACCTGCCGCCTGCAGGGAGATTGACAAAATAATCGGGTGCATCGTAGCTGCCGGGTCCGAGCTCCTCAGCCCAGCGCTCGCCCATACTGTCAAACACAAAGGTGCCTATATCGAGGTCACCGTGGTTTGTGTAGTTGTAGCCGCTTTTGATGCCTGCAAAGGTTGCGTTTTTATCAAGATATGCGCTTCTCATAAGCACAAGCTCCTGCCCGACATCGGATTTCAGATGCGCAAAAAGAGGCTCGTTCTCAAAGCTTGCAGTTTCGGGGGTGTAGCTTCTGTTGTACCAGAGAAGCGAGAGTGCATTCTCCTTGCCTGCGCCGTTTCGCTCAACGGAATCCGAGGTGTTCACGGTGAAAGCATCGGGAACATTCTGCATCTGATAAACCGCAAGCAAGGGCGAGAAATATTCCGAAGCAAACCAATGAAGCGCAGGGGAATAAGCCTGCCTGTCCGCATTGTCGCCGAAGTTGAAAACTCCCGTGGGCGCATTGATATAAGCAGGGAAAAATCCGAGCTGCCTGAAGCCGTCAATCTCCGACATCCCGAAATCCGTGCCGAAAAGATTCTTTGAGCTTGCAACAAAGAAAACTATCGAATTCATACCGGAAAGGCTGTAAACGGGTCCCTCCGCATAAACTCCGTCAGGGGTGAAATTCTCAAAAGCAATGGGCATGTTTTTGCAGCACATGGCGAGAAACTCAGCCGCTTCATCGGGAAAGTATCTGCCGAAGGTCATGCAGGCTATGCCTACAGCGCTGTAGCAGATACTGTTCCAGTTATTTTTTGACCAGGTGAACCAGTTTTTCAGATAATTTTTTGAAAGCGCAGGATTTACGGCGTATTCGAGCACTTTCTGAGCAAGCAAATCCTTTTGCTCAGCGGAAAGGTAACCGAAAAGCCAGTCGTATCCCAACGAAACGGCAAGCGCCATTTCTGCCGTTGCAAGGAAATGCCCCGTGCACCAATCACCATAATTGCACACGTTTTCGAGCTCTGCCCACGCTCTTGCGGCATATTTTTCATCGCCTGTAATCTGCCATGCATAGCCGAGGATGACAATGCGGTTTATCACCTCACGGGAGATGGGGAGGATACTGTCCTCCTCATCAAGCTCATAAGGCATGAGGGGATAGATATCCGTATCAAGCAGGGCATCTGCATTTGCAAGTACGTTGGAGCTGAGGGCTTCGGTGTATGGGGAAAAGCCGCCCGAATTGTATTCCGCACGGGCAAGGTCGAAATCCTCTTTTGAAGCAAGCACAAAGGGATGCACGGCTTCGGTGCTTTCAATTAGGGCATTGAGTTCATTTTTGCCTGTACCGCCGTTGTAAGGATTGAGAGAAATATAGTCAACTCCCACCTTTACCATATCGTGAATATCGGCAAGGTGAGGGGCGATATCCGTG
>JAZSIQ010000165.1:0-8965 GCA_045533875.1 Acutalibacteraceae bacterium | reverse complement strand
CGGTTGGCCTCCGACTTAGCCCTGAAAAAGCATGGGAAGAAGCTGCTGAGAATACTTGCAAAGGGCATATTCGCCGTTGCAAAGGCACCAATCGCTGACTATTGCCCTCTCACAAAGAGCGTACATCTTTACTATTTCGTTAACCGAAACATCGCTTTTAAACTCGCCGTTCTCCTGCCCTCTGATGACAATCTGGCGCAAAAGCTTATAATAGGTGCGGTTATGGTCAAGAAGATTTCTGTCCCCCCTCATTGTAAGCTGGGCAGAATACAGCCTTGCAAGCAAATCAATGGGGATACTGTTTTCTATCATAAGGAACAGCTCTTTATTGAGATACAGCAAGGTTTCATAAGCACTCATTTCAGGCAAATTCTCCTGAAGCTCCTCATATTTATCATCAAAGAGGAAGGAAAGTGAACTGAGAAGGGCATCCTTACTCTCAAAATAGTGATAAAATGAGCCCCTTGAGGTGCCAGATTCAAAAACAATTTCTTCAACGCTCGTATTGTCATAGCCGTTCTCATAAAAAAGCTTCCACGCGGCGGAAACGATTTTGGATTTTGTATTTCTCGTGTTTTTCTTTGCCATTCACGTCACCTCATAAGCTCAGATAAAACCTTACCCACATTTTCTCGGGTGATAAAGGTTGCCATATCATCCATGGGTGTTGGATCACGGTTTATAAGAACAAGGTTTTTGCCTGAAAAATAACGTACAAACCCTGCCGCAGGATACACAGTAAGACTGGTGCCCGCCACAATAAGAGTATCCGCCCTCATTATGTGCTCGCAAGCCCCCTGCACCGTTTCACCGTCAAGTCCTTCTTCATAAAGCACAACATCAGGCTTTACAATGCCTGAGCATTCACACCTCGGCACACCCGTGCTGTTAGTTATAAAATCAAGGTCGTGGAATTTGCCGCATTTCATGCAGTAATTGCGCCATACGCTGCCATGAAGCTCATAAACGCT
The DNA here is from genome assembly GCA_045533875.1 of Acutalibacteraceae bacterium. GTDB lineage: Bacteria > Bacillota > Clostridia > Oscillospirales > Acutalibacteraceae > CAG-177. The sequence goes on along the minus strand of JAZSIQ010000165.1, from coordinate 7,994 downwards.
TTTACTGCCCGCAAGCTGATGAAGATTATCAATATTCTGGGTAACAACCGCTTTGAGCTTACCCTCTTTCTCAAGACGGGCAAGAGTTAAATGAGCGGCGTTGGGTTTTGCCGAGGGACAAAGCATTTTATCCCTGTAAAAGCGGTAAAACTCCTCTGTGTTCTCCATAAAAAAGGTGTGGCTGAGAATTGTTTCGGGAGGATAATCATAGCGCATGGAATAAAGCCCGTCCACGCTTCTGAAATCAGGGATTCCGCTTTCAGTTGAAACCCCTGCCCCTCCGAAGAAAACTATATAATTACTTTCATCAATTATCTGCCTGAGTGTTTTCAAAAAAGCACCCCTTTGCGCTTTATTCAAAAACGGCGCTGCTTTCACAACGCCGTCTGCCGTATTTTTACATCGGATTGGAATTTTTATAGGTAGTAAACCTAAACTCAAGACCCTTGTGTTCCATGGTTTCGCTTTCCTCGGCAAGAGTCCATACGCTTTCACCATCAAGGTTGGGGAAGAATTTTTCCGCCGCCTTGTCGCCTGAATCAACCTTGGTAACATACGCTGTGTCACAGTAAGGAATAAGCTGGGCATAAACGGATGCACCGCCGCAGATATAAACACGGTCAGTATCATACTGCGAAAGCGTTTCAAGCAGCTCAGGTATACTGTGGCACACGGTTACATCGGGCGCAGACCAGGAAAGGTCATCGCATAAAACAACATTGGTCCTGCCGGGGAGAGCCTTCTGACCCGGAAGTGAAAGCAGAGTCGCAAGACCCATTACCACCACGTTACCCATGGTGTGCTCCTTAAAAAACTTCATATCGGCAGGAATATGGTAAAGTAAATCGTTGTTGCTTCCGATACCCCAGTTTTTATCAACACAAACTATTGCTTTCATGGCTCCTCCTCAGATTGCAACGGGAATTTTAGTATCAAACCCATGGAATTTATAATCGGTAAGAGCAAAACTGTCCCTTGTAAAGGAATAAAAATCAGTTATGCTTTTATCCATTTCAAACTTGGGTGCATCATAAGGCTCACGCTCAATAAGCTCCTTAATAATCGGCACATGACGGTCATAAATATGAGCATCGGCAATAACATGAACAAGCTCGCCCGCCTGAAGACCGCTTACCTGCGCAAACATGTGAAGCAGCACGGAATACTGGCAGATATTCCAGCTGTTTGCCGCCAGCATATCCTGAGAGCGCTGGTTAAGAATTCCATTGAGAGTGTTACCCGAAACATTAAATGTCATACTGTATGCGCAGGGATAAAGGTTCATCTCGTTCAAATCCTGATGAACATAAATATTGGTTATAATTCTGCGGCTTGCGGGATTATGCTTCAAATCGTAAAGCACACGGTCAACCTGATCAAAATCGCCCTCTTTGTAGTGATGCTTCACTCCGAGCTGATAGCCGTAAGCCTTGCCGATTGAGCCGCTTTCATCGGCCCATGAATCCCAGATAGCGCCTCTTAAATCATTTACATTGTTGGATTTCTTCTGCCAAATCCACAAAAGCTCATCAACAGCGCTCTTTAAAAAAGTCTTTCTGAGAGTGAGTGCAGGAAACTCTTTACGCAAATCATAGCGGTTTACCAAACAGAATTTTTTAACCGTATGAGCAGGAGTACCGTCCTCCCAGCGGGGTCTGACATCACAGTCGGTATCCCAAAAACCGTTTTGCAGAATATCCTTGCAGTTTTCTATAAAAACCTTATCGGCATAGCTCATAATCCACACATCCCGTTTTGAATATTTTAGATAATTTTAACACAATAAAAAATTACTGTCAACCGAAGTGTTCTCTGATGTACCCGGCTGTTTTCTTAGCGCAAAGCCTCAAATCCTCAAGCGCTCTGCTCTTTATAAGTTCAAAATCAAGGTGTGCTTCATTTGTTTCAAACACCTTGTGAAGCGAGTACCTTTCAGGATTCTCCAGCTTTGAGATACCCACAACAGCAATAACGGGTTTGCCTGCGCTTGCACTCACAACGCCGTCGATAACCTTGCCCGAAAAGCTTTGGGAATCAAGACAGCCTTCGCCGGTTATTATGACATCGGCATCGGCGGCAATCCCTTTAAAATCAGACATTTCGAGCACGGTATCTATTCCGCTTTTAAGCTTTGCATCAAAAAAAGCAAGCATACCCGCACCCATTCCGCCTGCAGCGCCTGCACCCTGAATATCGGCAACATACTTGCCATACCTTTTTAGCACCTCGGCAAAACGCCTCATACCGTCATCAAGTAAGGTCACATCGGCTTCATCCGCACCCTTTTGGGGCGCAAAAACATAAGCTGCTCCATTCTTGCCGTAAAGCGGATTTTTAACATCGCACAGAACTGTGATATCCGTTTTTTCGGTAAAATCAATACTTTCAACAAGAGAAAGAGTTTTACCGACAGGCACAAAGTTTTCACCCGATGCGCCGTAAAAAAGAACACCCATAGCAGCCGCCGCACCGCAACCACAATCGTTGGTTGCGCTGCCGCCAATACCGAGGATTATCCGCTTTGCGCCAAGCTTTTTCGCTTCGCTTACAAGCTCACCTACCCCGTAGGTGGTGGTGCTTTTGGCATCCTTGGGATTTACGAGCGGCAGACCTGCAGCCTGCGCCGTTTCAACCACAGCGGTTTCACCGCAGAGTAGGAATTTAGCTTTTACACGCTGAAAATTGGGACCCGTGACTTCCTTTTCAACCGTTACTCCGCCCATAAAACTCTGAAAGCACTCGAGTGTACCCTCACCGCCGTCCGCAACGGGCAACAGCTTTACTTCACACCCGGGGCAAGCGGCTTTCACCGTCTGCCCGAGTATTTCTGCAACAGTTGAAGCGGAAAGTGTTCCCTTAAAACTGTCGGGAATAATCAAAACCTTCATATTATTTAAGAATAAGCTTTAAGGTTTTGATTTCAAATGGCTTGAAGGTAAGGTCAACGCCGTTATCGTTAACAACGAGAGGAGCGTCCTTTTCTTCAAGAAGGTTGCATTCGTAAGCCTGCTCAATATCTTTGCCAAAGCTTACACGGCAGGGAGTTCTTCTGTTCCATGTTTCATAAAGACGAACTATGAGAGCGTTACTGTCCTCAGCCTTTTTAACCGTTTCAATAACAACATTGCTCTTATCAACGCCGACAAGCGAGAATTGAGCGCCGATTTCGCCCTTATGAGCCTCGGAGAATACGCAGTAAAGAGGCACATTAAGTGAATAACCCTCTTCAACAACAGCGCTTGAGCTGACCGCACCTGAATGGGGATAAAGAGCGTAAGTAAAGGTATGGCGCTCTCTGTCCTGAAGATGATTGGGAGCAGTGGCGCTTCTGAGAAGGGTGGGCTTGATGTGTCCGTCCTTAACGGTCCAGCCGTACTTGCAATCGTTAAGCACGGAGAAGCCGAAGCTGTTATCGGAAAGGTCTGCCCACTTATGGCCGCAAACCTCAAACTGAGCGAAATCCCATGTGGTATTGTTATGAGTGCTGCGCTCGATATTGCCGAACTGAATATCAAAGGTTGCCTTAACGGTGTTTACGTCAACGGGATAATCAGCCTTAAGGGCTATGCGCTTTTCCTTCCAGTCAACATCATAAGCAACATCAATTCTTGCAGTATGGGGATAGAAAATGAAATACTGAGTAATTTTTGAAAGATTGAAGGTGCGCTCAACCTTGAATACGGTACGAACCGCACCGCTTTCAACGATTTCCTTACTGTCAACCTTATCAATGTTCCAGAACTTTTCGCCGTAGTAACACTTGATATCCCACGCTTCGTGGTTATGGGGTCTGTCCTCATAAGCGACAAGTCTGTTAAGAAGCTCTCCCTCGGGAGCAACGCATCTGCCGCTCTCTTTATGATAAAGAGAGGTGATGTTCATATCGTCATCAAAATCAACCTTGTAGAAATCATTCTCAAAGCTGTTCATTTCCGATACAGCCGCTGCATCCTGCTTTACGCCGTCAGTAATCCTGAACGCCTTGAAGCCCTTTGAGGGTACACCCTTTGCAAAGAAAGCAAGCTTGCCGTCATAGGTCTTCTGCCAGGGGCAGGCATTGCCCTGCTCATCAACAACAGCAAAGTTTTCCTTAGCAGGCAAATCGGTAATAACAACATCATCCCTTGCAAAGCCGAGAGTATTGAACACAACGAGCGAATCCTGCTCAAGATTCATACCGTCTGCAAGAGCTTTAAGAGCACCCGCAACGATTCCTCTGCCATCTTTGCCTATCTGCTCATACTGCTCCTTGGAATCTTCATAAACGGGAGCAATGGATGAGCCGGGAATGATATCATGGAACTGATTGAGAAGAATTATCTTCCACGCATCAAGGATTTCGTTTGAGGGATATTTTTCGCCCTTAAGGATATTGGCAATTTCGCAAAGAGTTTCGGCATCGTGATAAAGCAATTCACTCTTGCGGTTATATTTCTTGTTCCTTGCCTGAGCAGTAAGAGTTCCTCTGTGGAATTCAAGATAAAGCTCGCCTGCCCATTCGGGTAAACGGTCACTTCCCTTAACCTCTTCTGCAAGGCGGTCAAAGAAATCTCTTGCAAACTCCATCTTTACGTTGGGGCATCCGGGCACACCCTTCGCCATTCTCATACCGTTTTCAAGCATTCCTCTGGTGGGTCCGCCGCCGCCGTCTCCGTGGCCGAAGGAGCAAAGATAATTTCTGTTAAGATCCTTGTTGCTGTAACGCTGCCAGCCGCCGATTACATTACAGGGATTGAGGTTGGTATTGTATGTGGTCTGATATCTGTCTTCCTCACAGCTCTTTGAGGGGCTGAAATGAGAAAGTATTTTTGTTCCGTCAATGCCCTTCCACATAAAGGTGTCAAAGGGGAAGCGGTTATATTCATTCCAAGAAATTTTGGTGGTCATGAAATAGTTGATATCGGCAAGCTTCATAATCTGAGGAAGCGCTGCGCTGTAGCCGAAAACATCGGGAAGCCACATAATCTTATTATCAGCCCCGAATTCGTCCCTGAAAAAGCGCTTGCCCACAAGGAACTGACGCACAAGCGATTCGCCCGAAACAACATTGGTATCGGACTCAACCCACATACTGCCCTCAGCTTCCCATCTGCCCTGCTTTACCATTTCCTTTATTTCATTGTAAAGCTCGGGATAATCCTGCTTTACATAATCGTAAAGCTGAGCCTGAGGGGACATAAACTTATATTCGGGAAATTCCTTCATAAGGTTTACCACGGTTGCAAAAGAACGGCCCGCCTTGTCTCTGGTCTGGCGGATTCTCCAAAGCCATGCGGTATCAATATGAGTGTGACCGATTGCGGAAGATACTACGCCACTGTCAGCCCCGTAAATCTTTTCGGCAACAAACTCCCTTACCTGCTTTACCGTCTGATGAAAAACCTCATCATCGCAGGTGTTCATATCAAGCATTGTAACAGCTTCATTGAGAAGCTTCATTGAATCTATTCTGTCAAGGTCATCGCTCTCATGGAAATGGGCAGCATCCCACGCAACAAGCAAATCGTAATAAAGGCCGCTCACTTCATCATCAATAGCCTTGAAGTAAGTTCTGAGCTGAACGGGGCCATGATAATCATGGTCATCACAGTAAGCACTCAGCGCAATTTCAAAGGTTTCGCCGCCCTTTGCATTTTCAACAAGGCGGATATAATCGTGGTTAAGGTCAACACCCTGCACCATTTTTCCGTCAACATAAACGATAAACTGCTCGCTTCTGGTGTTCCAACCGGTATGGGGACGGGGCGTAATCGAATAAACAACATTTTTGCCTGCAAATCTCTCAGGCACAGTTACCGTCTGCTTAAACCAGCAATACTGTTCACGGTAGCCCCAGTAATCATCCTTACCGAAGGGCTTCCACTCGCCCTCACCGAGCTTGGATATATCGGACTGACCGTCACGCATAAGGAAATCGCCTGCGCACTCGCTGTCAGTAAAAATGCGGTGGGAAAGATGGTCAATAATCTGCCTTACACGCTGAGGGAGCATTTTGCGCTCAGAGTTTCTGTCAACAAAAGGTATGTCAAAATGTGCCATATTCAGTCTCCTGTCAAAAATCCCTTCGCCGAGAAACAACGAAGGGATTAGAATTTTTACAAAAAATCAATTAAAGCATGGAAGCTGCAGCTTCATCGAGGAAAACGGTAACATCGGCATGATTCTGAAGAATTGATGCGGGGCACTGAGGAGTAACCTCACCCTTAATCATATCATGAACAGCCTGAGCCTTGGAAGCGCCTGTTGCAATAAAGATAATCTTCTTTGCCTTCATAATAGAACCGATACCCATTGTCATTGCATAACGAGGCATAGCGATATCGTCAAAATAAATGGAGTTTGCTTCAATGGTGCTGTCGGTAAGCTTGATTTTGTAAGCTTCGCCTGAGAATTCATCAGCAGGCTCGTTGAAAGCGATGTGGCCGTTTCTGCCGATGCCAAGAAGCTGAATGTCAATGCCGCCCTTAGCTTCGATGGAAGCTGCATATCTTGCGCTTTCCGCCTCGGGGTCTGTGTTGCCGTCAAGGAAATCAATGTTTTCGGGCTTGAGGTCTACCTTTGAGAAAAGGTTGTCATACATAAACATATAGAAGCTGTTTTTATGCTCCTTGGGAAGATCGCAGTATTCATCAAGGTTGAAGGTTTTAACATCCTTGAAGGTTACATTGCCCTGATTGCACTGCTCAGCCATGTAGCTGTAAGTGGGAACGGGAGTGGCACCCGTTGCAAAGCCGAGAACACAGTCAGGCTTTGAGTTTACGAAATCGCAGAACATTTTGCCTGCTGCTGCGCCGATTTCTTCTTCTGTTTTAAAAATTCTTACATCCATTTCAAATACCTCCAAAAAATTTATCTTTCAATAACGATTTCCCTGTGTTGCTCCGAAGAATCGTAGATAGCCTGCAGGATTCTCGAAGTTTCAACAGCATAATCAATATATGCCTGGTTGTGTGCGCGGGTCTTTATGCAGTCAACAAAAGAGAGAACCTCTTCCTCATAGAAATTGTTCTTTCTGTATGATGTTGCCATTTCGGTGAGCATGCCGTTCTTGACTCCGTAATATGTAAAATCGCCGCAATACTGGAGTCTGATTCCACCCTTGGTTCCGATAAAATCAATATAGGTCTCTTTTTCGTTTATATTCTGCGCCCATGCGCCGTTGAAGCTGATAACGGGGCCGTCGGTTCTTACAAGACCTACAACGCTGTCATCAACATCATAAACGCCGTCTTCTTCCTTGGTTTCCTCAGCCCACATGCTTGTATAAACATAATCCTTTATATTCTTACCGAGCTTGCAGAATGCTTCACCCGAAGCGGTAATGGGCTTGGGCTCGCCGCAGCAATAAAGAATAAGGTCAATATAATGAACACCCCAGTCAATAAGAGCACCGCCGCCTGCGGAAGCTTTTCTGGTAAAATCGCCGCCGATTCCGGGGATTGAGCGGTATGCCCTGAAGCTTGCATATACATGATAAACCTCGCCGAGCTCACCGTCATCTATCATTTTTTTGACCTGATTCACCTGAGTGCCGAAGCGGTTGCATACACCAATATTGAGAATTGCACCGGTTTCGTGAGCAACCTTCTGCATCTCAAGAGCTTCGCTGAGGATGCGTGCTGCAGGCTTTTCGCAAAGAACATCCTTGCCGGCTCTCATAAAATCAATTGAAATGATTGAATGAAAATCATTGTGAGTGCATACGGAAACTGCATCAAGCTCAGGATCATTGAGAATCTCATGATAATCATAAATCGCCGTGCCGCAGCCGTACTTTTCAACAGCGGCATCAGCTCTTTCGGGAATGATATCGCAGAAATACTTAATTTCAACTCCCGGCGCTTTGAGGTATGCAGGGATATGCGCAGAATTTGCTATAGTACCGCATCCGATAATTGCAACTTTAACGTCTTTTGACATAATTTTAACCTCCGTTAAAATATTTACTTTATAAATATACCATACCTGCAAAAAAAGTAAAGTAAAGTTTTAAA
>JAZSIQ010000200.1:0-42211 GCA_045533875.1 Acutalibacteraceae bacterium | reverse complement strand
AGAATTTAAATATCAACTCTGTCTTTAAAAAGGCATCCTTTGCAAAAGGAACGCGTCGGGTACGCCTTAAGGCGATGCCAGTAACATAGGGCTTTGCCCGCATATGAAGAACCCCCGGCTAAGCCGGGGGGTTACTATTATGCATATACGATTACTGCTATAAGATTTACGGTTTCTTCGCCGGCGTTGCGGATTGCGTGGCCTGTGCCTGCAGGGCAGATGAGTACATCCCCTGCCGAGGCTTCCTTTTCTTCGCCATTGTCGTTGTAGATTGCCTTTCCGCTTTCAACAAAGAAAATTTCGCTGTCCGTTTCGTGAAGATGCCAGCCGATTGAGCAGCCTTCCTTAAGCGTTATTCTTGCAAAAAGTCTCCCCTTTTCAAGAAGCTCCTCTTTTGTAACAAAATTGGTAATTTCTACCGTTCCTGTGCCGCCTCGCATTTCGGGTCTTTTTTCGGTTGCGCATTCATTTGCTTTTCTTATCATAAGTTTTCTCCCGTTTTTGTATTATTCAAGCACTTCAAGCGCTTTTACTATAAGGGCAAGGTCTTCTTTGCTGTAAAAATCAAGCTCAAGCACTCCTGCTTCCTTTTTGCCCTTTGTTACTACCTTTGCTTTTCTGCCCAGAGCGTTGCTCAGCGACAGCTCAACCTCATTGAAGAATACATCTCTTGACGGTGCGGCAGGAGCTTTCTTTTCTTTTTTTACTGCGGTGAGCATTTTAACAAGCTTTTCGGTTTCCCTTACGCTGAGTTTTTTTGCAATGATTTTTCTTGCTGTATCAATAATTGCGCCCTCATCCTCAAGAGCGGCAAGGGCTCTGCCGTGACCTGCGGAAATTTCACCTTCCGAAATGCTTTCGAGTACGGCAGCGGGAAGCTTGAGCAGGCGCAACGCATTTGCTACTGCGGGTCTGGATTTGCCGACTCTTTCGGAAACAAGCTCTTGGGTGAAGCCGAAATCCTTCATAAGCTTTGCGTATCCCTTAGCCTCTTCAACGGGGTCGAGATCCTCACGCTGCAGATTTTCTACCAGGGCGAAAATCGCAGCCTGTTCATCGGACATTTCTTTTATAACAACAGGAACTTCGCTTAAGCCTGCAATTCTTGATGCTCTCCAGCGGCGCTCGCCTGCAACAAGCTGATATCCGCCGGCGGGGAGGGGTCTTACAAGCAGGGGCTGAAGCACACCGTGCTCGGCAATGCTTGAAGCGAGCTGAGAAAGAGCATCGTCATCAAATTTTTTTCTGGGCTGTTCACGGTTAGGCTCGATATCGTTGAGCTTAAGCTTTACTGAGGATACCGCCGAGGTTTCCTCCATTGCGTTATCTGTAAACAGAGCGTCAAAGCCTCTTCCGAGGCCGCCTTTTTTAGTAGCCATGAGCGGTTCTCCTTATCTGTTATTCTTCAAAAATTCGTCTGCCAGCGCATCATAAGCGGCGGCACCCTTTGAGCGTCTGTCATAATACAGAATGGGCTGACCGTAGCTGGGAGCCTCCGAAATACGCACATTGCGGGGGATGACGGAGGAATAGACCTTCCTGGGGAAGCATCTTTTTACCTCTTCCACAACCTGTTGTGTAAGATTTAGCCTTCCGTCATACATGGTGAGCACAACTCCCTCCATTTCAAGGTAGGGATTGTAGAGTCTCTTAACCGTTCTTACGGTGGTTACAAGCTGTGAAAGACCCTCAAGAGCGTAGTATTCGCACTGAATGGGGACTATGAGCGAATCCGAAGCGTTGAGTGCGTTTATGGTTATGAGACCGAGTGAAGGGGGGCAATCGAGAAAAATAAAATCAAAATCTTCCTTTACCGCCGCAAGAGCAGTCTTAAGGCGGCTTTCTCTTTTGTCGAGGTCAACGAGCTCAAGCTCTGCGCCTGCAAGTGACATACTTGAGGGGAGCAAAAAAACATTTTCAAACGGAGTCTGAACTATAACCTCCTGCGCAGGCACACGGTTTACGAGTACATCGTAAGAGGAATTCTGCAAGCCTCTTTTGTTTACGCCGAGGCCGCTTGTGGAATTGCCCTGAGGGTCAATATCCGTAAGCAGCACACGGTAGCCCTTTGCACCGAGGGCGGCGGTAAGGTTTACGGCGGTGGTGGTTTTGCCGACTCCGCCTTTTTGGTTGACTATTGAAACGGTTTTACCCAAAATATCCTCTCCTAAAAAGATTTATGCATTGATTATAGCATACATTGGGTAAAAAATAAAGATATATATGTAAATTATTGTGTTTCACGTGAAACAATGAAAAGGACATGGTGAGCTGTAATGTTTCACGTGAAACAAAAGCAAGAGGAGCAGACTCATTATGAGCCTGCTCCTCCCGCTGTGGATGTGGGTGTGAAAGAGAAAGATATGGTAAAATGGTGTTGGCTAAGTTATGTGTTCAGCTCAAAGCTAAGCTGAATCACGGCTGTTGGTGATGATGCAATCACGGCTTTTAGGTATACGCACCGTGTATTCAATGTAATTTTCGGTTTCGGTTTTAACGGCATTTGCATCTATGCCTGAGTGCCTCATGGTTTCAACCGCATGGTTGAGAGTATTCACAAACAGGCGGATATCCTTGAAAAGCTTTACGGGTGAGCGTTTTTTGGATTTTCGCTTGCTGAGCATCGCTTCAATCAGCTTTTCGCTCTGAGCAACGTTGAGCTTGTTTTTAATTATGGTGGAGAGAGCTTTTCTGATTTGCTCATCCGTTTCAAGGCGAAGCAATGCCCTTGCGTGGCGTTCGGTAAGCCCTGCGCAGGTAATTTCCTGCCTTGCATCGACGGATAACCGCAGCAAACGAAGCTTATTTGATATAGCGGCAGGGGATTTTCCGAGTTTTTTGCAGATTTCGTCACGGCTGAGAGAATAAACGCTTTCAAGGCGTGCGATTGCCGCCGCTTCTTCAAAAAATCCGAGGTTACTGCGCTGCATATTCTCAATAAGAGCAAAGAGCGCCGATTTTTCATCCGTTGCATCCATTAAAATGCACGGTATGCGGCTCATGCCTACTATTTTTGCCGCACGGAGCCTGCGCTCGCCTGAAATAATCTCGTACTCACCTTTAGCATTGATACGCACCGCAATGGGCTGAATTATTCCGTTAAGGCGGATGCTTTTTGCAAGACCGTCAAGCTCGGTGCTGTCAAAGACTTCTCTTGGCTGATTTGGGTTAGCCCTGAGTGCGTCGGTTTCAATGAGCAGTATCTGACCGCCGACCTTACATTCAAGATTATTCAAGCCCTGCTCCTTTCTCCAAAAGAAAACCCCTCGGGTGTGTTGCTTCGTTGAATTAAGCATAACACTCCGAGGGGGATTTGTCCAACCTTTTCGGGCGGGCGGATTTTCACTTTTTCGCCTCAATTTTTCAAAATCAGAGGGGCTTTTTTGAAATCTGTGCCGACACACGGGGATATTTTGGCGGAGTTTGCGATGATTTATTGATGATAATAATATTTCTTTCGCCGCCGTCGCCGAGAATTCTCTGCTCGGTTGCAACAAATTTGCCGCCGAGAGTTTTAATTGCGGTGCGAGCGCCGCCGAGCTCTTCCTCGGCTTTTGCGCTTTTCATTGCCGCAAAGGTGCCGCCTACCTTTACGAAGGGCAGGCAGTATTCGCACAGAACGTTGAGCGCCGCAACGGCACGGGAGGTTACAATATCAAAGCTTTCACGCATTTCGCCCTGACCCTCTTCCTCGGCGCGGGAATGAATCACTTCGGCTGAAAGCCCGAGCTTTTCGAGAGCTTCACGCACGAATGCGAGCTTTTTGCCCGTACTGTCAAGCATAGTGAGCTTTAAATCGGGGCGGCAGATAAGCAGGGGAATGCCGGGGAAGCCTGCGCCCGTGCCAACGTCAAGAATTTTTGCGCCCTCAGGGATATCAACGGCGGAGAAAAGGGAGATACTGTCAGCGAAATGCTTGATTACAATATCATCCGCTTCCTTAATGGCGGTGAGATTAAATTTTTTATTTGTTTCAACAAGCAAATCGGCAAAAAGCTCAAAGCGCTCGAGGGTGGTATCATCAAGCGTTACGCCGAGCAATTGAGCCTGATTTGTAAGCAAATTTTTATCAATAATCATATTTAACTCCTATCAGCCGAGATAAATCAGCAACACGGTTATATCCGCAGGGCTTACGCCCGAAATTCTTGAAGCCTGACCCACGCTTTCGGGGCGGATTTTGCTCAGCTTTTCCCTTGCCTCGAGGCGCAGACCCGTCACCTGAGAGTAATCAATATCTTCGGGCAGCTTTCTTTCCTCAAGGCGGCGCATTTCATTAATCTGCATCTGCTGATGCCTGATATATCCCTCGTATTTGATATCAAGCCCAACCTGCTCGAAAACTTCATGGGGAAGGTCAGGTCTGGAGGTATCAAAGGGGGCAAGGGCATCGTAATCAAGCTGAGGACGCTTGAGAAGCTCCACAAGGCGCACACCCGTGGTAACAGGCGATGTTTCACGTGAAACAAGCAGCTCGTTGAGAGCCTCTGACGGGGAAACGGTGATATTCTCAACTCTTGTTCTTTCCTCGTCTATGAGACGGAGCTTTTCGCAAAATGTTGCGTAGCGCTCGTCGTCTATTAACCCTATCTTGTGGCCGAGCTCTGTAAGGCGGCGGTCAGCGTTATCCTGCCGGAGAACAAGGCGGTATTCGGAACGGGAAGTCATCATACGGTAAGGGTCGGAGCATCCCTTTGTTACGAGGTCGTCAATGAGAGTACCTATGTATGAACTGCCACGGTCAAGAATAAGCGGCTCCTTGCCGAGAATCTTCGCCGCAGCATTCACTCCTGCCACAAGACCCTGCGCCGCCGCTTCCTCGTAGCCGCTTGAGCCGTTGAACTGACCTGCTCCGAAGAGACCGTCAAAGTCGAGGAATTCAAGCGTGGATTTAAGGCTGAGAGGGTCAACGCAATCGTACTCAATGGCGTATGCCACACGGAGCACTTCCGCTTTTTCAAGACCTGCGATTGAATGAAGCACTTTAAGCTGAACGTCCTCGGGGAGTGAGGATGAAAGCCCCTGCAAATAAAGCTCGTCCGTATTTGCGCCGCATGGCTCAACAAAAAGCTGATGACGGGGCTTTTCCGAAAAACGGACGATTTTATCCTCAATGCTGGGGCAGTATCTCGGACCTACACCGTCAATCCTGCCCGAAAACAGGGGCGAACGGGAGAGGTTATCGAGAATAATCTGCTTTGTGTTATCGTTGGTATAAGTAATATAACAGGGTTCTTTATTTTCAATGGGGAAATCAGTTGTGTAAGAAAAGGGAACGGTAATTTCATCGCCGTTTTGAAGCTCCATAACAGAGGTATCCACACTGCGGCGGTTGATGCGAGGGGGAGTGCCCGTTTTGAAACGGCGGGTGAGGATGCCAAGCTTTTTAAGCGAGAGGGCAAGCTCGTTTGCAGGGAACATACCGTCGGGTCCGCTTTCGTAGCAGACATCGCCAACGTAGACCTTGCCTGCAAGGAAGGTGCCCGTTGCTATAATTACGCACTTTGCGCTGTAAACGGCTTCAAGTCTTGTTTTGAGCAGCCACTCATTACCATTTTTTGTTAAATCAATAATCTCCGCTTGCTTAAGGAAAAGATTCTCCTGCTTTTCAAGGCAGTTTTTCATATACTCGCAGTAAGCACGGCGGTCAATCTGTGCACGCAGGGAGTGCACGGCAGGACCTTTTCCGAGGTTGAGCATACGGCTCTGCAGGGTGTGACGGTCAGCCGCCTTGCCCATTTCGCCGCCGAGGGCATCTATCTCACGCACAAGGTGACCCTTTGAGGTGCCGCCAATAGAGGGGTTGCAGGGCATGTTGCCAACCCAGTCAAGGTTGACGGTGAAAACGGCGGTGCGGCAGCCGAGACGTGCACCTGCAAGACCTGCTTCAATGCCTGCGTGACCTGCGCCGATAACGGCTATATCAAATTTTTCGCTGAAGAATTCCATAGTATCACCAAATGAATTATTTTCCTACACAGAATCGGGAGAAAACCTCCTCAACCACGGCGGCAGAGGCACGCTCGCCTGTAAGCTCAAGCAGAGCATCAACCGCACAGTCGGCGCACACGTTGACAGCATCAAGCGTAACACCGCCCTCAAGAGCGTTTACGGCATCGTCAAGGAAACGAAGCGCCGTGACGCAGCAGTTGCGCTGCCTTTCGCTGGCAAGGCAGGGATTTTCGGGGTTAAAGGAGGATGCGCTCAGCAGTCGGGCAACCGCCGCTTCAAGTCTGTCAGCCCCCTCGCCGTTTGCCGCAGAGATTTCAACGGTTTCGTCGGCAACGGCTCTGATTATATCGGTATCCGCTTTGCGTGGTAAATCGGTTTTGTTTATTACTGCAAGGCACAGCTTGTCCTTACAGCCGTTAAGGATTTCAATATCTTCTGAAGAAAGCTCGCTTGCGCTGTCAAAAACAGCAAACACAAGCACGGCTCTTTCAAGCCTTTTTTTAGCAAGCGAAACGCCGATGCTTTCAACGGCATTGTCAGTTTCACGTATGCCTGCGGTGTCTGCAATGCGAAGAAGCATACCGCCGAGGTTTACGCTTTCTTCAACTATATCACGGGTGGTGCCTGCGATATCGGTAACAATGGAGCGGTCGTAGCCCGAAAGCAGATTCATCAGAGTGGATTTGCCTACATTGGGTCTGCCGACGATTACGGTATCAATTCCCTCGGTAAAAATCCTGCCCGAATCGTAGCTTTTTACAATTTCGGAAATATCGCTGCGCACTTTTCTGAGCACGGCGAGCAGCTCCTCAGGGGAGGTATCCTCAATTTCGTCATAAGGATAATCAACCCATGCCGCAAGGGCGGCGCTGACTGCGATAATCTCATCAGCGGCGGCCCGGATTTTAGCGGAAAGCTTGCCGTCAAGGGTGTTGAGGGCGGCGCTTGCAGCCTGCTCACCCTGAGCGCTGATAAGATTCATAACCGCCTCACTCTCAGCAAGGTCAATTTTACCGTTGAGGAAGGCACGCTTTGTGAATTCGCCGGCTTCGGCAGGCACGGCACCGCTTCCGAGAGCGGCACGCAGCACGCTTCTTGTTACATAAATGCCGCCGTGGCAGGAGATTTCAACCGTATCCTCGCCCGTGTAGCTGTGAGGCGCACGAAAAACGAGGCACACAGCCTCGTCAATAACCTGCGAATTAAAGACCACCTTGCCGAAATGGGCACGGTAGCCACGGCTTTGTTTTATATCCGTACCGCTGACGGGCTGAAAAATCTCAGCGGCAATTTTAAGAGCATCGCCGCCCGAGATGCGGACAATGCCTATTCCGCCTGCGCTGTTCGGCGTTGAAATGGCGGCAACGGTAGTGCTTTCGCTCAATGCGGCACACTCCTTTCATTATAAATATACATTATATATAAGTGCGCAACCACGCACGGTCACATATCGGTAAACAGAGGAAGTCTTTCGCCAAGCAGACGCAAGGAAATCCTGCGGCAGGCAAGTGAAAACGGAGAGTTTTTGGAGGGCGCCTTGCCCGTAACGCTTGAAACGGTAACTGCTTCATCCTCGGGCAGTACGCCGAGCAGACGCACTGCAACCGCATCAATGCAATCGTCAAGATTGAGCATTCTGCCCTTTATAACGGGCTTTTCCTCAAAGCGGTTGATGATAAGGCGAAGCGGTATTTTGCTTTGGCGCAATTCACTTGCGGCGGCGGCACAGCTTCTTACGCACACATTGTCAGCAGTTGTGACAAGGCAGGCGGTGTCAGCGGCGGCGCAGGCGAGGGAAAAGCCTCTGCCGATTCCTGCAGGAGCGTCAAAGATTATAAAATCAAAGGCATCGTCAAATACGGTTATAAACATTTCACGAACACTCTGTTCGGTAAAAGCAGGGTCAAAGCTGCGGGGTGCGGCGAGGAAGCTGAGCGACTGAGCCTGAATAACAGCCTGCTCGGCATCGCATCTGCCAAGGATGATATCGCCCCAGTCAAAAACAACACCTTCGCTTACCTTAAGCATAAGGTCAAGGCTTCTTAAGCCGATATCAAAATCAGCAAGCAGTACCTTGAAGCCGTTGGCGGCAAGGGAGGCGGAAATGCCGAGAGCGGCGGAGGATTTGCCCACTCCGCCTTTGCCGGAGGCAAATACTATCTTTTTAGCCATACAATCACCTGAAATTTAAAATTAACCGAGGAGAGTGTTCTCCGTGGCGGCTTCATCGAGGGGGTCGCCCTCTGCAAAGTAATATTCGTAAACATCGGCGGCAACGGGGGCAACGAAAACACCCGAGGTCATGCCTTCACCTACAAGGGCAATGGCGATCTGAGGATTATCGTAGGGTGCGTAGGTGATGAGAAAGCCGTTGTTGATTTTAACGGAAACGCCGTCAATGTTTCTGTATTCCTGGGAAGTGCCCGTCTTGGCGGCAGGGTCAATGGAGGAATCAAGATGCTTGAAGTATCTGTAGCAGTAGCCCGTGGTGGAGGAGCAAACCTGATGCATACCCTCTCTTACGATATCGAGCGTCTTTTCGCTGACACCCGTTGAGCAGAGCACCTCGGGAGTGCCTTCAAGCACGATTTCGGAGTTGTCATAAGTGAGCACGGATTTTACAAAACGGGTGCGGTAGCGTGTGCCGCCGTTTGCAATGGTGGCGCAGTAGTTGGCAAGCTGAACGGGGGAGATAAGGTTGCCTGCCTGCCCGATTGCCGACTGTACGGTGAAGCCGGGGCGCCAGGTCTGATTAAGAGATTCTCTGTATTCGGGGGAGTCGAGAATGCCCGATGCCTCGGAAAGCTCACAGCCGGTTTTCTGACCGAAGCCGAAAAGGGTGCGGTATTCGTTCATTTTGGTAATGCCGAGGTTTTTGCCTACCTCATAAAAGAAGGTGTTGCACGACTCCTTGATAGCGGCAATAACGTTTACGTGCCTTGTGGCATGATTCTGCTCACACTTGAAATTCTGATGAAGATATGTATAAAGACCTGAGCAGTAAACGCTGTCCTCTGCGACGATAAGCCCCTCTTCAAGAGCAGCAATGGCTACGGAGGGCTTCATGGTGGAGCCCGTTGCGTAGGTGCTCAGCAGAGCACGGTTCCAGAGAGGGTCGCCGGCGGTGGCGGCAAGCTCGGAATAATTCTGAGAATAAGTTGAAATATCGTAGGTGGGGTAGGATGCGCAGGCGAGGATATCGCCCGTATTACAGTCGATTACCACAGCCGCACCTGCAGGCTCAACCATACTGTTCCTTTCATCCGCATAGTTGAGAAGGCAGTTGCGCAGAGATTTCTGCACGATTGCCTGCATTCTTGCATCAATGGTGGAAACTACGGTGTTGCCCTGCTGAGGCTCTAAGGTGACCACGGAGTCAACCACCTTGCCCTCGGCATTGATGGAAACGGTCTTTTCGCCTGCCGTGCCCCTGAGGTAGCTTTCCATTGCGTATTCAAGGCCGCTTTTGCCGATTTCATCGGTAATGGAGTAGCCCTCGCTTTTAAGCTTTGCGTATTCATCCGAGTCAATGGCGGCAACTCTGCCCAGAATATGAGGCGCAAGGGTGCCGTCGGTATATTCTCTGTAAGGAACAACCTCAACGTCAACTCCCTGATAGAAAACGCTGTTTTCCTTTATACGGGCAACGGTCTGCTCTGAAACGTCTGTTGCAAAGGTGTAGGGGGTGCTGATGCCAAAGCCGATTGATTTCATAGCAAGGCAGACTGAGGCAATTTTCCTTGCCTGCTCGGGGGTATAATACTCAAGCTTGTAACGGGTGATAAGGGCATCAAAGCAGTTCTGAGCGGTGGCATACTCATTAAGATTGAGCAGCTCGTTTTTCATGCGCTTTATATCGGAATCACGGTTTTCGGAAAAAACTATGTTGCCCTGTGTGTCAAATTCGAGCGGCAGAGTGTCCTCCCACTCCTCGCCTGAGCTTTCAAGCAGATTGATAAGGCTTATTATAATTTCGTTGCGCTGGGTCTGGTTTGATGCGGAGGGGAAAAACGCACCGTCAAAAATCAGGGAGTAGCCCTGATAATTCACAACCAGCTCACTGCCGTAACGGTCAACAATCTCACCCCTTGCGGCGGAAATGGAAACCGTACGGGAGGAAACAGAGGCGCTTGCGGCGTGATATTCCTCGCCGTCAACCACCTGAAGCTTGAACAGCACGCCTGAAAAGGCGGCGAAAATCATAAGAAAAATGCAGATTGCCGCTATGCGGCGGGCTTTTAAAGATACCATGACACAGCGGCACCTCCTTAATTGGTTTTATCAAAAAATTTGTTAATCGCCGTGTTGAGCGCCATAACGCAAAGGAAAATTACGGGGGAGAGCACGGCGGAGTAAATAAACGCAGGCAGATAATACCTCACAAGCGTGAAAGCGGAGGAATCAAGCCCTGCAATCGGATAATGAATAAGCCAGTATCCGAGGAAGAAAATTAAAAGCCAGCCTGTGCTCAGCAGTGAAGCTGTGATAATGTTGCTTCGCATTACGCTGTTGATGAGCGAGGAGCATACAAAGCCGACGATGAGAAGGTAAATTGCGTATCCTCCGACACCGGATGCGCTCGCATCCCACAAACCGCCTGCGAAAACGCCGAGGAGCATGGCGGCAATGCTGTTTTCAAACATCGCAAGGCTTACCACGGCAGGGATAAGCAGCACGGCACGGGCGGAAAAGAAAGCAGGGAAATAGCCCTCCGTATTCTGCAGAACACTCAGCAGTAAAAGGAAGGCTCCCAACAGGGCATAACGGCCGACGGTTTTCAGTTTTTGCTTATCAAAAGTCATAGCTTAACCTCAGTTTGTTCCCTGACCGTCAAATTCGGTAATAACAAAAACATCGGTGATTTCATCAAACTCAACAGCGGGCTTAATGATAGCCGCCGCAGAAATATCAACGGAAGCGTCAACTATACTGTCAATTGTGCCTATAACAAGGTTGGCAGGGTAAACTCCGCCCACGCCCGAGGTGCACACAATGCCGCCCTGAGTTATAGCGGTTGAAGCAGGGAGGTTGGGCATTTTGCAAAAGCCGTCACGGGCAAGCTCGACGCTTGTGGTGGAGTAGCCGAGCACAGCCGTTCTTATTTCGTAACAGCTTACATTGACATCGGGGTTAAGGATGGTATTTACGGTGCACTGTGTAGGGGTGACGGATGCCACAACGCCCACAAGGTTGCTGCCGTAGATAACGGGGTCCTGCACGCTGATGCCGCTTGAAGAGCCTTTGTTG
Source organism: Acutalibacteraceae bacterium (assembly GCA_045533875.1). Lineage (GTDB taxonomy): Bacteria > Bacillota > Clostridia > Oscillospirales > Acutalibacteraceae > CAG-177. Next base: position 31,012 of record JAZSIQ010000200.1, on the reverse strand, counting down.
AGGGTGAATGAGCCGATGTAATCCGCCGCATCCCTGCCGACTATTGAAGCCTCGCAGTATTTCTGGTCGGGATTCTCCTGCTTGAGCTCAAGGAATTCTTCATAAAGGGCAAGCTTGCGTTTGGACTGCTCATAGTCTATAAGCTGATTCCTGAGCGCTTCAATCTCGCCGTTGAGGTCATTTATTTCCTCGGTAAGATAAGAGGAGGAGCGGAAGGAAATTGGCAGATTTGAAAATTTAGAGGAAATGAAAGAGGCAAACCTCTGCGCAGGGGAGAAAACTACGCTCACTGCGCTTGTAAGCGGCGATGCCTCACCCCTCGAAAGGGCAGAGAATATTGAGCCTGCCGCAAGAGCGGCAAGCACCAATGCAAATATTTTAAAGGATGTGCTTTTTAAAAAGCGGAGCATTTCTTTTTATCCTCTGCAATCAGATGTATTTTTTGTTGGCAACGATGTTGAGAGTATCATTCTCAAGGCAGATGCCCGTGCCCTGAACTACACAGTCCAGCGGAGACTCGGCAACAAGAACGGGGATTTTTGTTTCAACGGAGATGAGCTTGTCCAGACCTCTGAGCAGAGCGCCGCCGCCTGTGAGGGTGATGCCGTGGTCGATGATATCGGCAGCAAGCTCGGGGGGAGTCTTTTCAAGGGTGGACTTGACAGCGTCAACAATCTGGGTAACGGGGTCGGCAAGAGCCTCACGGATTTCCTCCGAGGTAATGTCAACATTCTTGGGCAGACCGTCCATAAGGTTTCTTCCCTTTATGTTGAGGGTGCCTTCGCCGTCATAGGGATAAGCGGAGCCGATTTTGATTTTGATATCCTCAGCGGTGCGCTCGCCTATGAGAAGATTATATTTTTTCTTAACGTAAGATATGATAGCTTCGTCAAAATTATCGCCTGCAACTCTTGCGGAGTTTGCGGTAACAACGTCGCCAAGGGAGATAACGGCAACCTCTGAGGTGCCGCCGCCGATATCAACTACCATGCTGCCCGATGCCTCGCTTACGGGGAGGCCTGCGCCGATAGCAGCTGCCATGGGCTCCTCGATAAGGCTTACATACTTTGCGCCTGCGCTCTTTGCGGCATCGTAAACTGCCTTGCGCTCAACCTCGGTAACGCCCGAGGGAATACAGATAAGCACTCTGATGCGGTAGAAGGGAGAGCGGCCCGAAACACGCTTGATGAATGATTTAATCATGTCAGCGGTGATGTCAAAATCCGCAATGACGCCGTCCTTAAGGGGACGCACGGCGGTGATTGAACCGGGAGTACGGCCAATCATTTCCTTAGCTTCCATACCTACGGCAACAACTCTTGTGGGATTGCTTTTCTGGTCAACGGCAACAACGGAGGGCTCGCGGATAACAATACCCTTGCCCTTCACAAATACGAGAGTGTTGGCTGTGCCGAGGTCTATTCCTATATCCTGAGTAAATAACATTTTAGTTTCCCCCTGTCAAATCATTAATAAAGAACCATTGTGTTGAGAACTTCTTCAAATACGGAATCCGCTGTGCCCTTTTCCTCGGAGTAGCATATTACGCCGAACTTAGCGTTTGTGCCCGTAAATGAATAGTAGGTTGCGGAGTAAAGAGGAGCATCGTCCTCAGCGGTGGCGGCTTCGGTAACATTGAAATCAACTCTTGTGCGCTTAGCGTCACAGCCTGCGATTTTTACGGTGTCATTCTTAGTTTTTGCAACCGAATCGGAGGAGGAGAGAAGATTGAAAAGCTGACTGCCGGGCTCTGCTGCGTTGAGGTCGGTCTTGCTGTAAATAACGATGTGGTTTGCACGGTCCTCAGACCAGATGTTGATTTCATCAAAGCTTGAGCCGGGCTCCCAACCATCGGGAAGGATAACGGAGAAGGTTTTGTACTCAATTCTGTCACCGAGGGTTACTGCGTGGTTGAGGGCAACGGCGGAGGTTTTGTTCTCGCCGGATTCGTCCTTTACTACCTTGCCGTTTGCGTCTGTAACGGCAACGATGAGCTGACCTTCTTCGTCACGGGCAAGCTGACCGTCTTTTTCGGTAATGGCGGCGTAGGTCTGTTCACCGTCGGAAACAATCTGACCGTCTTTGATTTTGGGCTCCTTTGAGCAGGAGGCGAAAAGAGTAAGAATAAGAACAAGTGCAAGAACGGGAGCAAGAATTTTTTTCATAGCGGTAATCCTTTCTGCTTTTAAGAGTTGAGGCTCGCGAAGGCAGCCTTGTTGTTTTTGTAAAGAGTTTTGTAAACCTCGTAGTTTTTATCGTAAACTGCTTTGTTTGCAGGGTTGGGCTTGAAGGTTTTGGATGCGGGGATAAGCTTTTTGGCATCGGAAACGCCGTTGATGAGGCCGAGACCTGCCGCAACGAGCGCCGCCGCACCTACCGCGCCTACGTTCTGGGGGGAATCAACGGTTTCAACCGTTCTGCCCGTGCAGTCCGCCATGATCTGGCAGGTTACATCGGAGAGTGCACCGCCGCCTACGAAGCGGACAACAGGTGAGGTCTTGATTTTTTTATCCTGAGTTTCGATAAACCAGCGCATGTGCATACAAACGCCCTCAAGGACGGAGCGGATGAGCTGAGTTTTGCCTGTTTCAAGGCTTACGTTGAAGAACATTCCTCTTGCGTTGGGGTCCTCAAAGGGGCAACGGTTGCCGTGAAGCCAGGGGGTGAAGATAACTCCGCCGCTTCCTGCAGGCACCTTTTCAACAACGCTTGAAAGATAATCGTAAAGAGAGGTGTAAACAGACTCCTTGGATTCTGCAACGTTCTCTTTCTTGAGGTAAATGCCGATTTCGTCAAGTGCAAGGTGATCCTTTACCCATTCAAGGCACTTGCCTGCGGTTTCAAGCTCTGCAAAGTAATTGTAAAGCCCGTCATTGGCGCCCACTATGGCGGCAATCATTGCAGAGGTGTCAACAATGCTTTTGTCAACAACGGTGGAAACCCAGCCTGAGGTGCCTGAATAAATATGAGTATCGCCAAGAGCCACAGCGCCTGCGCCGACTCCGATAAGCGATGCATCGCCGCCGCCGCCGAAAACAGCCGTGCCTTCCTTAAGGCCGAGCTCTGCAGCAGCCTTTGCGGTAAGAGCGCCGACCTTTGCGGTGGAGTCAACGATATCGGGCAGGTGCTTCATATCAACGCCGAGGATTCTGCATACGGTGGAGCTCCACTCCTTTTTGTGGATATCGTAAAGGAGAGCGCCGAAGGCTGAATCCCTCGTCATTACAAATTTATCCGTCATGCGGCAGATTATGTATTCTTTAACATCAAGCCATTTGTAAGCACGCTTGAAAATTTCGGGCTCGTTTTCCTCAAGCCACTTGTATTTCCACACGGGGTCTTTAACGCTGCACGCAACTGCGCCCGTAGCCTTAAGGGAAAGCAGAAGCTTATAGATATTTGCGCCTGCAATCTGGGGGCCGTAGGCAAGGTTTTCCTTAAGCTGCTTTCTTGCTCGCTGGTCCATGTAGCTCATTGCCCTGTGAACGGGAATGCCGTTTTTGTCAACAAGCACAAGACCCTGCATCTGAGAGCAGAAGGAGATGCCCTCAACCTGAGCAGGAGTTACTTCGCTGTCTGCAAAGATTTTTTTGGTTGTGGCGCAGATGGCCTCCCACCATTCGTCGGGATCCTGCTCGGCGCCGCCGTCAGGCATTATATAAAGATTATAGCCCTGCATTGCCGAACCTATAAGCTTAATGCTGTTTTCAACCTCAAACAGGCAGGTTTTGACGCCGGTTGTGCCGATGTCGTAAGCGAGAACGTAAATCGGTTTTTTCATAAGTGCCTCTCCTTTTAATAAACTCGCAGATATACAGCGTAATTATATAATAAATAAATTAATATTACAATGACTAACTGATGAAAAATTTATTAAAAAATTCAGATTCCGTCAGCATTTTCCTCGGGCAGGCGGCAGACATCCACCCAGCTCTGCGCACGGGAGAGCGAAAACAGCTCCTCGCAGCCGATTTCAATGGCGCTGTTGGAGCTTCCGCAGGCGGGGAAAACGGTATCGAATCTTTCAAGCGAGCGGTCAAGATAAACGGCAACGCCCTCGTTTACGGCAAAGGGGCATACTCCGCCAACGGCATGACCCGTAAGGGCGCACACCTCTTCGTGAGGCAGCATTTTTGCCTTCATTCCGAAGGTTTCGCGGAATTTACGGTTATCAATTCTTGCATCGCCTGCGGCAACAACCAGAATACAGCCCTCATCCTTTTTGAATGAAAGAGTTTTTGCGATTCTTTCGGGTGCGGTATTGAGAGCGGCGGCGGCAAGCTCCACCGTGGCGGAGGAAACGGGGAATTCAAGAATACGCTGCTCAATACCCAGGGAGGAGAAATACTCTCTTACTGCTTCAATGGACATTTTAATGCTCCTTTTTGCTTTTTTCGGGCCATATTCCCTCATTATAAAAACATTATACTACATTTGAACAGCTAAAACAATATCAATGCAAAAACATTTTAATGCACACAAATCGACTGTAATTACACCCTTGAAAATAAATATCACCGTGTGATATAATATAAAGTAATTTCGTGATAAAGAATTATATAGATTAATTTTCTCATTAGATAGAAGGAGGAAGAGAGACGAATGATAAAAAGGCTTTCAAAGTGCGTGCGGGAATACAAAAAATCCGCAATTCTCACTCCGATTTTCGTTGGCTGTGAGGTAATTATTGAAGTGCTTATTCCGCTTCTGCTTGCGGATATGCTCGACCTCGGTATTTACGGCTCGGGCGGCAGGGGCATGGTGCTCGGCAGGCTGTATGATTTTATAGGCCTCGGCGATATGGGCAGAATACCGTTTCTGATTGTAACGGGTGCATTGCTTGTGGGGCTTTGCTTTTTGTCAATGAGCCTCGGTGCGCTGTCAGGCAAATACTGTGCCGTGGCAGGTGCGGGCTTTGCAAAAAATCTGCGCAGCGATATGTACCGCAAGGTGCAGGAATTTTCATTCTCCAATATTGATAAATTCTCCACCGCAAGCCTTATAACCCGTATCACAACCGATACCGCAAGGGTGCAGGAGGCTTTTCAGGCAATAATCCGCATTGCCGTGCGCTGCCCGCTTATGCTTGTTGTTTCATTTACTATGGCAATGAGGATAAACGTAAAGCTTTCCCTTATCTTCCTGCTTGTAATTCCCGTGCTCGGCGGCGGCCTTATTTTCATAGCAGGCTATGTTCACCCTATCTTCAATAAGGTTTTCCGCACCTACGATGTGCTCAACAGGGGTGTTGAGGAAAATTTAAGAGGAATGAGGGTTGTAAAGTCCTTTAACAGAGGAGAGTTTGAGAATAAAAAATTCGGCAGGGTTTCGCAGGAGATATACAACGATTTCACCAAGGGTGAAAAAATCCTTGCTTTCAACTCGCCGCTTATGCAGTTTTGTATGTATGCCTGTATGCTTTTTGTTTCGTGGTTCGGCGCAAGAGCAATCGTGCTTTCGGGGCAGACGGAGCTTACAACGGGTCAGTTCAGCACTCTTTTGTCCTACACTATCCAGATTCTGATGAGTCTGATGATGATTTCAATGGTTTTTGTTATCATGATTATTTCAAGAGCTTCCGCTCAGAGAATAGTTGAGGTGCTTGAAGAGGAAAGCGACATAGTAAACCCCGAAAATCCCGTAATGCAGGTTGAGGACGGCTCAATTGAATTTAGAAATGTTACCTTCAGCTATGCACGCAGGGCGGAAAAGGCAGTTCTTGACAACATAAATTTAAAAATCAGATCAGGCATGACGGTGGGAATTCTCGGCACCACGGGCTCTTCAAAATCCTCCCTTGTTCAGCTTATTCCCAGGCTTTACGATGCAAGTGAGGGTACCGTTTTTGTGGGCGGCAGGGATGTAAGGGAATATGACCTTGCCGTGCTTCGTGATGCGGTTGCAATGGTGCTGCAGAAAAATGAGCTTTTCTCGGGCACAATCAAGGAGAATCTGCGCTGGGGCAACGAAAATGCTACGGATGAGCAGATGGTGGCGGCTTGTAAAATGGCAATGGCGCACCCGTTTATTGAGGAGTTCCCTGACGGATACGATACCTTTATCGAGCAGGGCGGCGCCAACGTTTCGGGCGGTCAGAAGCAAAGGCTCTGCATTGCAAGGGCGCTTCTCAAAAACCCGAAAATCCTTATTTTTGACGATTCCACCAGCGCTGTTGACACAAAAACCGATGCTCTCATAAGAGCTGAAATGAAGAGTGCCATCCCCGGCACCACCAAAATAATAATCGCCCAGAGAGTTTCAAGCGTTGAGGATGCCGACCTTATTGTTGTTATGGATGACGGCAAAATCAATGCGGCGGGCACTCATGCCCAACTGCTTGAGGGCAATGCGATTTACCGTGAGATTTACGAAATGCAGACCAGAAAGGGAGGGCATGGCGATGAATAAAAAACCGGCAACTCCCGCTGTAAACATGGCGGCGGCAAAGAGGATTTTTTCCTATATGAAGCGATATAAAGGGCTGCTTGCGCTTGTTGTTGTATGCATTATAATTTCCAGCGTTGCCGATGTAGGCAACACCCTTTTTATAAAGAATATCGTAGACGGCTTTATTGAGCCTCTTCTCGGCAGCGAAAGCCCCGATTTCAGCAGGCTGCTCAAGCTAATAATCCTTATGGCGGGCGTTTTTGCGTTTGGAATCACGGGCGGATACCTTTATCAGCGCCTTATGGTGGTTATCTGCCAGGGCACGCTCAAAAAAATAAGGGACGATATGTTTGAGCACATGCAGAAGCTGCCCGTAAAGTATTTTGATGCCCACACCTTCGGCGATGTAATGAGCTATTACACCAACGATACGGATGCTTTAAGACAGATGATTGCACAGGGTCTGCCGCAGATTTTCACGGCAATCGTCACCGTAACGGCTGTATTCCTTGCTATGCTTGTAACCAACGTGTGGCTTACGGCGTTTGTTGTGATAATTTCATTTTCGCTGATGTTTATTATTAAGAAGGTAGGCGGCAGAAGCGCAAAATATTTTGTAAAGCAGCAGATGTCAATAGGCAGGCTTAACGGCTTTGCGGAGGAAATGCTCAGCGGTCAGAAGGTTGTGAAGGTATTTAACCATGAGCAAAAAGCGATTGCCGGCTTCGATGAATGCAACAACGAGCTTTTCACCAACGCATCAAAGGCGAATAAATATGCCAACATTCTTATGCCCATCATGAGCAACCTTGCCAATGCGCAGTATGTGCTTGTGGCTGTGCTTGGCGGAGTGCTTTTCGTGCACGGGCTGAGCCATCCCGAATCACCCTTCGGCGTTACCATGGGCACCATTATCGCATTCATTCAGCTTTCAAAGCATTTTGTTATGCCAATTTCAAGAGTTTCGCAGCAGTTTAACGCAATTGTTATGGCGCTTGCGGGTGCGGCAAGAATTTTTGAAATGCTCGATGAGCCCGTTGAGGCGGATGACGGCTATGTTACCCTTGTTAATGCGCAGATTGACGCAAACGGAAACATTACCGAGAGCGAAAAGCGCACGGGCAAGTGGGCGTGGAAGCATCCGCACGAGGACGGCACCGTTACCTACACAGAGCTTCAGGGCGATGTGAGAATGGTTGATGTTGATTTTGAGTATGTGCCCGGCAAGCGTGTGCTTCAGGATATAACCCTGTATGCTCAGCCCGGTCAGAAGGTTGCGTTTGTAGGCGCAACAGGAGCGGGCAAAACCACAATCACCAACCTTATCAACCGTTTTTATGATATTGCGGACGGAAAAATCCGCTATGACGGCATAAATATCAATAAAATCAAAAAGGCGGATTTGCGCCGCTCGCTGGGGGTTGTGCTTCAGGATGTCAACCTTTTCACGGGCACGGTTATGGAGAATATCCGCTACGGCAAGCTTGATGCAACCGATGAGGAGTGCATAGCCGCTGCAAAGCGTGCGAATGCCCATTCCTTTATTGAAATGCTTCCTGACGGCTACAACACCGTGCTTTCGGGTGACGGGGCAGGGCTTTCGCAGGGTCAAAGGCAGCTTTTGTCCATAGCAAGAGCGGTTGTTGCCGACCCGCCCGTTATGATTCTGGATGAAGCAACATCCTCGATAGATACCCGTACCGAGGCAATAGTGCAGAAGGGCATGGATGCCCTGATGCAGGGAAGAACGGTTTTTGTTATAGCACACAGACTTTCCACCGTAATGAATTCCGATGTAATTATGGTGCTTGAGCACGGCAGAATCATAGAAAGAGGAAGCCATGCCGAGCTGCTCGAAAAGAAGGGCAAATATTATCAGCTCTATACAGGAGCGTTTGAGTTGGAGTGATAAAATGTTAAAATCAAAGCCTGCAAGGGGCTCAACCCCTGCACCCGACCATATTATGATAAGCTTTTGCGGCGATGCAAAAAGCGAAATGGCCGTCACATGGCGAACGGATTTAAGCGTTGAGAGCGGTTATGTTGAATATTGGAGCGAAAACGGTGAAAAGCTTTGCTGCCAAAGCGTTACCGAGGTTTTTGAAAGCGATATAGACATAAGCCGAATGCACTGGGCTCACCTTAAAAACCTCGAAAGCGGCACAAGGTATTACTACACCTGCGGCAACGAAACGGACAGAAGCGAGGTCTTCTCGTTCGTTACCGAGGAAGAAAAATGCGAAAAATTCTCATTCATAGCAATTTCCGATTTCCAGAAAGGTGACCCCCACGATTTGCCCGATTATTCGGGTCTTAACCGTTTCCTTAAAGACGTGCTTAAAAAGCATCCCGAGGCAAGGTTCATCCTCTCGGGCGGCGACAGTACGGACTGCGGTCAGCATGAGGTGCAATGGAACGGACTTTTCAGCGGGCTTACGGGTATAGTTGAAAGCGTTCCCTTTATGATGAGCCTCGGCAATCACGATAACAGAGGCTTCAAGGATTACAGAAACGGCATAGGCAGGTATTATTCAGAGCCTGCGGAGTTTTTCGGCAAGCAGTTCAGGGGGTCTTACCCCGATAACGGTCCCGAAGCATGGAAAACGGAGAATTATTCCTTCAATTACGGCGATGCGCACTTCGTAATCTTCGGCATCAACGGCCCCGAGGATGTAAACGAATGGGCGATTAAGGATATAAATGCGAGCGACAGAGCGTGGACCATGGGCTGCTACCATTTCCCCATTTACTATTCGGGTCCAGAAAACCAGAATGACGATGCTTATCCCGTGATGCGTGAAAGCATGGAGATGTGCGATATAATGTTCTCGGGTCACGAGCATAATTTCTCAAGAAGCTTCCCTATAAAGAACGAGGAGATTTTTGATCGTCCCTCTCAGGGCACCGTGCATTATATGCTCGGCAATTCCCACTGCAATCCGCCCGGCTCACGCACGGTTTCCAAGGTGTGGCACTCTGCGTTTTATCCGCAGGAGGAGTATAATTCAATGTATGCTCTTGTTGAGGTGGAGCGGGATAAAATCACCCTTACATCTTACATAGATGACGGCAGAATTGCCGACCAATGCGTTATAGACCGCACAACAGACACGGTTTACCCCTACGCTGTTGCCCCGATTTTTATTCAGCCGAGAATGATTTTCAAGGGTATGGATTTGGGGCTTTGTCAGGTAACCGTGCCGCCTGTTGAGAGGGACGGTGTGTGGTATATTCCCGCCGCCGTGCTTATAAACTATATAGGGGGCGAGGTTTCGAGAGGCGAGGGAACTGTGGAGCTTGAAATCTACGGTCACTCGGCACGCTTCGAGCTCGGCAGTCTTACGGCAGAAACCGACAGGGGCGAAATTACTTTGCAGGGCAAGGTTTTCAGAGGCCACAGGGAACAGCTTTATGTGCCTGCCGAGGATGTGGCAAGGGCATTCGGCATGAAGTGGGCTTATGTTAAGAGAAACAATTTCCTCTCCTTTGAAATTGCAACCGAGGATAAGCCCGTACCCCGTCAGCCTTAATTTTTCGGGAGGAACACTATGAGTACAAAAGAAATCAATATCAGGGATATAAAAGAAAGCGCCGTAGGTATGATAAGTGACGGCTGGGCGCTTGTTTCGGCAGGCAACGAGCAAAGCTGGAACACCATGACTGTAAGCTGGGGAGCACTCGGCGAGCTCTGGGGCAAGGAAGTGGCGCTTGTTTTCATCCGTCCGCAGAGATATACCTACGAATTCTTTGAGCGTGAGGAGTTTTTTACCGTCAGCTTTTTTGCCGAAGAGCATAGGGAAATCCTTAAAATCTGCGGCGCAAAGAGCGGCAGGGATTGCAACAAAGCTGAGCTTACGGGTCTTAAGGCGGAGTTTTCTCAGGGTGCACCCTGCTTTGAGCAGGCGGAATACACTCTCGTTTGCCGCAAGGCTGCCGTGCAGGATTTGAACCCCGCAGGCTTTATTGACGAGAGCATTGAGAAAAACTATGCAAATAAGGATTATCACAGAATGTATGTTGGCGAAATTTTGAAGGTTCTCAAAAAAGTTTAAAAAAATTTAAAAAAGGGCTTGACAAATGTGCAGGGGGCTTGTATAATATCAAAGCACTAAGGGAAACGCAGCAGCGTTTCTGAGTCGGTGTTAATGACGTTGAGGGTCCACCCGTTCCCATCCCGAACACGGTAGTTAAGCTCAACAGTGCCGAAGATACTTGGCTGGAAGCGGCCCGGGAAAATAGGACGATGCCGACACATAAAAAAGCGACTGTCCAACAGGGCGGTCGCTTTTATTTTTTGTAAGATTATGAGTATTGACAATTTTTAATGCAAGTTATATAATTTCCATGCATTAAATAATGTATAAAAAATGAGGGCCTGTAGCTCAGCTGGGAGAGCGTTCGGTTCGCATCCGAGAGGTCATGGGTTCGAATCCCACCAGGTCCACCAAAAACCGTTGCAGCTTTTGCTGCGGCGGTTTTTTATTTGTGGGATTCGAAGGACGAGCGGCACAGAGCAACAGTCCGGTGGACTGTTGTGACCGCGAGCGACCAAGCGCCCGCAGGCGCGCGAATCGAATCCCACCAGGTCCACCAAGCAGCGCCTCTTGCGAGGCGAAGATAAGAGATAATATTGAATAAATAATAGATAATAGTGAACGAAAAAATTCGGGCGGTGTTTGTATTATTATCTATTCTTTATTATCTCTTCTTTATTATCTAAAAAATCCTTAATATGTTAACCGAGAAGCACTCCGAGGGGTGCTTTTTGTTTGGTTCCTTTTGTTCTTTGCGTAAGGCAGCCCCTTTCTTCTTGCAAACCAAGAACAGCTTTAGCAAAGGAAGTAAAAATTTATAATTGACAATAAACTCTTGCGTTGATAAAATATATTCAATCTGTTTTGAGGAGTGTTTGTTTTGTTAAGAACAATGAAGAAAACTGTTGCCGTATTAATGGCAGTATGCGTTTGTGTGCTTTCCTTTTCTGTAGGTGTTTGCGCCGCAGGCAGAAAAACCGCTTTGCCCACATCGGCAGGCATTCAGGCTCTGCGTGATGAATTCGACAGCTTTGTTGCCCCCAAGGCAGGCGGCTATGCGCTTGATTACTGCTGTTATTCTCCCGCAGGGAAAAACGATTCCGTAAAATATCCCCTTGTTATTTTCCTTCACGGAATAGGTCACGGCGACTATGTGAATTCCCAGCTTGATGACAGCGATATGCCTTATTGGGCATCCTCTGAGCTTCAGAGGCGATTCACAAGCGGCGGAGCATTTATTCTTCTTCCCCGTGCGCCTGAGGACAAGCTTGTTTACTGGAGCACTTCGCTGCTTGAATCCCTGCGTGCGGTTATTGACGATGTGATTGACAGATACGGCAAAAACATTGACTTGAGCCGCATTTATATCGGCGGAAGCTCGGCAGGTGCTGAAATGACATGGGACATGATAGCCGCTTATCCCGAGTATTTTGCGGGTGCGTTCCCCATTGCGGCAACGGGTACCGTTACAACAAGCGAGGTCAAGGCTTTCTCCGATGTTGCAATCTGGATGATTTCAAGCAAAAAAGATCCCGTAATCAACTATTCACTCGTAACTCTTCCCTTGTGGAATAATGTTCTCAGGCATAATGCTCAGCCCGAAAAATGCCGCTTGACCAGCTTCAGCAACGTAACGGAGCCCGCAGGCTCGGCGGCAAGCGACAATCATCACATGGCGAAGGTTGTCACTTACGATTTACACATGCTTGACGGCAGCACCTACCCCGATGTTGAAACGATTGACGGCAGCGGCAACACCGTAAATCTTAAAAGCCCCAACGGAATTATTTACTGGATGAATTCGGTTTCCTCATCGTACAACGGCGAAGAGGGTGAGGGCACGGGCAACACGGTGGTTACCGTTATCAGCCATATATTTAACCTTTTAAGAAACGGCTTCCTTAAGGTGGTTAACATTTTCCAGAGGATACTGGGTCTGTAATAAAAACCGCAATCGGCTTGCAGTATGCAGGCCGATTTTTTGTTTTGCTCAAGGCTTGCGGCAGGGTGCAAAGTATGATATCATCAAAGCATAATTGTTATCAGGCGGTGATTTTATGAAAAATCTTAAAAACAAGGTTTATAAAGCTGTGGGCAAGGTTGTGAATTTTGTTACCACCGTCACTTCCCAGGGCAGCTCGCAGGGCGGCGAAATGCCTGTGTTTGTGCCTTCACAGGAAACGGTTTCTCTGTGCCGCAAGGTGGGTGCAGAGGGTATAGTAATGCTCAAAAACACAAAAAACACCCTGCCGCTGACGGAGAAAAACACGGTTTCCGTTTTCGGCAGAGTGCAGAACGACTGGTTTTATGTGGGCTACGGCTCAGGTGGCGATGTAAAGGTGCCGTATAAGATCGGATTGATGCAGGGGCTGAGAAACTGCGGAGTAAGCGTTAACGGGGAGCTTGCGGAAATCTACCGAAAATGGTGCGCCGAAAACCCTGTTGATGACGGCTTCTGGGGCCATTGGCCCATGTGCTATGACGAAATGCCTGTTGATGCTGCCCTCGCAAAGGCGGCGGCGCAAAAGTCTGATACAGCGGTTATCGTGATAGGCAGGTCTGCGGGAGAAGACAGAGAAAATAAGCTTGAAGCAGGCAGCTACTACCTTACCGAAGCGGAAAAGTCTATGCTTTCGGCAGTTACCTCGGCGTTTGAAAAGGTGGTCGTGCTGCTCAACTGCGGCAATATTATCGACATGAGCGATTTCGAAGCCTGCGGCGATAAAATTACGGCGATTCTTTATGTGTGGCAGGCGGGAATGGAGAGCGGAAATGCCGTTGCCGATGTGCTTTCGGGCAGATGCTGCCCGAGCGGCAAGCTTACTGACACAATAGCAAAAAGCTATGAGGATTACCCCTCAAGCAAAAACTTCGGCAATAAGGATTTTAACTGCTACACTGAGGATATTTATGTAGGCTACAGAGGCTTTGAAACCTTTTCAAAGGACAGAGTGCTTTATCCCTTCGGCTTCGGCATGAGCTACACTCAGTTTGAAATCCGCAATGTAAACTGTGCCGTGAGCGGCGGTGAAATCAGAATTTCGGCAGAGGTTAAAAACATAGGCGATTACAGCGGCAAAGAGGTTTTGCAGGTGTACTTTGAAGCTCCCGAGGGAAGGCTCGGCAAGCCTTCAAGGGCGCTCGTTGCCTTTGCAAAAACATCCGAAATCGCAAGCGGAGAAAGCGTCAAAGTAAACCTGTCATTCGCAGTAAGCTCCATGGCATCCTACGATGACGAAAAGGAATATGCCTATATTCTTGAAAAGGGAAGCTACGGGATTTACCTTGGCACAGATGTAAGAAATGCGGAGAAGTGCTTTGAATACGAGCAGGCACAGGATGAAATCACCGAGCGCCTTGCACAGACTGCCGCTCCCGTAAAACCTTTTAAGCGTCTTAAGAATCTCGGCGGCGCAAAATACGAGGAAGCGCCGCTTGCAAAATACAGCCTTCGTGACATAATTCTTAAAAATCTGCCGCAAGCGGTTGCCTCCACGGGCGACAGAGGCTATAAACTGAGCGATGTAAAAAACGGTTCGGTCACTATGGATGAATTCATCGCACAGCTTAACAATGATGAGCTTGAAGCGCTCAGCAGGGGCGACTATGTAATGAACAGCTCCCTCGGTGCGGCAGGCAACGCAGGCACCTTCGGCGGAGTGCTGGAATCCCTGCGCAATAAGGGAATCCCTGCCGTTACAACCACGGACGGTCCCTCGGGCATAAGACTCAGCGCAGGCGCATCGCTTCTGCCTGTTGCAACGGAGCTCGGCTGCACATGGAATCCCGAGCTTGTGCAGGAGCTTTATACTCAGACGGGTATTGAAATGAATAAAGCAGGCTCCCATGTGCTTCTTGCGCCGGGTATGAATATCCACCGCAACCCTCTGTGCGGCAGAAACTTCGAGTATTTCTCAGAGGACCCTCTGCTTACGGGAATAATGGCGGCGGCGGTTGTAAAGGGAGTGCAGAGCGCAGGGGCATCCGCCTGTCCGAAGCACTTTGCCTGCAATAATCAGGAGGTAAACCGTACCCATAACGATTCCGTGCTTTCCGAGCGTGCGCTCAGAGAGATTTACCTCAAGGGCTTTGAAATCTGCGTAAAAACCGCTCAGCCTCAAAACATCATGACCTCTTACAATAAAATCAACGGAGTGTGGGGTCATTATAACTATGAGCTTTGCGAGCGTATACTCAGGTGCGAATGGGGCTACAAGGGCTGCATCATGACCGATTGGTGGATGCGTTCCTCCAAATCGCCCGAATTCCCCAAAATCTGCAATCAGGCTTACCGTGTGAGAGCGGGGGTGAATGTTCTTATGCCCGGCGGCAACAGAGCAGGTAAGCGCAAGCCTGACGGCACCTTGCTTAAGACCCTCGGCAAAAAAGACGGCATTACTCTCGGCGAATTGCAGCGCAACGCCGCATGGGTGCTCCGCTTTGCCATGAACAGTAAGGCGATGAAATAACAACAAGGGGCTGTCTCAGCAGTGAGACAGCCCCTTAATTTTTACATTGAATAATACTGTGCAAGGGTTTTTACGTCCTTTTCCGTGAAAGCGCCTGAGAAAACGAGAAAATCATCAATATTGAACAGCAGACGGTAGGTTTCGTTATTGTAAACTCCGCAGGAATCGTTGCCCACGGTGAAGGGTCCGCAGTCAAAATCAATAAGGAATTCTTCATCCATGGCAAAGGAACGGATGAACTTGAAATTGTAGTAAACCCTAAGCTCTTTTTTCTCCGTATCAAGAGTGACTGCCGTGTGAAGCCAACCGTCCGAAATCTCTTCGGGGTAAGGGGTCAAAACGTCATCGTGATCCTCACCGTTGCCGAAATCAAACAGAATTCCGCCGCCTCTTATCGCAAGGGCAAAGCCTTTTTCGTTCCTGTTTTTCCAGAAGAAATTCTTGTTTGTGCAGATTACGGGAGGCTCGTCAAGGGTGCGGTCAATCTTAAGCCACGCCGCAAGGGTGAAGCTCTCTTTGCCAAAAGAAACAGAATCCGCCGTAACGTAGCCCGTGGCGCCCATTTCGCCGAATGAGCCGCGCACGCCCTCGCTGTAATATTTTACAAGATTATGCTCTGTAAGCTTAACCTTGCCCGTGGCATCCTCAACGCTGTTATCAAAAAACATGGCAAGCTTAAGCTTTTCTGCAGGGAAAAATGAGTAAAGACCGCCCTTTCCGTCAACGGGAGGAGTGGGTATATTCTCAGGGATAAAGGGTTTGGCTTCAATGCGGCGGTAGGTGCCCCTGATTTCGGGGAAGATACCGTCGGGAATCTGAGAGGAAAAGCCCTTTTCGCAGAAATCGGGCACATCAAGACCCAGAGCGTAGAGGGAAATTGCGGCAATGTCCTTTGTTTTTGCGAAGCCGATTTCGCCCTTTTCAATGCCCCTGCCTCTTGCGGCAAGGAAAACGAATTTTTCCTCATCCGTGTAGCCGCCGTGACCGTTGCGTATTCCGCCGTGGTCGGCAGTTACGATAAAGAGAGTATCGTCAATAATGCCTGCTTTTTCGTAAGCTTCAAAAATTCTGCCTACGAGCGCATCTGCCTTTGAAATCTGCTCAAGATGCCCCTCGGTGCCGTAGCCGTTGCCGTGACCGGCACCGTCAACATCGTCAAACTGAACAAAAAGGAACTTCGGCTTTTGCTCAATGTAATCAACGATTTTGCCGCACAGGATTTCATCGTTATCGGCGGTTTCGAGCACAACATTTTCGTCATGCTCAATAATGCCGTGGTTTATGGGATTCCAGTTGCAGAAGCTGGCAAGGGGTGCATCGGGGAAAGCCCTGCGCATACGGGAAAAAACGGAGGGCAGAAGCTTGTTTGTGTAAAGAGTACGGCTCACTATGGAGTTTGTGAGTCCGTGAACAAGAGGGTCTGCTCCGAGGAGCATTGCTCCCCAGTTTTCGGCGCTGATAGTGGGATTCATGGAGATTGCGCCGTAGGTGGATGCACCGTTTTCAAAAATTTTATCAATGCAGGGAGTCTGCGCCTGCCTGTTGAAAATTCCCATGCCGTCAATTCCGATAACTGCGACATGTTCATAAATTAATCTTGACATACCGTCACCCCGATTATTTTTTGCTTTTTACCTCATGAAGGCGGTCACATTCCTCTGTAAGACGCTTGAAAGCAATTGTAATGCAGGAGCCTGCACGGTTGCCTGCGGAAACGGATTCCTCATAGTGGAGCTTTGCAAGAAGCGAGCCGAAGTCATTATCGGGCAGGATGTAGCCGATAGCGTCATTGCAAAGACCGATTACTGTGAGGTGGCGCTCGGTCATTGAGTTGAGGGTGGGATAATTCCAGGGGCGGCGGTTGTAGCTTGTTACCTCATCGGGAGCACCGCCGAGCTGAATCTCAGCCGCAAGCTCACCGGGTACAAGCGCAAATGCGAGCTCGTTGCCCATTTCAACAAAGCCGATTTCCGTAGCAAGGCAAAGGTCGGTTGACTTTTTGCCTGAGCGCAGTACCTTGTTGTTTACGATACCTGCCTGACCCGCAAGCCTTAAAATGGGGGATTTGCAGGGCACGAATGCCTCATTATGGCGGATATTGAGAATGGGAGAAAGCTTTGTTTTTTCCTCCTCGGGGATGTTGGCAACGTATCTGCCCATGGCTCTGCCGTAGCGGATAAAGCTTCTGTCCTCGGGGATATCCTCGGGGATGAAATCGCCGCTTGTGGCAACGGCAAGCTCTGCGCCCTGGAAGAAAATAAAGTTTTTATCTGCCTTGTTTACTTCCTCTTCCATGTAGTAGATGAAGTCGCCGCTGCATTCGGTGTTATCGTAGCCGACGCTTACGGGATGCGCCGCAAAGAAAGCGGCTACGGTCTGCCTGCTGCCGTCTGCAGGGTCAAAATGCAGGGTGAGGAGGTTTCTGTCGATAACATCGGGGGGTCTTTTGTCACGGTTGTGGTTGAGCTTGTCCGTCATGGCAAAGCTGAGTTTGCCTGCGGTCATGCCGTTGTAGGCATCGGTTATCGCCTTTGCCGAAAGCTCAAAAAGGCGCTGCATAAACTGCTTGTTTTTGCCCGAAATCAAATCCTCGGGCTTATTCTTCTTTATTGCTTTTATGTTGTTGCCTACTATTTTGGGAAGGTCGCCCCACAGACCCTGAGTGTCTATGCCGCTGTGGCAATGCACGGCGGAAACGTTGATGGAGGCAATGCCCTTTTCCTTTGCAAAATCCTCAAGCCTTTCGCGGATTTGGCGCACATCTGTGCCCGAAAGACCCACGCAGTCAATTACGGCAAAAGCAACTGCACCCCTGCCGCTTGAATCGTCAAGGCAGATTGCTCTTACGGCAATATCGTCAAGCACACCCGTCATGGCGTTGGGAGGGAAATGCAGGTAGCCTGCAATATAATAGCGGTTGGTAAGGTAATCGTCAGGGGTAAGGCTTTCACGGGCGTAGCCGAATTTCCACTTTGCGCCCCTTTTGGCTTTCTCTATGAAAGTATCGTGACCTGCATAGAAATTTTCGCTTTCGTAATCCTCGAGTTTCTCAAACTTCGGCATGGGAAGTGCGGCGCCTACTGCGCTGATGAGGGCATTTATAACGCTGTCGCCTGCTTCTTCAACAACAATGCGCTTTACCGTTTTATCCTCGGTTTTTGCTTTGATTGCAACGCCTGCTGCACCTGCCGCAGCAACAGCCGCAGCCGCTTTGACCGTTTTAAGAATTTTTGACATCTGAATCCCTCCAAAAAATTAAATATACAAATATATAATATCATGTTTTTTTCTTTCAATCAAGAAAAAGTATAAAAATCTGTAATACAATTAATTTACATAACAGCTTGTAAACAGGCGACTCTTTATGCTATAATAATTTATTATAATGCAGAAATCTGCATATTTTTTCATTCTGATTCAAAACGGAGGGTTGAGCATGCAGGGAAACACGGCGTCTGCGGAGAAATCCGCCGCAAAAAACAGCGGCTCCGGCTTACAGCTCAATAAAAAATCAATAGCGGGCATCATTATTCTGCTTGCGGTTATAATGGCGTTTGCAGGGGTACTTACTCAGGTACTGCCCTCGGGCGAGTACTATTCCTATCCCGAGAATTGCTACCGCCTTGAGGACGGTACTCTGGTCTGCCTTGAGGATGCAGAAGCTGTTTACGAGGCTGACTGCGAGGAGCTGAGCCTTGAAGAGTATCTCGGCAGGCTTTCCGAAAGCGGGATTGAAATAAAAACTGTTGAAAGCGTGGATACCGCTGCGGCGCAGGATGTTTCCGCAATGATAATTGACGGCACCTACCACGAGCTTGATTTCAGGCTGCAATGGTGGAAGATAGCAGGTGCGCTTGTGCTTGTTTTCGGCTCGGAAACCATAACCACGGGGCTTGCCATAATCCTGTTTATAGTGCTCATAGGCGGCACCTTCCTTATACTTGACGAGCAGGGAATTCTCAAATACATAATGGCGGCAATCATAAGAAAATTTGAGAAAAAGAAATATCTGCTTTTGTGCATAATAATCTTTGTGTGTATGCTTTTAAGCTCCACGGCAGGCATACTTGAGGAATCCGTTCCCCTTGTGCCCATTGCGGCGGCGATTTCGCTTGCCCTCGGATGGGACTCCTTTGTGGGGCTTTCCATAAGCCTTATTGCCGTAGCCTTCGGCTTTACAGCGGCAACCTTTAACCCCTTTAATGTTGTTACGGTGCAGAAGCTTGCAGGCATTCCCGTATTTTCGGGCATGGGGCTCAGGGCGGTTGTGTTCCTGCTTGTGTATGCTGTGCTTACCGCTTTCGTTGTGCTTTACGCAAAAAAAATCGAAAAGAATCCGCAGAAATCCCTCTGCTACGAAAGCGACAAGGCTCTCAGGGAAAAATATACGCTTGACGGTTCCATGGAAATCCTTGCCGATAAAAGGCTAAAGAAGGCAACGGTTGCGTTTGTGGCATGCGTCAGCGCCGTGCTTTTGTGCATAGCGCTTGATTTTGCCCTGTCAATGAACGGTATGCTTTCAATGCCCGGCATGGCAATTCTTTTCACAATAGGCGGTATCAGCGCAGGTAAGATTTCGGGGCTTCGGGGCAAGGAGCTTTTCGGAGGCTTCGGCAGAGGAGTCAAAACAATAGCCCCTGCAATTCCGCTTATAATCTTCATTCTTGCAATTACTTACATACTTGACGAGGGAAAGATAATCCACACAATCCTTTGGCATGTTTACGGTCTGCTTGAGGGTGTTTCACCCTATGCGGCAATACTGATTCTTTTCTTCTTCATCGTAGTGCTTGAATTCTTCATCGGCTCGGGCACGGCAAAGGCATTCCTCATAATGCCCATAGTTGCGCCCCTTGCAAGCCTTATAGGTCTTTCGGGCAACAGCGTGGTAATCGCATTCTGCATGGGTGACGGCTTTACAAACCTGCTTTATCCCACAAGCGGAATTATGATTATCGCAATAGGTCTTGTCAATATTTCATACGGCAAATGGCTTAAATTCAGCTGGAAGCTTTTCCTTCTGCAGGGCCTGCTTGCGGCAGGAATCATGTATTATGCCGTGGCAACAGGTTACGCTTAATAAAAATCGGGGGGATTCTAAATGTTAAAGTTTAATTCTGACGGAAAATTCACTATTCTTGCCTTGGGCGATGTGCACCATAAAACAACATATCAGACCGAAAACAAGCTTAAATATGAGGATACAATGGCGCTTCTTAACGCCGCACTTGATGAATACAAGCCCGATTTATGCGTTTTTATGGGCGATAACTGTTCGTGCCGTCCCCTTACCGAGGAAACGCCCGAGGGTGATGAAATATACCGTGATATGGTGCTTGCGGCAACAGAGCCTGTACGCAGAAGGAACATTCCCTTTGCAATGATTCTCGGCAACCATGACCACGATATGGGTCATGAGGACAGAGAGGTTGAAATCTGCTCCTCTGTCGAAGGCTGCCTTATGCGCAACGACGCACCCCCCGAGATTACGGGCAACGCAAATTACAATGAAATAATCTATTCCTCTGACGGAGAAAAACCCGTGTTCAACCTCTGGTTTATGGATTCCAACAACTGCCACAGCGATATAAATGTATCCCACTATGACTGGGTGCATGAGGACCAGATAAAATGGTACGAGGAAAAGGCTGCCGAATTAAAGGATATGAACGGCGGCAAGCCCTTGCCCTCAATACTCTTTCAGCACATTCCCGTGTGTGAAGAATACGACCTGCTCAGGGAAGCAAAGTGGTGGGAGCGTCCCGTGGCTGTAAGGGGCGAAAATCTAAAGAAGAACACTTTTTATGTTAAAAAGGACGGGGTTGACGGATATCTCGGTGAAGGCCCGTGCTCGCCCGATTATAACGGCGGTCAGTTTGCAAGCTGGAAGAAAACAGGCGATATAATCGGCGCTGTTTTCGGTCATGACCACATGAATGACTTTGCAGGCGAAACTCAGGGCATAGTGCTCATGCAGTGTCAGACCTCAGCTTTCAATGTTTATACAAACGGCTGCCAAAGCGGAGTGAGGGTGATTGTGCTTGATGAAAATAAGCCCGAAACCTTTGAAACAACCATGAAGCATTTCAAGGAATTCGGTCTTAAGAGCAAATCCCTCGGCCCGATAATGAGAACCTTAACCGACAGGCAGAGTATTGCCATGCATACGGCATTCAATATTTTCTGCGGCGTGGCAGGTGTGACAGGCGTTGCGGCGGCAGGAGTACTGTTATATAAGCTGTTGAAATAATTAGACCGGAGGTTGCCATGCAATTTAATCTTTATGAAAAATCAAAAGAGAACATAATAGTTGTAGCCCACAGGGGCGCCGCGGGCGGCAATATTCCCTGCAACACTCTCGCAGCTTATGAGATTGCTTTAAAGCAGGGTGCGGATATGATAGAGGTTGATGTAAGCTGCAGCAGGGACGGCAGGCTTTTCCTTTTTCACCCCTACATGGAACGGGCTCATTTAAACCGCCCTGTTCTTCTGCACAGGATGAAATACAAAAATGTTATCAAACAGCATTATGTAAATTACGATAAAACAAAAACTCAGTTCGGCATAGCAGACTTTGACGATTTTCTTGAGCAGTTCAAGGGTCGCTGCTACATAAACATTGATAAATTCTGGAGCAATCCCGAAAAGATTTACAACGCAATAAAGCGCCACGGTATGACTGACCAGATGCTTGTAAAAAGCAAGCCGTCGGAAAAGGTTTTCACCGTGCTTGAGCAGCTTGCGCCGGATATTCCTTTTATGCCCATAGTAAGCGAGGAGCATCCCGTGCATGAAAGGCTGCTCAGGAGCAACATAAATTATGTTGGCACCGAGGTGCTTTTCAAAAAGGATGATTCTCCGCTTGCGAGCGAAGAGTTTATTGAGAAAATGCACAGGGATAAAATACTCGTGTGGGCAAACGCAATAATTTACGATTATAAGCACCAGCTTTCGGGCGGTCACAGCGATGATACTGCGCTTACCGTTTCAGAGAATTACGGCTGGGGCTGGCTTGCGGACAGAGGCTTCGATTTGATTCAGACAGACTGGACTATGATGCTTGTGGATTACCTCAAACGCTCGGGGAAATATTACAGAAGATAAAAACAGCAGCCTCAACTGCAGAAATGCTCAGAGGATGCCGCTCTTTAAAAAATTTACAATTATTTTTCTGATAAAGAAAATAAACACGCAGTTTACGCAGTATACTGAAAATTGCCGAATTAAATAAAAAAAGGGGAATTTAAAGTGAAAAAGAGAATATTTTCGGCGATTGCGGCAGCGGTGCTTTTACTGTGCGTGCTTATTTTTGCCGGCTGCTCAATTAAGGGCAAAACGGGGGAAAACGGGGAAGAAAATTCAAAGGATGTACTTCAGACGGTATCGACCACTGAATCCAAGCCCCTTACCTATGAGCAGAAGCTCAAAACAATAGCTTTTACCTTTGATGACGGTCCGTCAGCAAAGCACACGGGCAGAGTGCTTGACGCTCTCGGTGAATTCGGATATACCGCAACCTTTTTTGTGGTAGGTCAGAATGTTGAGGGCAGGGAGGCTGTGCTGCAGAAAATTGTTGACGCAGGCTGTGAAATAGGCAACCACTCATGGTCCCACAAAAATCTTTCCGAAATCAGCGTTGAGGCAAGAAACAGCCAGATTAACCTTACAAATGAGGCGGTAAAAGAGGCTGTAGGCTATGATGTAAAGCTTCTGCGTGCGCCTTACGGAGATGTTTCCGGTATCAAGGGCGAGGTTGACATGCCTCTCGTCCAGTGGTCACTTGATACAGAGGACTGGAAGAAAAAGAATTGCGCAGGCAATGCGGCAGAGGTTCGTGCGCTTGCGGATTACATTCTTGAAAATATTGACGGCGGTACAATAGTGCTCATGCACGATATTTACGATTTTACCGCCGAGGTGTGCGAGCTTCTTATGCCCGAGCTTCACGAAAAAGGCTACCGGGTGGTAAGCGTTTCGCAGATGTATGAGGATTTTGAAAAGCCTCTCAAGGGCGGCACGGTATATTCTCATCCCTCACCCGAGCCTGCCGAGTAACACGGAGGATTTATGAACAACACTGTTTTGCTCGCCGTATCAATGGCGGCGTGTCTGCTTGGCGGAATACTCAGAAAAATTCTGACCGACCGCTACGAAAACGGAATATTTGCTTATCAATTTTACAATGCCGCAGTTTCGCTGACTGCGGCAATTACCCTTTTTGCGGTATCGGGAGTGCCTGAGGCATCGCCCTTTACCGTAATGCTTGCGCTTTTATTCGGGCTTGTAACGCTTATTCAGCAGGTTACAAATATGCAGGCGCTTGAAGCCGGACCGCTTTCTTATACTACGGTTATAATCTCCCTCTCCACCCTCATCCCCACCCTTTCGGGGGCGGTGATATGGAATGAAAAAATTTCTGCCGTGCAGATAGCGGGAATTATTCTAATGGTTGGCTGCTTTGTGCTGTCGGTGGAATTCGGGGGCGAAAAAAAGAAGGCTTCGCTAAGATGGCTTGCCTTCTGCCTTGCGGCTTTTGTGTGCACGGGGCTTATAGGAGTTATGCAGAAGTGGCATCAGAGCACACCGTACAGCGGCGAGCAGGATGCTTTCCTGATAATCGCATTTGCTTTTTCTTTCATTTCCTCAGCGGCATATTGCGCAGTTACGGTAATTGCGAAAAAAAGATTAAACAAAGCCGAAGAGAAAGGCAAAAAGAAAATCCTTGCCCTTTTGCCGTTGATTATTATGGTTGTAAGCGGCATGTGCGTTGCGGCAAATAACAAGCTCAACCTCCACCTTTCGGGGGTCATGGAAAGCGCAGTTTTCTTCCCCACGGTAAACGGCGGAGGTCTGGCGCTCACGCTTCTTGCTTCAATCGTTATCTTTAAAGAAAAGCTCAGCGTAAGGCAATGGCTCGGCATGCTGCTTGGCATTGCTTCGGTAATCCTGCTTTGCAATCCGTTTTGATTGAAAAATTTAAAACGGTATGTTAAAATATCAAACAAGAAACTTTTTATGTTTCATTCGGCAATAAAAACGGAGGGGTTTTAATGAGCAAATCAAAAAACGAAACGCTTTCCAAAGTTATAACCGTTCTCATCGGCGGATTGCTTCTCGGAATGCTGTGGAGAGCAAGGGGCGAGCACGGCTGGGGCTCCGAGGCAGGAGTTTTCAATGTGGGCTTTGTGTTTGCGCTTTTCCTGAGCGTTGTTACGGGCAGCAGAAAAAAGCTTGATTTTGGTTGGCTTTCGGTAACGGCGATGTCTTTTATCGCAACCGTTCCTGCATGGGGTCCTCTGCTCAATCAGATAACGGGCGTTATCAGGGATACCGAAAAGGACGGCACGCAGGAGTTTATAGAGCAGGTTTCGCCTGCATCGGCTGTGTTTATGATGCTCTGCCTCGGCTTCGGCATGGCGGCGATTTATGCCGTGCTTCTCGGCAGGGGTTACAGCGATAAACGCTGGAAGATACGCGATATCGTTATTCTTCTTGCTGTTTTTCTTGTGTCAGACCAGATTTCCAGATACACCTTCTCGCATTGGATAGTAGACCTTGTTCAGCCCGAGGCGGCAACTCTTTTTGAAAGAGGGCTTGAAATGGCGGGCATAGAGGGCACCGCTTACAGCGCCTATCTTGAACATTGGGGCGATATGTCATGGGCTAAGAAAATTGTCGGAGGCAGAAACTATTTCACCGAGGTGCAGGCAGTTTCTGCGGCAATAAGGGCGCTCGCTTCGCTTATTACGGTAAGATTTATAATAAAGGATAAGGTTGCGGCCAAGATTGCAACAGTTATCTGCTGCGCCTTTGCGCTTTCAATCGCCGTTTCGGACGGCTTCTTCTACCTCCAGAATGCGAATCCCGCAGATTACAGGGAAACACTTCTCGGCTTCGATTTCTATGCATGGTCCTGCTGGGAATACTTCACGGGCTTCATTGCAGGCGTCATCATTACCGCCTATATGCTCTCGCTCAAAAAGACTCAGGACGTACCCGAGCTTGCTTTTGAGAATTTCCCCGAAAAGCCGAAAAAGGTGCTTGTGTTTATGGCAGGTTACCTCGGCACAGTCGGTGTAAACCTTGTAAGACCGATTATTCTGCGCTTTGATTCAACCGATACCTCAACAATTATTGCGGCGGTAGTCGGTGTGATTTTTGCGGCGGCAGTTATCGCTCTGCTTGTATGGAAATGCGGCTTCAATGCCGAAAAAATCAGTACGGACGGTTTTTACCGCATCCTGCTTGCAATCTTCACCGTGTTTGATATTTTGGTTTACTTCTTTATTTGCACGGCTGAATACAGAAACTGGCTTGAAATCAATATGCTTCACAATGTGATTTTCGCCGTTTCCGCAGTAGTTGTAACGGCATGGATTGCACTTGCAAGGCCGAAAAAGCAGCTTCAAAAATAACAATATAAGCTCAGATAATGTTGGAATTAACAATCAACTTGTTAATTTCAACATTTTTTTTGCCGTGGGGTTTTATAGTTAGTCGCTTTTGCCGAGAAATAAATACTTGAAAAAAAGATGGCAATAATATAAAATATGTATTTGGGTATATTATGTAATAAATAATCAAAATAACTTTTGAAAGGAATTGAAAACTATGAGCTTGCTCAACAAAAAAACTGTAGACGATATCAACGCCGGCGGCAAAAGAGTTCTTGTTCGCTGCGATTTCAACGTCCCCCTCAAGGAAGGCGTTATCACCGATGAAAACAGAATCAACGCTGCTCTTCCCACTATCAAGAAGCTTATTGCTGACGGTGCAAAGGTTATCCTCTGCTCCCATCTCGGCAAGCCCAAGAACGGCCCCGAAGCTAAGTTCTCCCTTGCTCCCGTTGCTGCAAGACTTTCCGAGAAGCTCGGCAAGGAAGTTGTTTTTGCTGCTGACGATACAGTAGTAGGCGAAAACGCAAAGGCAGCTGTTGCAGCTATGAAGGACGGCGATGTAGTTCTTCTTGAAAACACCAGATTCCGTGCAGAAGAAACCAAAAACGGCGAAGCATTCTCCAAGGATCTTGCAAGCCTTTGCGATATCTTTGTAAATGACGCTTTCGGCGCGGCTCACAGAGCACACTGCTCCACAGTAGGCGTTGCTTCCCTTGCAGAAGAGGCAGCAGTAGGCTACCTTATGGGCAAGGAGCTCCAGTACCTCGGCAATGCAGTTGAAAATCCTGCAAGACCCTTCGTTACCATCCTTGGCGGCGCAAAGGTTGCTGACAAGCTCAACGTTATTGAAAATCTTATCAACAAAGCTGATACAATCATCATCGCCGGCGGCATGCCTTATACCTTCCTCAAGGCTCTCGGCTACAACACCGGCCTTTCAATCCTTGATGAAACCAAGGTTGATTACTGCAAGGATATGCTCAAGAAGGCAGAGGAAAAGGGCGTTAAGATTCTTCTCCCCATCGACACAGTAGCAGCTGACCATTTCCCCTCACCTATTGATGAGGATATCGAAACCGTAGTTGTTGCCTCCAACGCTATCGCTGATAACCTTGAAGGTCTTGATATCGGCCCCAAGAGCGCAGAGCTTTATGCCGAGGCGGTTAAGAGCGCAAAGACCGTAGTATGGAACGGACCCATGGGCGTATTTGAGAACCCCGCACTTGCAAAGGGCACAATCGCAGTAGCAAAGGCTCTTGCAGAAACTGACGCTATCACCATCATCGGCGGCGGCGACTCCGCAGCAGCAGTAAACACCCTCGGCTTCGGCGACAAGATGTCCCACATCTCCACCGGCGGCGGCGCATCCCTTGAGTTCCTTGAGGGCAAGGCTCTTCCCGGCATCGAAGCAGTTAACGATAAATAATTAAAGGAGATAATTAACATGAATAAGGCTCTCAGAACTCCCGTTATCGCAGGCAACTGGAAAATGAACAACACCCCCGAGCAGACCAAGGCTCTCATCGAGCAGATGAAGCCCCTTGTTGCGGGTGCGGATTGCAAAGTAGTTCTTTGCGTTCCTTATATCGACCTTTACGCAGCCATGGAAGCCGCAAAAGGCTCCAACATAGAAATCGGCGCTGAAAACCGCCATTGGGCAGAGAGCGGCGCATTCACAGGCGAGGTTTCCGCCCAGATGCTTAAGGCAGCAGGCGTTCCCTACGTTATCATCGGTCACAGCGAGCGCAGACAGTACTTCGGCGAAACCGACGTTACCGTACGCAACAGAGTAAGAGCTGCTCTTGATGCAGGTCTTAAGGTTATCCTTTGCGTAGGCGAGGTTCTCTCCGAAAGAAAGCTTGGCATCACCTCCGAAATCGTTTGCTCTCAGACCGAAATCGCTCTTGCAGGCGTAAGCGAGGAAGAGCTTAAGAATGTTATCATTGCTTATGAACCCGTTTGGGCTATCGGCACAGGCGAAACCGCTACTCCCGAGCAGGCTAACGAGGTTTGCGCAGTTATCCGCAACCTTCTTGTCCGCCTTTACAATCAGAGTGCGGCAGACGGCGCTGTTATCCAGTACGGCGGCTCCATGAACGAAAAGAATGCGGCAGAGCTTCTTGCTCAGCCTGATGTTGACGGCGGCCTTATCGGCGGCGCATCTCTCGTAGCTGAAAAGTTCTCCGTTATCGTTGAAGCAGCCTCCAAATAATCAATCAGAATTTTGTGAGGGCGGTTTTCCGCCCTCTTTATTTCGGAAAGGATGATTAAAATGAGCAAAAAACCCGTTTTGCTTTGCATTATGGACGGTTTCGGAAAGAACGAAAGCGATTACGGAAACGCCATAACAGCGGCTAATACCCCTAATCTTGACAGAATCTTTGCTTCCAACCCCATGACTTATATCGGCGCATCAGGTCTTGATGTAGGTCTGCCTGACGGTCAGATGGGCAACAGCGAGGTTGGTCATACAAACATCGGCGCAGGCAGAGTGGTTTATCAGGAGCTTACAAGAATTTCAAAGTCAATCAACGACGGCGATTTTTATGAGAACGAAGCACTCGTCGGCGCTATGGAAAACTGTAAGAAGAATTCCTCAGCCCTTCACCTTATGGGTCTGCTTTCTGACGGCGGTGTTCACAGCCACAACACTCATCTTTATGCTTTGCTTGACATGGCAAAGAAAAACGGCATTGAAAAGGTATTCGTTCATTGCCTCATGGACGGCAGAGACGTTCCTCCCACCTCAGGCAAGGATTTCCTTGCAGAGCTTTACGCAAAGTGCGCTGAAATCGGCGTTGGCGTAATTGCAAGCGTTGCAGGCAGATACTATGCAATGGACAGAGAGAAGAAGTTTGACCGTGTAGAAAAAACCTACAGGGCAATGACCGCTCTTGATGCTCCCGTTTTCGACTGCGCCTGTGAAATGATTGAAAAATCCTACGCTGACGGCGTTACCGATGAATTCATTATTCCCTGCGTAAGCAAGAATGCCGAAGCTGTTGCTGACGGTGACAGCCTTATCTTCTTCAATTTCCGCCCTGACAGAGCCCGTGAAATCACCAGAGCTTTTGTTGACGAAGCATTTGACGGCTTTGCAAGAGATAAGAAGCTTGACCTTTACTATGTATGCATGACTCAGTACGACGCTGACATGCCCAACGTAGAGGTTGCCTACAAGCCTCAGAGAATCACCATGCCTCTCGGCGAGGTTTTCAGCAAGGCAGGTCTTAAGCAGCTGCGAATTGCTGAATTCACAAAGTATGCTCATGTTACCTTCTTCCTCAACGGCGGCGAAGAAACCGTTTATGAGGGTGAGGACAGAATTCTTATTGATTCCCCCAACGTTGCAACCTACGACCTTCAGCCCGAAATGAGCGCTTACATTGTTACCGACACTCTGCTTGAAAAGCTTGATGCAGATATTTACGATGCTGTTGTGCTCAACTTTGCAAACTGTGACATGGTAGGTCACACAGGCGTTTTTGAGGCAGCGGTTGCGGCGGTTGAAGCTGTTGACACCTGCGTAGGCAAGCTTGTTGACAAGATTGCGGAAAAGGGCGGCGTTACCGTTATCACCGCTGATCACGGCAATGCAGACAAAATGTATGAGCCTGACGGTTCACCCTTCACCGCTCACTCCACCAATCCCGTTCCCTTTGTTATCGTAGGCTACCCCTGCACTCTTAAAGAGGGCGGCAAGCTTTGCGATATCGCACCCACTATGCTTAAAATTATGGGCCTTGAGCAGCCCGCAGAAATGAGCGGAGAATCCCTCATTGCTGAATAATTTTTGAAAAATTAACCTCGGATATTTTTGCAAAAACCTTGCAAACTGATATCCGGGGTGTTTTTTATGCACAGATTACTGAAAAAACAGATTTTTATAAAAACAGTGTCCCTGCTTTTAGCAGCGGTGGCGGTGGTTTCGGTGTTTGCCGTGCGTTCCTCCCTGCGGTTAAAGGACAGCGAAGAGGAGCTTTCGGCGGCAAAGCTTGCGGCTGTGCTTTCGGCAGGCAGCCATTGCGCAGCCCTTGAAGAAGCGCTGCTTGCGGCAAGCTGCTGCACCTCGCCCCAAAGGCTTTCGGAGCAGGTTTGTCTTATCCGCTCTCACTCGTCAGCGTTGCAGACGGGGCTTTCATTCCTGCATTCTCAGCACGGCGAAAGTATAAGAGGCTTTTGCTCCGAGGCGTGCGGTGCGGCAGAGGCATTGCTTGGCGAAAGTCTTGAGGGCGGCGGATTTTCCTCGCAAAACAGAGAAATGCTGGCAGGGCTTGCCGATTACGCTCATTCGCTGTATTTAAAGGTTTGCGAGCAGGCGGAGTGTGAAATGAACGGCATAAACGCAAAAGGGGAGCTTGAAATCCCCGATTTTGAAAGCGCAAAGGCGGTTGCATCCTCTGCAACCGTGGGCGGTGAGGGCGGCATTACCTACGAGGAGGCGCTGACTCAGGCGGCAGATTTTTTGGAAATTGAAGAAATTCTTGTAAGATTTATCGAAGAGAGCGGTGGCTGTTTCAGATTTTACCACGGCGAAAGCTATGTGGATATAAATGCCGAAACGGGCTCAATCAGCAGGTTTGTTACCGCCGCCCGTGCAGGTGAGCCTGCTCTCGGCGCCGAGGATGCAGTTAAGAGGGCAGAGCAGAGGCTTAAAGAAATCGGCTATGCGCCGCTTGTGTGCATCAGGGTGCAGGAGAATTCAAGCTTTTGCTCGGCGGTTTTTGCGCCCATGCAGGGTGATGTGCTTCTGCTTACGGATATAATAGAAACCGAGGTTGACCTCACGGGCGGCGAGGTGACGTTTTTTGATGCATCCGCCTATCTTGAGGGCAAAAAAAACAGAAGCCTGCCCGAAGGCAGACTTTCTCTTGATGTGCTCAGGGCGCTTATAGTGCCGACGCTTACCGTAAAGGAGCAATGCTATGCGCTTATTGATACGGTAAACGGCGAATGTCTTACGGCGAGGTTTGTGTGCGAGGGCGAAGGATTTGCCGCAGAGATTTTTATTAATGCGCTCACGGGCGAGGAAGAAAAAATTTCAGTAACAGAGATTTATGCGGAATAAAGCAACAAACACAGTCAATAATATAGATAAACCAACAGAAAGTAGATAAGCCAACAGAAAGGAATGTTTTTCAATGAAAAAAGTAATTTTTATAGCTCTTCTTGCTCTTGCAACGGTGTTTGCATTTACCGCCTGCAGCGGCACGAGTGACGGCGAAGTTACCGACACCACTCAGTCCCTGTCAGACATTACAAGCACCACTACCGAGCCTGGCACATCAGCTACTGACACCACAACTCTCAATGCGGACGAAAGCCGCACCGAGGACGGCTCTCTCTCAAACGACATCACCTCCATGCGTGATGAAAATCTCTCTGAGGCCGTTTCCGATGCCGTAACGGACGTAAGTGAAGATGCAAGTAACATGATGCAGTAAAAATTGGGGCTGTAAAAAAACGCAAGTTTTTTTACAGCCTTTTTAAAGGGGATAGGAAAAAAGATGCAGAACGGACAAACTGAGCAACAACAAGGCTTCAGCCTTGTTATTGCTTGCCCGAAGGCGTACAAAGGTACGTCGAGCGGCGAAGTTTGTTCGTAGCATAAAACATTGTTTTTTCTTCATTTTTAAATTCATAGCAAAAATTCAGGGTTCTGCAGGATATTAATTCCCGTAGAACCCTTTGTCATATATTGTTTTATGCGGTCTGCGCTTTTTTA
>JAZSIQ010000128.1:0-2402 GCA_045533875.1 Acutalibacteraceae bacterium | reverse complement strand
CTTTGCGGCATCCATTGCTTCGCAAAGCTGAGTTATGTTATGACCGTCAACAGGGCCGATATAGCGAAATCCCAAGGCTTCAAAAAACAAGCTTGAGTAAATCAGGTTTTTTAAAGCAGTCTTTAATTTAAAAATGTGGTTGCTCACAGCTTTTCCTACCAAAGGAATTCTGTTGAGAGTTTTTTCTGTCCCCGCTTTGAAGCGGTAATATTCCGGCTTTGCACGCACTACCGCAAGATGCCTCGCCAACGAACCCACATTCTCGGAAATAGACATCTCATTATCATTAAGCACCACTATAAGGCGGTTGAACTTTGAACCTGCCGCATCAAGAGCTTCATACACCATCCCATTGGTAAATGAACCGTCACCGATAACGGCAACAGCGTAATTTTTATTACCCTTTAACGCATTTACAGCCGCAACACCTGCAGCCTGAGACACGGAAACGCCCGCATGACCCGAATAAAACAAATCATGCTCACTTTCGTCAGGTCTGGTAAAGCCCGAAATCCCGTCCTTCTGACGAAGGGTTGAAAAACGGGAATACCTGCCCGTAAGGAGCTTGTGGGTATAGCTCTGGTGACCGACATCCCATATAACGGAATCCTCCGGAGAATTAAAGGATTTGTGAAGAGCAACCGTCAACTCAACCGTACCGAGATTGGAGGCAAGGTGACCGCCGGTAACCGATACGGTTTCAATAAGCTTTGCCCTTATCTGAGAGCAAAGAGCTTCAAGCTCCTGCTCACTCATCTTGCGCACATCGGCAGGGCTTACTATATTTTTAAGAAGTTCATAGTTTTCCATTTTCAATTGCTCCTGCTGCAAAGTTCATCCGCAAGCTGTACAAGGAACTGCGAATTTTCAAATCCGCTGACAGCCGCCTTTGCTTTTTCTGTAAGTTCAGCGGCATAACGCTTTGATTCTTCAAGTCCAAGGCAGGAAACATAGGTGGATTTATTTCTGTCAGCATCGCTGCCTGTCGGTTTGCCGAGTTCTTCTTTATTTCCCGTAACATCAAGAATATCGTCAACAATCTGGAAAGCAAGCCCTATTGCCTCGCAGTACTCGCAAGCCTTTGAAAGCTGTTCTTCGTTTGCACCTGCAGCAATACAGCCCATAACCGCACTCACTTTAATAAGCTCGCCTGTTTTGCGTTTATCCGTTTCGGTTATATCGGCAAGAGTTGCCTGCCTGCCTTCATTTGCAAGGTCCATAACCTGACCCGCAATCATCCCCGAAGCGCCTGCCGCTTTCGCAAGCTCAAGGGCTGCCCTTGCTCTGATTGAATAATCAAGAGAAGAATCAGACAATGCGGTTTCAAACGCAAGAGTAAGAAGTGAGTCTCCCGCAAGCAATGCATCGGCATAACCGAATTTTATATGGCTTGAAGGCTTGCCTCTGCGCATATCGTCATCATCCATACACGGTAAATCATCATGAATAAGAGAGTAGGTATGAATCATTTCAACAGCGCAGGCAAGAGACAGCGCCGACTCTGCACAACCCGAAAAAAGACGGCAGAATTCAAGCACAAGCACGGGGCGTATTCTTTTACCGCCGTTGCTCAGAGAATATCCCATTGCCTCAAGCATCAAAGAAAGCCCTTTCGACTCTCTGCCTGCAAAGGATGACTCTGCCATATATTGAGTAAGCCTTTCGTTAATCAAGGCTACATCGGCATTTAAAACGCTTTTAAAATCATTCATCGCCCTGCTCTCCCTTCAGGGAAAGGCGAGTGATTTTAAGCTCAGCTTCATCAAGCGCCTTTGAGCATTTTGCCGCAAGGGAAGTACCTTCCTCATAAAGTTTCATCATTTCCTCAAGGGAAAGCTCGGCGTTTTCAAGCTTCTGCGCTATCTCCTCAAGCCTTTTTACTGCTTTTTCGTAATTGAATTTTTCCATCAGCTTTCCTTTCCCGTAACACGGCACGCCAGGGTACCGTCAGAAATTTTAACATTTATTAAATCGCCATCGCACACCTCGGAGGTGGTTTTAATTATTTTACCGTCCTTTGATGCAACGGCAAAACCCCTTGAAAGTATTTTCAGCGGGCTCATTGCATCAAGCTTTGCGCACAATGATGCGAGTTTTACGGATTTTTCCGCCAAATCGGATTTAACCGCCGCATCCATAGCCATAACAGCGGTATCGCATTTAATGCGCAAATCGGAGATGTGCATGGCAGGAGATTTTTCGGCAATCTTTGCAGAAAACAGAGCAACGCTGTGCCTCTGCCCAGAAAGGTATGAATTCACCCCGGCATGCAGGCGGGATGAATATTTATAAATAAATTCCTTTTGCGTTACCGCATCGGGCACCGCAAGTTCTGCCGCAGCAGAGGGAGTCGGCGCTCTTAAATCGGCAACAAAATCACAAATGGTAAAATCGGTTTCGTG
>JAZSIQ010000002.1:0-10771 GCA_045533875.1 Acutalibacteraceae bacterium | reverse complement strand
TGCACAGTATTGGTGCGAAAACATAAAAAAAGAGCAGGCTGTTGCCGTTGTGGCACATATTGAAAAAAACGGCAAAAAGAAATCCTGTAATTCTCTCATATATAAAACGGTGATTGAGGTTTGGCAACTGCTGAAGCCTTTTCGTCCGTATATTTTCAGAATACAGCGAAAAATCAAAAAAATATTCAGTTAGTTGGAGCAATCGAAAATGGAACATACAGGCGAAATGTTAATACAGCTTATCGGCAGCGAGGTCTGCGCAAGACCGCTTTCTTTGCCGGTTCAGCCTCCTTTTTCCGATGCTTTTTTAATTGAGCTTTTCAATTTTTCAAAGGCACACGATGTTGCACATATTGCAGGCTCGTCGCTTATGAATAATAAGCTTAACTCTGAAAATCTTATCTGCGAGCAATACCGCAACTGTGTTTATTCAACCCTTTACAGATATGAAAATTTAAGTTATGTGCTTGAAAAGGTCTGTAATGTGCTTGAAACAGAGAAAATACCGCATATTCCTCTAAAAGGCTCGGTTATTAGAAATCTTTACCCACAGCCGTGGATGAGAACGGGCTGCGATATCGATATTCTTGTTCGTGAAGTGGATGTTGATAAAGCCGCAAAAAAAATAGCGGAAATTCTCGGATATAAGCACGCTGGAAAAGGAAAACACGATGTTCAGATTCTCTCAACGGAGAATATTTATGTTGAGCTTCATTTCAGCCTGCTTGAAGAAGACGCATCTCATGCTATGGCAAAGGTACTGGATAAAGTGTGGGAATACGCAAAGCCTGCCGAAAAGGATGCCTTCAGATATGAGCTTGACGATGCAATGTTTTATTTTTATCACATTGCTCATATGGCAAAGCATTTTATGAAAGGCGGCTGCGGAGTAAGACCGTTTCTTGACCTTTGGCTTATGGAAAAGAATAAGAATTACGATACCGCAGAAACGAAAGCTTTGCTAAAGAAAGGCAAGCTTACGGATTTTGCAAAAATCGCAAAAAGACTGAGCATGGTATGGTTTTCGGGCGAAGAACATGACAAAGTAACCAAGCTTATGGAAGAGTTCATATTCAGCGGCGGGTGTTTCGGCTCAAAGGAAACAAAAATGCTTTCCGAGCAGCAAAAATCAGGCGGTAAAATAAAATACATTCTGTCACGCATTTTTGTGCCGTATGATGATTTAAAGGGTCAGTACCCGATAATAAAGAAATATAAATTTTTGACTCCGATTTGCGAAATTTGCCGATTATTTTCCCTTGCCTTCGGGAAAAAGAAGAATTTTCGCAAATCATATCTCGGAAATCTGAACAATGTGTCCGATGAGCACATTGACAATATAAATCTTTTATTTGAAAGTGTGGGGCTTTAATGAAAGAGAAAAACAAAAATAATGAGTATGCAAAAAGTGCTTTAATCAGAATCAGTAAATTCCTTCATATTCTGACGACAATATTGATAAATTCAGTCTGCCTCTATTATTACAATGTGCAATATAATCAGAGAGGTGTAGGCGACACAAGATTTGTCCTTTTTGTTTTGCTTTATACGGGAGTGCTTCTTTTTTCGCTTCGTACATACAAATCCTATGATTTCGGTTTAACGGAAAGCGCAATGCTTATTTATTCCCAGACCCTTGCGGACGTTATAGCAGGCGGAGTTTTCTATGTTGTGTTTGTTATTGCAAACTCAAAGCTTTTCACTCCCGTACCTCTGATTGTGATGCTTGCTTGCCAGTTTTTGCTTAATACGTTTTGGAGTATTGCAATTAACAAGATTTATTTCAGAATACATAAACCCAAGAAAACGATATTGGTTTATTCTGACGAGTCAGCTCTTCTCAGGATGAAGGATGCCTACAGCAGAAAAAAGAATTTTGACATAATTAAAAAAATCAAGGTTGCCGAAGACGACAGAAGCTGGCTTGTTGAGCTTGAGGGCTGCGAAGCGGTTTTTATTGCAGGTCTGTTTCCGAGAACAAGAAATTTGGTTCTCAAAATTTGTCTTGAATACGGAATCGAATGCTATACCGCACCGTATCTTGGCGATATCATTATGATGGGTGCGAAGCACATGGATATGTTCAGTGTGCCCGTTTTCGGTGTTTCAAGGGCAGCGCCGAAAATAGAATATGCATTCATAAAACGAGCAATTGATATTATTTGCTCGCTTATCGGAATAATAATTCTCAGCCCCGTTATGGCAGTAACCGCCATAGCAATAAGAGCTTATGATAAAGGGCCTGCTTTCTATAAGCAGGTAAGACTTACCCGAAACGGAAGAAAGTTTGAAATTCTCAAATTCCGCAGTATGCGAGTTAATGCCGAAAGTGACGGCGTGGCAAGGCTTGCAGGGGAAAATGACGACAGAATAACCCCTGTCGGAAAGATTATCCGCGCCTGCCGTTTTGATGAGCTTCCCCAGCTTTTCAATATATTAAAGGGCGATATGACAATTGTAGGTCCCCGACCCGAACGTCCCGAAATCGCCGCACAGTATGAGGAGGAACTTCCCGAATTTGCTCTGCGTCTACAGGTTAAGGCAGGTCTTACGGGTCTTGCGCAGATTTACGGCAGATATAATACAGAGCCGTACGATAAGCTTCAGATGGATTTGATGTACATAAACCAAATGTCCTTCGTTAAGGATCTCAGACTTATCTTTGCTACAGTCAAGATTCTGTTCATTAAGGACAGCACCCAGGGCACCGCCGAAGGTCAGACAACCGCCATGGCGAAGAAGGAAGATAATACGGAAAGTGAAGTCGTGACAAAATGAATGTTCTTCTTTTAACCAATCTGTATCCTCATGAAAAAGATACTAATCCAGATATAACAAAAGTTTGTGCTTTTTTTGCAAGAGAATGGGTAAAGCAGGGGCATAATGTAGTGGTAATAGTTAATTCTTCAGCATTTCCAAAGCTTTATTACGCTATTGGAAATGCGGCTCAAAAGCTTGTGAAAAAGCATTACAGCCTTTCTGAAATTCCCAATTTTATGTGGAGCGAGTGCTTTGAGTATGATGACTTTGGTGTTAAAGTTATCAATATGCCAATGCTGAAGTATATTCCTAAAGGGCGTTTCTTTGAGAGTACTTTCAAGAAACAGGTAAAAAAAATTACGGATAAACTTGAGAAGATTGGATTTGCTCCCGATGTAATCACCGGACACTGGGCAAATCCACAGATAAGGCTTGTTGCTGATTTAGCAAATCATTACGGCGTTAAAAGTGCTATTGTGCTTCACGCTGATCACACAGAAGAGTTGTGTGAACGCTATAAAGTAAATTCTTATATAGACAAGATAGACAATTTTGGCTTTCGCTCAAAGTCAGCAGCAGAAAAAGCTGCGAATTACCTCGATTTCAAAAAAGAACCGTTTGTTTGTTATTCAGGTATTCCTGAACATTTTGTTTCAAACAGCATCAATGTTGAAGAAAAAGCTTTTGATGAAGAAAGATTGTCTATAATTACGGCATCGCGTCTTTTAGATTGGAAAAATATAGATTCTGTTATTGAAGCGGCCAGCATTGCATTAAAAGAAGTTGATTTCAGCTATGATATTGTAGGCGACGGTCCTATGATGGAATCACTTAAAGAGCAAGTAAAGCTTAGTGGCATGGCTGATAGAATACACTTTTCCGGCAAGGTGAGCAGAGGCGAAGTGCAGCAGAAAATGGCTTCAAGTGAAGTTTATGCAATGATCAGTCATGAAACCTTCGGTTTGGTTTATCTGGAGGCCATGCTTCAGGGCTGCATTGTTGTTGCATCCCGTTTTGGGGGTATTGACGGAATTGTTGTTGATGGCGAAAACGGATTTCTTTGCAAAGAGGGAAGTGCTGATGAACTGGCAGAAGTGTTTGAAAGAATAATTCGTTTATCGCCTGAAGAAAAAAAGAGAATTGCATACAATGCAATTGAAACTGCAAAAAAGTTTACGGATTCAAGAGTTGCAAAAATGTATTTGGAGAGTATAACCTAATAATGGATAACCGTAAAAAGATACTTTTAATCAACACTTTTTTAAAAGTGGGAGGAATACAGTCCTCTTTAATAAATATGGCAAATGCATTGTGTGATGAATATCAGGTTGATTTGCTGTTATATTATCCCGAAGGACCTATGAAGGACAGACTCGATTCCCGTGTGAGAATCATACAGCCTTCATGGGCATTGAAGGCTCTGGGGATGTCCGTGGATGAGGCGGTGCATTCAGGCAAATTGCTCATAATTCTGTTCAAGCTGTTTGGATCATTATGGGCAAGGGTTTTTGATAACAGACTTCCGATTTGGATGGCAACGAAGCTTCAGCCAAAGCTTAAGGGCTATGATTTGGCTGTTTCTTTCCGTCAGGAGGTGGAGAAAAATGTCATATCTTCAGGCTTTACAAGAATATTGAGCCGTTGTGTAGAAGCTGAGAAAAAAATAGCATGGATACACTATGATGCGCTTAAAATAAACAATGACAATAATTTTAACAGACGATACTATAAAAAGGTAGATAAAATAGTTGGCGTTTCGCAGTCTGTTGTGAATTCGTTTAAAGCATTGAATCCGGATTTTGCAGATAAAATGGATTATTGTTATAATTTTTTGGATTATAAAAAGCTTTTTGAAAACAGTAAAGCCGAACAGACTGTAAAATATCCGGAAGGAAAGTTTATTTGTTTTTCTGCATGCCGGCTGTGCGAGGAAAAAGGACTTTTGAGAGGTGTTTCTGCTCTTGCACCTGTTTTTAGAAAATATAGAGATGTTTTGTGGTACATAGCAGGTGACGGACCGGAAAGAGAGAATCTTGAAAGTGCAATAAAGGCAGAGGGCATGGAAGACAAAATTGTTCTGTTGGGCAATCAAAGCAATCCTTATCCTTACATGAAAAATTCAAATTTACTCCTCAGTCTTTCCTTTCATGAAGCGGCCCCTATGGTATACATGGAAGCCAAGGCTTTGCATGTTCCTGTTTTTTCAACAGAAACTTCATCTTCGGTTGAAATGCTGAAGGATGGTATTGAGGACTTTATTTGTGAAAACTCAGAAGAAGGAATCAGGGATAAATTTATCGAAATAATGAACAACCGTGATGAAATTTTTAATGCAAAATGCTCTTTGAAGAATCATCATGCAAGCAACGAAGAATCAATAAAGAAAGTATTAGAGTGGATAAAATAGCATCTAATCAGAAGGAGGTTGCCCGGTGATATCAATAAAAAGCAACAAATTACGCTGGGCGCTGTCCGGTATATTATCACTGCTCATTTTGTTTGGAACATATCGTAATGTTTTTTCTTTGGCAGCATTCCTTATATGCGGACTGATGGTTGTGTTTTGCGACAGGGAAAGCAATTTGCTGCAAATCTTTTTTATTATGCCGATGGCGAATCTTTTTAAGATGACTCCCGGCACCCAATCATTTTTCACAATATTGATTTTGGTGTATGTCGTTTTAAGCTTGGTGTTGCCAAGAAAGGCTACATTTTGGGTCATCATGTTTACTGTTTATGTTCTGATAGGTGAGCTTTTGGCGGGTCATTTTGATCTTTTTAAAACTATAAAGCTTATATGCAATATTTTATTTATTTCATGCACACTTAATTCTAATGATAATCTTAGATATAAAGAAATTTTTTTAAGTTACATAACAGGCAACATAGTTGCTTCGTCTTTTGCATTGTTAGATTCCAGTTTTTTTAAGATTGAATCTTATATCGGAGCAAAAGCTCTTGGCACTGCATTCTCAAACGGAGAGGAGATAACCCGATTTGCAGGGTTATATTTGGATCCTAACTATTATTCAACAGGCATGATTATTTCATTATGTCTTCTAGTTGTTTTATTCCACAAAAAGGATATTCATCTGTTTACGCTCGGGTTGTTTTCGGCTCCCATAATTTATTTTCTGACACTGACGTACAGTAAATCAGCGATTATTATGCTTTTCGTTCCGCTAGCATATCTTATATATTCTCTCTTAACAAAGAAAAACTATATTGCCGCAGCTTCAATAGTCGTTCTTTCTGTAGCGGTGGTTGTTCTTGCCTTATCGGGAAAAATACCTGCTTTGGATATTGTTCTTTCAAGAATTGAAGCGAGTGATGTCGGTTCGGGTGATGTTGATGTCAATACGCTTACAACAGGAAGATTTGATTTATGGAAAATGTATAGTAAATATTTAATAAAGAACATAAAAACTTTTGCTTTTGGTGATGGAATAACTGCGGATCTTCTTACCGGACGTGCAGCCCATAATGTTTATTTGGAAATGATTTATCACATTGGTTTGGTAGGAACACTATTGTTATTTATATCATTAAAAGAAATACTAGCTCAGAGTATAAGAATAAAATTCAGACGTAATATCATGAACTATTGCGTGATGATATGTATATTTGTTACATATTTTTTCTTAAGTCAGTTGTTCTGTTTTGATCCTCCGTTCCAAATCTTTATTGGTTTCATGGTTCTGAATATGCAGTTCGGCAAAAAGGTTGCAACAGAAACACCATTTGCAAGCGTTCAATGAATTTGTTTTTGATAGAAAGCTTTATATAATGATTGTGAAAAAAGGGTGGTAGAGTTGTCATATCCGAGTAACAAACGAAAGGTTTTACTGCGAGGAATAAAACTAGGTGGCGGAGCACCGAAATCCTCTTATCAGTACTTGCAGATATTGAAGCAGGACGGATATGCTGTTTATGTTTTTTCGCAAGAACAGGAGCAAAGCCTGAAGGAGGTTTACGAGCAGACTTTTGATAAAGTAACTGTAAAAAATTACCCGGGAGATTTGTGGGACAACCGTGATTTTTTAGGGTTATATCGTTTGATGTCCGTTGAATATAAAGATTTAAAAAAAGAAAAAACTGATTTGGTTATAATCCTTGGACATTTTAACGCTTTTTTCTATACACATTTTTGTAACAGCCTGGGAATTCCTGCCGTTACGCTTATTGCAGGCGGTGATTTATCAAAAAGCGGATATCTTCTTGACGGCTGTCCGTTTGACCATATAATCTGTTTTAGTGAAGAAAACAGAGATGTACTTATTGAACATTGTGATAACCGCAGGATATCGGTTATTTCAAACAGAATAAGTCTGAAAAAGATTTTTACTGATGCAGAAGTTCAGTATAATCTTTCGGAAAACAGTGGTGTATATATTCTTTTTACTTCAAGAGTTTCTCCTGATAAATTTGACTCGATAATACGGTTTATTGATATTGCTTCCAAAGCCGCAGAAGAAAACAGAAAGATATTTCTTACAGTTGCAGGTGGTGGGAATTGTCTTGATAAGCTTAAAGAATACGTTGTCGACATAAACAATCCTTATTTAAATATTGAAATAAAAGGCCATGTTGATAATCTTATTCCCGAGTTTGAAAAAGCTCATATTGTTGTGGGGAAAGGCAGAAGTGTTATAGAGCCTATTATGATGAACAGAATTGGTTGTGTAATGGGCAATGACGGCAAAATTGAAGTTTGCAAAACCGATAACTTTGAGCATTTATATCATTACAATTTTTCGGGACGAAACCTTAATTGCGATAATTCCGAAGTTGTTCTCAAAGATTTGATTGATTCTATGCGGCTCGGTACATTTGATACCGAAGAAATGATAGCTGCAGCAGAGATTGCAAGAAAGCATTATTCATCGGAATATCTTGCAGATAGATTCCATTATGTGCTTGATAACATGAAGTGTGAGAAACGTCGCAAAAAGAGAGTATCTGTTTTGTGGCTGATTTTAAAATTATTTTGGATAAAGCTGAGCGATAAAACAAGAAAAGGAAAAGCAAAATGATTAATTCGGATTATTGTGTTTTGCATAATGTTGATTTACACGCATTTAATTCCATGAGAATTCATTCAAACGCAGAAAATTTTTATCTTCCTTATACGATAGACGGTTTAATTGAAGTCTGCCGTGAATTTTCAAGCGTAAAAGATATGCTTATTATTGGAAAAGGATCGAATACAATCTTTTCCGAAAAGAGCTACACAATGCCTATTGTTTGCACCAATATGCTTAACATTGCGGAAAAAACAGATAAAAGTTTCATTGTTCAAAGCGGTGTTACACTCAGCGAGCTTGCTTGGTTTGCCCAGGGAAAGGGTGTTGCAGGATATGAATTTCTTGAGGATATACCGGGTTCTGTTGGCGGTGCGCTATTTATGAATGCAGGCACATACGATGATACAATATCACAGCTTGTTGAAACCGTTAAAGTATATGATTTTTTAACTGAAAGTGAAAAAGAAATCACTTCAGATGAGTTGAAAAAACATTGGGGAAAACGAAAATCATATTTTCAGCAATCTGATTGCTGTATACTTGAGTGCCGAATGAAGGCCGATATGATTGGGGACAGCGCAGAAATACTTGAAAAAATGCTTGAACTCAAGAAGTCGAGATACATAAAGCAACCACGGGAATATCCGAGTGCAGGAAGTGTTTTTAAAAGACCGGATGCCAACGGAAAGAGTGTATATGTTTGGAAATTACTTGAAGAAGCCGGACTGAGAGGCTATTGCATTGGCGGGGCGCAGGTTTCTGACAAGCATCCCGGATTTATAGTTAACCGTAATAACGGTACGGGAGAAGATTTTGTTGAACTTCTTAATCTTTGTAAAATGCGCGTTAAAGAGTTGTTTGGCATTGAATTGGAAGAAGAATGGAGAATAGTTTAAGGAGGCATAAGGATGATTACTGTAAAAGGCGCAAAAAAAATATTCGGTGAAGTTGAACTGAGCGGTGCAAAAAATGCTGCCCTTCCTATTATTGCAGCTGCATGCCTGTGCTCTGAAACTGTTACGCTTCACAATATGCCTGTTGAGCTTAATGATGTTAAGGTGCTTATATCGGTTCTTAATGAGGTTGGATTTGACATTAAAATAAACGGACATTCAATAACATTTAATCCGGTTTCTGCCGACTCTATTAAAACAAATGTACCCGAAGCTGCGGCAAAAATCCGTTACTCGTTGCTGCTTATACCGCTTTTGCTCATATTTAAGGGTAGGGTAAACAATCCGTTGCCCGGCGGATGTAATCTCGGCAACAGAAAATATGATATTCTTCTTGATTCACTCAGAGCTCTCGGTGCAGATATAACCGAAGAAGAAACCTGCATAAAGGGTGAAATTGACGGTAACTTCAAGGGCGATGATTTGCGGTTCCATATCGCAACAACAATAGGCAGTGAAAACGCCGTGATTGCTGCTGTTCTT
Source organism: Acutalibacteraceae bacterium (assembly GCA_045533875.1). Taxonomy (GTDB): domain Bacteria; phylum Bacillota; class Clostridia; order Oscillospirales; family Acutalibacteraceae; genus CAG-177. Next base: position 1,551 of record JAZSIQ010000002.1, on the reverse strand, counting down.
TCTGAAGGAAAGACCACAATTAAAAACGCAAACACCCGTCCTGAGGTTATTGACCTGATTGATTTTCTTAATGCTATGGGTGCAGACATACGTTACAGCACACGTTATATAGAAATCAATGGCGTTGAAAGACTTCACGGCGGCGAATACACAATCATCAAGGACAGCCATGAGGCGGTTTCGTACATGATTCTTGCAACTCTCATGCGTTCGGAAATTAAAATTAAAGACTTTGACTTGCGCTTTATAAAGGAAGATATTGAGTTGTTAAAAAGCGTCGGTGCAGAGATTTTTGAATGGGGAAACGATGTTTATGTTTCTGCAAAAGGAAAGATACTTAAGCCTTTCTCAATGGCAACATCGCCTTATCCCGGCATTAATTCCGATATGCAGCCGTTACTTGCTGCTTTGGCATGTACAATTGACGGTGAATCGATTATTACCGATACCCGTTTCACGGAAAGATTTCAGTATGTAGAAGAATTCAGAAAATTCGGATTTGATATAGTTAATTATGAAAATTGCGCCATTATCCACGGCGGTAAAAAGGTAAAGGGCGCCTCTGTTTATGCAACGGATTTGCGTGCCGGTGCAGCGCTGACTCTTCTTGGCATTTGGGCAGATGGCGATACAACCATAGATAACTACTATCAGACCCTCAGAGGCTACGTTAACATAGTTGAAAAACTTCAAAGCTTGGGAGTTGAAATTTTCGAATCTTGAATTCCATGAATATATCAAAGCAAAAAGGGAGAACGAATGAGAATAAAAGAGAAATTGAAATTTTTAAATAATGATTATGTTTTGAATATGATTGTGAAAATTTCTACATTGCTTATTGGTTTTGTAACTTCTATGTTTTGCACAAGATATCTTGGGGTTATTAACAAGGGGACACATTCATATATATCTCATATTGCCAGTACGAGTGTTATTATTTGCAATATGGGTATATATCAGTCCTATTCTTTTAATTATAAAAAATACGGTAAAGAAACTTTAAAAAAGTATAGTGATATTTGCTTTTTGCAGTTTCTGTTTTATGTTGTTGTTGCGCTTGCTATAGCTGCTTTTACAAATGATTACAGAATTAAATTGGCTGTTTTTTTGATACCGTTCAGCGTTCTTAAACATCAGTATGAAAATATTGTTTTAATTGAAAATATACGCTTGCGTATGTTTTTGAATGTGTTTGACAAAATTCTTCTTACAGTAGCATACGCTTTGTTGTTTTTTACTGCCGAACCAAATGTTTCCTATGTTGTTTATTTAACGATATTTGTCGATGTTTTTACTGTTGTTTTTTACCTTGTAAAACTTGGATACATGCCTAAAATCTGGCAGGCTGACTTTAGGTTTTTTAAAAGTGTTTTGAAATTCGGTTGGCTGCCTATGATATCGATGCTATTAATAACGCTCAATTACAGCATAGATATATTTTTTCTTGAGCATATGGGTACGGCAGAGGATTTAGGATACTATTCATTTGCCGCCAACATTATAAATTATGTTTGGATGTTGCCTGATGCGTTTAAGGAAGTGCTGTTTTCT
>JAZSIQ010000206.1:0-11734 GCA_045533875.1 Acutalibacteraceae bacterium | reverse complement strand
CAGGTCTGATAAGTACTATATCGCCCCAGCGCTCAAGTCTTTCGCCGTCGGAGCAATCTATAAGCTCATAATCTTTCCAGCCGTCTGCCGTTCTCATAATTTTCTCCTTAACCTACTAATAACTCAAACATCAAACTTCTGCTGACCCGGCATCGTAAGCCCGAGATGGGCATAGCCTGCCGCGGTAACAATTCTGCCTCTCGGAGTTCTGCTTAAAAATCCGAGCTGCATAAGGTAGGGCTCATAAACATCCTCAATTGTAACAGCTTCCTCGCCCACAACTGCCGCTATGGTTTCAAGACCTACGGGGCCGCCGTTGTAATTCCTTATCATGGCAGTGAGTATTCTTCGATCAATATTATCAAGACCGAGTGAATCTATTTCCATTTTTTCAAGAGCCATCGCCGCCGCCTCACGGGTAATCACACCGTCAAACATAACCTGAGCGAAATCCCTCGCTCTTTTGAGCAATCGGTTTGCAATTCGGGGCGTTCCCCTTGAACGGGAAGCGATTTCGGACGCTCCCTCGTCATCCGTTTCAACCCCGAGAATTCCCGCTGAGCGGGTTACAATCCTTTTAAGCTCCTCAGGGGTATACATTTCAAGGCGGAGAATTACGCCGAATCGGTCACGCAGCGGGGCGCTGAGCTGACCTGCTCTTGTGGTTGCACCTACAAGGGTAAACCTGCGTAAATCAAGCCTTATCGAACGGGCAGAAGGACCTTTGCCGATAATGATGTCAATAACATTATCCTCCATTGCGGGGTAAAGCACCTCTTCGATGCTTCTTGAAAGGCGGTGGATTTCATCAATGAAGAGCACGTCACCGTCATCAAGGTTGGTAAGCAAAGCCGCAAGGTCGCCCGGTTTTTCAATAGCGGGGCCGCTTGTTACCCTGAAATTAACACCCATCTCGTTCGCAATAATGCTCGCAAGGGTGGTTTTACCCAAACCGGGAGGACCGTACAAAAGTACATGGTCAAGCGGTTCGCCTCTGTTTTTTGCCGCTTCTATATATATTGAAAGATTTTCTTTCGCTTTTTCCTGGCCGATATATTCATCAAGCTCTTTCGGTCTTAAAGAAAGCTCAACATCGGCATCATCGCCCCTGGAATACTGGGCATCCATTAATCTGTGTTCATATTCCTCTTCGTACATAACGCTTCCTCCGATTACCTGTTAAAGCTTTTTTGCAAGATACGCAAGCGCCTGCTTTATAAGCTCCTCTGTGGAAAGATTTGCATCAAGCCTGCCCACGGCAACGCTTGCCTCTGAACGCGAATAACCGAACTGCACAAGCGCCTCCACGGCATCCTCACCCGCATAGCCTACGGTTGCCTTGCTTGCCGCTGCCGCAGCTTCCATTGAAGAAGCACTTACGGTAATATCTCCAAGTTTGCCCTTGAGTTCAAGCACTACCCTGTTTGCAATTTTAGCGCCCACGCCCTGCGCAGCGGTAATTGCCTTTGCATCTCCGCTTGCTATTGCAACAGCAAGTCTGTCAGGCGTAAGGGCGGAAAGAATCGCAAGAGCCGCCTTGGGACCTACACCTGAAACGCCTATAAGCATTTTAAAGCAGTCAAGCTCCTGCTTATCAGCAAATCCGAAAAGGTCAAGCGCATCTTCCCTTACATTAAGGTGTGTAAAAAGGGTCGCTGTTTCACCCTGTGAAGGGAGCTTTGAATATGTTGAAAGAGTTATGCTCATAAGGAATGCCGCTCCGCCGCATTCGATGGCAGCACTGCCGCTGTCCTTAAAAACGAGCTTGCCGGTAAGACTGTAAAACATAAAGCTTCTCCCGTTTTAATAATGTTTTCTTAAAAGTGAGCCTATTGCGGAACCGCTCGAATGACAATGGCAAATAGCCATCGCCAGAGCATCCGCCGCATCATCAGGCTTCGGAACGGAATCAAGCCCGAGCATAATACGGGTCATTTCCTGAACCTGCTTTTTTTCGGCCCTGCCGTAGCCTACAACGCTCTGCTTAACCTGCAGCGGTGTGTATTCGGCAATAGTAAGCCCTCGCTGCTGAGCGGCAAGCAGAAGCACTCCTCTTGCCTGCGCAACATCTATGGCAGTTTTCTGGTTAGTGTTAAAAAACAGCTTTTCAATAGCCATCGCTTCAGGCTTGCATCGCTCCATAAGCGCTGCCGCTTCGTTATATATCTGCTCCAGGCGGATATTAAAAGGTACCTTAGCCTGTGTGGTTATTGCGCCGTAATCCAGCATTCTGAAGCGGTTATTGCGGTATTCCACAATTCCGTAACCGACTATCGCATAGCCGGGGTCAATACCGAGAACTATCATTTTCTGTTCGATTCCCTCTCTCTTACCACAATCCTTGTGGGAGTACCTTCAAGCCCGAAAACGGAGCGTATCTGATTATCAAGGTAACGCTGATAGCTGTAATGGAACAGCTCAGCATTGTTTACAAAGAAAACGAAGGTAGGCGGTCTTGTTGATGCCTGGGTAACAAAATAAATCTTGAGCCTTTTGCCCTTATCCGTGGGCGGCTGAACCCTGGCTGTGGCATCGGCAAGAATTTCGTTGAGCTTGCCTGTAGGTATTCTCATTGAATTCTGAGTATCAACAAACTTTATGAGTTCAAAAAGCCTGTCAATTCTTGTACCCTCTTTTGCGGAAATGAAAATTATGGGAGCATAGGACATAAACGCAAAATCCTTCATCAGCTTTTTGCGGTAGCTGTCCATCGTTTTGCCGTCCTTCTCAACTATATCCCACTTATTAACGGCAATTATGCAAGCCTTGCCCATTTCGTGAGCAATGCCTGCCACCTTAGAATCCTGCTCGGTAAAGCCTTCAACACCGTCAATCATAATAACGCAGACCTGAGCTCTTTCAACCGCCATTTTCGCCCTGATAACAGAGTATTTTTCAATCTGCTCATATACCCTGCTGTGGCGGCGAAGACCTGCCGTATCAATAAACACAAACTTGCCGTGTTCATTTTCAACGTATGAATCGGTAGCATCACGGGTGGTGCCTGCAACGGTGGAAACAATCATTCTTTCCTCACCGAGAACGGCATTTACAAGAGAGGACTTACCTGCATTCGGCTTACCGATAACCGCAACCTTTATACTGTCATCATCGTCCTCTTCGCCTTCGGAATCGGGAAGATACTCACAAACGGCATCAAGCAAATCGCCCGTACCCATACCGTGAACGGAGGATACCGCAATCGGGTCACCGAGACCGAGATTATAAAATTCATAAAAATCTGCGGGAGGCTCGCCTACGGTATCGCATTTATTGACACACAGCACGATGGGCTTGCCGCTCTTCTGAAGCATTGCGGCAACCTCGATATCGGTAGCAACAACGCCGCAGCGCACATCGGTTACAAGAATAATAACATGGGCGCTGTCAATGGCAAGCTCCGCCTGTCTTCTCATCTGAGAGAGAATAATATCATCTGAAAAAGGCTCAATGCCGCCTGTATCAACAAGCAAAAAGCTTTTGCCGCACCATTCGCAATCGCCGTAAATTCTGTCCCTCGTAACACCGGGAGTATCATCAACAATAGCCATTCTGCCGCCTGTAAGCTTGTTGAAAAGAGTAGACTTTCCAACATTAGGGCGACCTACAACAGCCACTACACTTTTAGTCATTTTATACCTCCTGCTTTAAAAAAGCATCTCGTCAAGAAGAACTGCACCGTCATTTTCAACGGGAACAACCGTAACACCTACGGTTTTTCCGAGTTCTTCAAGAGTCATATCATCCAAAAATATATCTTCATCCCGTTTAAGAGCAACTGCAGGTATAATCAGCTTTTCTCCTAAATCCTTGCCCTGCACAGCAAAGGCTATATCCGCCCCGCAAAGCAGACCTGCCACGGTAACACTACTGCCAAAAAGACGGTTTTCCGCTTTTATCACATTTACCTGAAGTCCTTTGAATTTCTCATTTGCCGCATCGGCAAGCTCTTTTATGAGGCTGTAAGCGGCGGCACCCGTTACGCAGGTAACATTCCTACCTTCTTCAAAGGTCATGCTCTGTGATTCCTCAAGCGCATCAAAAAATTCGCTTCTGAGCAAGGCCCACATTCCGACTCCGTTTTCAAGCTGAGGATATGAGCCGTAATAATCCTCACCGGGAATCTCTTTGCCTGCTTTAAGGAAGAATTCATCCGCCGCATAGGCTATGCTTTCGCCGTTTTTCTGGGCAAATCGCCAGTTGAAATGCTCAATGGCGGCTATAACATCCTGCGCTTCCTTCTGCGTGAATCCTCTTAGAGGGGCAAGCCCTTCTCTATGGCAAGTCAATCCTACCGGTACAGCGGCAATGCTCTCAACCGCAGGATACAGCTTACCTAATTCCTCAAGGCTGAATTCAAGCTCTTTTCCGTCATTTATTCCGGGGCAAAGCACAAGCTGAGTGTTAAGTTTTATTCCTGCATCTGCAAGCTTGTTGAGATACCTTAACGATGTAGCCGCAGCCGGATTTTTCATCATCTCCACACGCAAAGCAGGATTCATAGTGTGCACGGAAACATTGACGGGGCTTATATGCATTTCTATAATACGGTCAATCTCGCTTTCATCAAGATTGGTCATAGTTATATAATTACCGAAAAGGAACGAAAGGCGAGAATCGTCATCCTTAAAATACAGACTCTCACGCAATCCCTTGGGAAGTTGGTCAATAAAACAAAAAACGCACTTATTTTTACAGCACCTCTGGCGGTCCATAAGGTAGGTTTCAAACTCAAGGCCTATGTCAGCACCTTCATCCTTACGGATGCGCACCTTGCGGTGTTTTCCTTTAACTGTTTCAAGCTCAAGTAAAAGCTTTGAATCGTTAAGGTAAAATCTGTAATCAAGCACGTCGGTGACGGTATGCCCGTTGATGCTTATGAGACGGTCGCCAGCGCAAATACGTTTTCTCCGGGCCTTGCTTTTTTCGCCTACTTTTGTTATAACAACAGACACACTTACACCTCCCCATATTAATTCAACCTACATTATAACACAAACTTTTTAAAAAATATATAATTAATATAAATTTATTTTAAATAAAAACAAAAAAGACAGAGAAGCAAAGAAAAGCTTCACTGTCTTTTAAGCACTTTCAAGCAAACAATTAGTCTGCTACCTTAACCACAACCTGCTTGCCGTTGTAGTATCCGCATTCGGGGCAAAGTCTGTGGGACTTCTTGAGCTCACCGCAGTTTGAGCACTTTACGAGTGTGGGAGCGTCCATCTTCCAGACATTTGAGCGTCTTGTATTCTTTCTTGTCTTAGAAACTCTTCTCTTGGGTACTGCCATCTTAAGCACCTCCTTAATTGGTTTTTAACAAACCTGCCGGTTCTTTTAACTTAATTATCCAAAAGCTGTTTAAGGATATCAAGACGAGGGTCCGTCTGAGCCTCACAGCTGCATGGTCCTTCATTGAGATTTTTACCGCAACCCGAGCAAATTCCCAAACAATCCTCGCTGCAAAGGAATTTATAGGGCATAGCAAGAAAAACGTCTTCCTTAACAAGCTCATCAAGCTCAAAGCGCATATCCTCAACACACAGCAAATCATCGTTGCTTTCATCGTTGAGCTCACGCACAAGGGTATGACCCAAATGAACCTTCATGGGCTTTGACATTTCCTTGGCACAGCGGCTGCACGGAATATTAAGCTCGAAAAGAGCATCCGCATTAACCTCAACTATTCCTGTTTCGTTGGCAACCTTTCCCTTCACTTTTACGGGAGACTTGAAAGGATAGTATCCGTAAAGCTCTTCTGAGGACATATCTACCTCATAATCAAACTCTTTTGAAAGGCCTTCAACATTAAAAATAGATTCAAGATCAATAATCATAAGCCGTCTTTCTCAAATCATGCACGGAATATTATATATTCCCCAAGCCGATTTGTCAACCTTTAAAATAACTTTTTTCTTAGATTTTCTCGCAAATATCGAAAATTTCTGCGGGCAGCTCATCTTCATCGGCAGAAACCGTGAAAACCAAATCCTGCTCGGTAATCTTGCTCAGAGAATCAAGCTTCTTAATAAAAGCAAGAAGTTCATCATAATTCCTGCCACCGATTCTGAGGGTTGCGTCAACAAAGATATCGGTTATATCATAATCCCCTGCAATGATGCCTGCAAGGAAGCCGTAAAATTCACCGTAACCGGAAACCTTATAGTGGTCAGTCTCTACAAGACGGGCTCTGTAATTTACGTCATGTGTAAGAAGTCTCTGCTTTTCAACGCATACAACGTTGCCGTTTGAGGACTCAACAGCAGCATTAACAAGCTCAATAAGTCTCTTTGTTTTGCCTGAACCCTTGCGTCCGATAATAAGTTTAATCATTTTTTATCCTCCTGAATATTTATTTGATTCTGGCTTCAAGCTGAGCCCTTGCATCTTCATAGCCGGGCTTGCCCAAAAGCGCAAACATATTCTTCTTATAGCTTTCAACTCCGGGCTGATCAAAGGGATTAACGCCAAGAATATAGCCCGAAATTCCGCATGCTTTTTCAAAGAAATAGATGAGCCATCCAAGGTGATATTCGTCAGCCTTGTCCATCTCAAGAACTATATTGGGAACACCGCCATCGGTATGAGCGAGAACGGTGCCCTCAAAGGCCTTGCGGTTTACATAATTTACAGTTTTGCCTGCAACGAAGTTAAGACCGTCAGCATTTTCTTCTTCAAACTCAATTTCAACATCGGCTTTAGGCTCGTTTATCCAGAGAACGGTTTCAAACATAAGCCTTTCGCCCTGCTGAATATACTGACCGAGAGAGTGAAGATCGGTTGAGAAAATTGCGGATGAAGGATAAATACCCTTGCCGTCCTTGCCTTCGCTCTCACCGAAAAGCTGCTTGAACCATTCGCACATCATGGTCATAGAAGGCTCGTAAGCAGCAAGCATTTCAATCTTTTTGCCGTCACGGTAAAGAATGTTTCTGATAGCCGCATATTTGTAGCAATCGTTATCCGTGAGGTCAGGGTTCATATACTTTTCTCTTGCATCGGCTGCGCCGAGCATAAGAGCGTCAATATCAATACCCGCAACTGCAATGGGAAGAAGACCGACTGCGGTAAGTACGGAATATCTGCCGCCGATATTATCGGGAACTACGTATGTAGGATAACCCTCAGCATCCGCCACTCCCTTAAGAGCGCCCTTGCATTTATCGGTTGTTACATATATTCTTTCTTTTGCGCCCTGCTTGCCGTACTTATCTTCAAGAAGCTTTTTGAAAATTCTGAAGGCCACAGCAGGCTCGGTAGTTGTACCTGATTTTGAAATAACGTTTACAGAAAAATCCTTGCCCTTGCAAAGCTCAACAAGCTCCGCTACTGCATTTGAGCTTATTGTGTTGCCTGCAAAATAGATGTTAGGTGTATCTTTATCAATAAGATTGTAATTGTTTGATTTGATATATTCAATAACTGCTCTTGCACCGAGGTAAGAGCCGCCGATTCCCAAAACTATAAGCACCTGAGAATTCTTCTTTATTTTTTCAGCAGCTACCTTGATAGCTGCAAATTCCTCTTTATCGTAATTAACGGGGAGGTCAACCCATCCGAGGAAATCGCTGCCTGCTCCGGTGCCGTTATGCACCTTGGCATGAGCCTTGGCTACCTCCCCCGCAATACTTGCGAGGTTTTCGTCACCGGCAAATTCGCCGGCATAAGAGAGATTCAATTTAAAAGACATTTCACTACCCACCAATAAGTTAATCTAATTATTATTATTTTAACCTATCGGAGCTTGTATTGCAACCTCGCAAACGAATTTTTTTGTAAAATTATTTTGTATTTTTGATTAAATTTTACCTAATGCACTGAGAATTCTTCTGAAAACAACAGAAAACGTAAGTTCTGATATATTATCGGGAGCAGTTATTTCACAGATTCCGAGTTTTTCACCGTTGAGCAAAAACGTCACAGTTCCCAGCACCTGCCCTTCTATTACAGGTGCCTGCACATCCACCGCTAAATCAACGCTCTGAACAATGGAGTTTTCATCACCCTTTTTTATAAGAACAGCCTTTGTGGGAGCAATCTCAGGAGTTATACTTTTACTGACTCCTTTTATAACTGCAACATCGGGAATAAGAGAAATATCAACCTCGGGTACAACTGTTGTAAAATTCGCAAAACCCCAGTTGAGCATTTTCTTTGCAGTTTCAAATCTGTCCGTGCTGTTTTCACTGCCCATTACAACTGCAATAAGATGTGTGTCACCTCTTTTTGCGCTTGCAGATACACAGCATCCCGCTTTACTTGTGGTGCCCGTTTTTAGTCCCGTTGTGCCCTCATAAAATCTAACAAGCTTATTTGTGTTTACAAGTTCGGTTTCGCCGTTTCTCAGGCTATCCATCCAGACTGTTGTATATTTTGTTATATCCTCGTGGCTGAGCAATTCCTTTGACATAACCGCTACATCCATTGCGGTAGTCAGATGAGTCTGCGTTTCATCATCAAGACCCGTACAATTATCAAAATGGGTGTTTTTCATTCCCAACTGCTGCGCTCTTTCATTCATCATATCAACAAACGCTTCGCTGCTGCCTGCTATGTATTCACCAAGAGCTGTACAGGCATCGTTTGCGCTGTAAATCGCCGTTGCTCTGAGCAGTTCATCCACGCTCATGCTTTCGCCCTCCTCAAGCCAAATCTGCGAGCCACCCTTTGAAACTGCATTTGACGAAGCTGTTACAGTATCGGTGAGCATGATTTTGCCCTCATCAAGCGCTTCCATTATAAGTAACAGTGCCATTATTTTTGTAACCGATGCAGGATAAAGCTTTTCATTTTCATTCTGAGCCATCAGCACTTTCCCGGTTGAGGCATCCATAAGCACGGCGGCCTTCGCTCTTATTTCAACAGGCGGCGCCTCCTCGGCATTCACCACCGACACAGGCATAAGCAAAAACAGCGTTACAAGCAAAGCAGAAACAGTTTTTAACATAATCTTTTTCAAATTTCTCACACTCCTTGCAAAAATATATGCCGTTAATATGCAATGATATGATTGATTATCGGGGCAATTTGTATTATAATAGTGTAAAATTTAAAGGAGTGATAATGTGAAAGCGGCATTTGTTACATTGGGCTGTAAAGTTAATCAGTACGAATCCGAGGTTGTTGCCCAAAAGCTTCAAGCAATGGGCTACGAAATTGTTGACAGCAAGACTGATGCCGATGTTTACATTGTAAATTCCTGCACCGTAACTGCCGAGAGTGACAGAAAAACAAGGCAGACCGTAAGACGCATTAAGAAACAACATCCCGATTCTACCGTTGTGCTTACAGGCTGTATGCCTCAGGCTTTTCCCAATGATGCGCTAAATTTACAGGAAGCCGATATCGTTACGGGCAACAAGCTCAACTCGAAAATCCCCGACCTTCTTAAGCAGTATAAGGGCGAGAGGATATCTCTCCTTGAGCCTCACAAAAACGGCGAGCCTTTTTGCTGTGATACGGTTTCATCCTTCAGAGAAAGAACAAGGGCAACCCTTAAAATTGAAGACGGATGCAACCGTTTCTGCTCCTATTGCATAATCCCTTATGCCAGAGGCCGTGTACGCTCAAAGCCCCTTGATATTATTGAAAACGAGGCTCACACCCTTGCTCTGGCAGGATATAAGGAGATTGTGCTTGTGGGCATTAATCTTTCCGCTTACTGCGATGAAAACGGAGCAAAACTTGCCGATGCGGTTGCTGCCGCAGCCAAGCCTGACGGAATCTCCCGAGTTAGACTCGGCTCACTTGAGCCTGACCATATTACCGATGAAGTGATTTCCGCTCTTTCAAAAGAGCCCAAATTCTGCCCTCAGTTTCACATTTCTTTGCAAAGCGGTTGTGATTCTACACTTAAGCGTATGAACAGAAAATACACCTGCGGCGAATACCGCGCCCTCTGCAGCAAATTGCGTTGTGTTTTCCCTGATGCAACGATAACAACAGACGTTATGGTTGGTTTTGCCGGGGAAACCGAAGAGGATTTTGAAACTTCTTTGCGTTTTGTTGAAGAAATCGGATTTGAAAAGGTACACGTTTTCCCCTACTCAAGGCGAGAGGGTACACCTGCGGCAAAGATGCCTGATCAGGTTAAAAAAGCCGAAAAGGAACGCCGAGCCTGGTTGATGGCGGCAAAAGCTGAGGAAATAAGAAAAGCATTTCTTGAAGCTCAGGTTGGCAAAACGCTTGAAATTCTTCCTGAGGAATTCGGAAAAGACGGATTTGTTCACGGCTACACCGCAAACTATATCCCTGTTAAAGTTAAAGCGGCTATCCCCTTCACCGAGTTAATTAAGGTTAAGGTAAGTGCAGTTGATGATGACTGCTGCGTTGCAATATTATAAAACAAAAAAGCCGCCGATATGGCGGCTTTTTTAATGAATAAACCCCGTCAGCCCTTTCGGGCCAACGGGGTTAAGCTTTAAGCGATTAAATTAGTCAGCGCAATCGATAACAACGCCTGAACCAACAGTTCTGCCGCCTTCACGGATAGCGAAGCGGAGACCCTTTTCGATAGCGATGGGAGTGATGAGCTCAACGTTCATATCAACGTTGTCGCCGGGCATGCACATCTCAGTGCCTTCGGGAAGGGAGATAACGCCGGTAACGTCAGTAGTTCTGAAATAGAACTGGGGACGATAGTTGTTAAAGAAGGGAGTATGACGGCCGCCTTCTTCCTTAGTAAGAACGTAAACCTGGCCTACGAACTTAGTGAAGGGATGGATTGAACCGGGCTTGGAAAGAACCTGTCCACGCTCGATGTCGGTTCTCTGAACGCCACGAAGGAGGCATCCGATGTTGTCGCCTGCCTCAGCGTAATCGAGGATCTTTCTGAACATCTCGATACCTGTGCAAACAACCTTTCTTCTTTCCTCAGTAAGGCCAACGATTTCAACTTCTTCGCCGGTCTTAAGCTGTCCACGCTCAACTCTACCGGTAGCAACGGTGCCACGGCCGGTGATGGTGAAAACGTCTTCAACGGGCATAAGGAAGGGAAGGTCTGCCTTACGGTCGGGAGTGGGGATGTAGCTGTCAACAGCTTCCATGAGCTTCCAGATGGATTCAAGCTCGGGAGCGTTAACGTCATCACCTGCATATTCAAGAGCCTTGAGAGCGGAGCCCTGGATGATGGGTGTATCATCGCCGGGGAATTCGTACTCATCAAGAGTCTCACGGATTTCCATTTCAACAAGCTCAAGAAGCTCGGGGTCGTCAACCTGGTCAACCTTGTTCATGTAAACAATGATGTAGGGAACGCCAACCTGACGAGCAAGGAGAAGATGTTCCTTGGTCTGAGCCATGGGGCCGTCGGTAGCAGCAATAACAAGGATAGCGCCGTCCATCTGAGCAGCACCGGTGATCATGTTCTTGATATAGTCAGCATGGCCGGGGCAGTCAACGTGAGCGTAGTGACGGGTAGCAGTCTCGTACTCAACGTGAGCGGTATTGATTGTGATACCTCTTTCTCTTTCTTCGGGAGCCTTATCGATGTTTGCATAATCGACGAAGTCAGCAGCACCCTTTCTTGCAAGAGTCATGGTGATAGCTGCGGTGAGGGTGGTCTTACCATGGTCAGCATGACTGATGGTACCGATGTTTACGTGGGGTTTAGTTCTTTCAAATTTTGCTTTTGCCATTGGAATCTCCTCCTTAATATTAGCAATTAATTTTATTTTGGGTGTAGCTGGCCTACATAATCTATATTCTATCAAGAATATGAGAGAATTACAAGACC
>JAZSIQ010000036.1:0-5405 GCA_045533875.1 Acutalibacteraceae bacterium | reverse complement strand
AATATTGCCCGCACTTACAAGAAAGCCGTATTTCGGGCTGCCGCAGCGTTTGAAATCCTTACAGCTTCGCCAATCTGGCTGAGCTAAATCGGCAATCTTAAAGCCTGCCGCCTTGAGCACCCTTGTAATTATGGCCGCGCCGAAGGCAGGATGGTCAACATAAGCATCTCCGTTTACATAAACGAAATCAGGCTGTTCCCACCCCAAGGCAAGCATTTCTTCTTTTGTTACAGGCAAAAAAGGCATAGTTACCCTCTCAATTTATATTTTCTCAATCTTCAAAATCTATATCACTGATATTCTCCATCATACCTGCGATATCAGAGTCGTCCTCTGTTTCAGAATAATCATCAAAATCCATCTGAGCTTCCTCGGGTGCGGAGTAATCGCCGCTGAGTCCCGATGCACCGTCAGAGGAATTGTTCATTTCATAAAGCTGCTGCAGAGTTATAAGCACACGGCGCTCTTTATTGCCCTCTTTGGGCGCAATGAAGCCTTTTTCCTCTAGCTCATTCATAACTCTTGCCGCCTTGGGATAACCCCAACCGAGCTTATTCTGCAGGAAGGTAGTAGATGCCTTGCCTGCCTTGATAAGCACTTCAAGGGCCTGCATGATTGTTTCATCCCTGGCAGATGAAGGGTCAACCGCTTCAACGGACGCCGAGCCCTTCTTCTTGGAATTTGCGGTTGCTGCGGCGATGTTTTCAATCTCCTGCATAACATCGTCATTGTACTCTGCCTGCATACTGGACTTGATATGTTCAACAACACGCTCAACCTCAACTTCGGAAATATAGCAGCCCTGAACACGCTGAGGCTTTGATGAACCGATGGGGCTGAAAAGCATATCACCGTAGCCGAGAAGCTTTTCTGCTCCCGAAGTGTCAAGAATAGTTCTCGAGTCAATCTGCGAAGAAACAGAAAGTGCAATACGGCTGGGAATATTAGCTTTGATAACGCCGGTAATAACATTAACGGAAGGTCTTTGAGTTGCAACAACAAGGTGCATACCGGCAGCTCTTGCCATCTGAGCCAAACGGCAGATTGAATCTTCAACCTCGTTGGGAGCTACCATCATAAGGTCGGAAAGCTCATCAATGAAGATAACAATCTGATGCATTTTCTTCATACCGTCACGGGTTTCTGCAAGGCGGTTGTATCCCTTGATATCCTTGACATTATTCTCCGAAAAGGTCTTGTATCTTCTTTCCATTTCAGACACAGCCCAACCGAGTGCACCGGCCGCCTTACGGGGATTTGCAACAACGGGAACCTCAAGATGGGCAATGCCGTTGTAAATGGTAAACTCAACCTGCTTGGGGTCTATAAGTACGATTTTCACTTCATCGGGAGAAGCGTTGTAAAGAATACTGATAATCATGGTGTTGAGACATACGGATTTACCTGAGCCCGTAGTACCCGCAATAAGCAGGTGAGGCATTTTTGCCAAATCGGCAAAAATGAGATTACCCGTAATATCTTCGCCCAGCGCAACGTTAAGCTTGCTCTTTGAATCACGGAACTGCTGAGTATCAATAACCTCTCTCATTCCGACGGTTTCCCTTGATTCATTGGGAACTTCTATTCCTATTGCCGTTTTGTTGGGTATAGCGGCAATACGCACACCGGATGAAGCAAGCCTGAGCGCAATATCGTCAGAAAGTCTTGTTATTCTGCTTATCCTGACGCCCTCATCAGGTTCGATTTCATACCTCGTTACGGAAGGGCCGCGGCAGATATTGACAACCTCCGCCTTTACACCGAAGCTGTCAAGAGTTGATATAAGCCTGTTTGCGGTTGCCTGCATTTCTCCGTTGGGATCGCCCTTGCTTCTGCGTGCGGTAACATCAAGGCAATCAATGGGAGGAAATTCATAACCCTTGATTTCCGGAGGGTTAAATTCATTCTCGGATGCAGGCTTTTTCTCTGCCTTTTCGGCAGGCTTTATCTGCTTTTCTTTAGGCTGCTTTTTTGCAATTTCAATAACATCCTCAACGGGTTTTTCAGGGTTTATATCCGGAAGATTTATAACCGGCATAACAGGATGCTCGGCAGGCTTCTTTTCGGCCTTGACATCCTCTTCCCTTACCGTGAAAGTAGTTTCATCCCTGATAATATCAACGGTTTCGGGAATGTTTTCTTTCTCTTTTCCCTTTTTCTTCGTGCTTGCCTTGGGAGGTTCAAAGCCCTCTGCTTTTTTACGCTCCCTTTCTTCCTTTTCCTTTTCTCTTCTTTCTCTCTGTTCCTGAAGAGCAGCGGCACTCTGTTCAAATTTTTCGTTAGTCATTTCCCCGACCTTTTTGACAGGCTTTGCAAAGAAATTCGCAAGACCGCCGAGGGTCATTCCCGTAACAAACATGAGCACCACAACAAGCAGTATTATAACCACAGCAAGGGCTCCCGTCTGACCGAGAATCCTTGACAGTCCGCCGCCGATAACAGCGCCGAAAACACCGCCGGTTTTTAAAGGCTCGGTGCTTTTCCACACAGATTCTATCTGCTCACCTATAGAAACGCACGAGAGGTATTTTTCACCGCTTACGGTTACCTTGAGATATCTTATAATATGTACCGCCGCCGAAAAAAGAGTTACAAAAGCGGCGCCGCCTGCAATGTTTGCCGCAACGCTTCCTATTGATTTATTGCGTGTATAAACTATTGCAAGATAAAGCAACGCAACAGGCCAGATAAATGCGCACATTCCGAACAAGCCAAAAAACGCATTGTGAAGCACAAGCCATGCGCTCTCACCCTTAATGAATGCAAGGCACGCAAGCAAAGCAGCGCAGCCGAAAAGCACGATTGCCGCTTTCTGCCTCTGAGCCTGCAGGCGCTTTTCATCGTTGATTCTCGCCTGCTCGGTCTGCTTTTTATTCTGAGCCGGCTTTTTGGAAGAAGCGGCGGCTTTTTCTTCTTTTTTGGGCGCATCAAACTTCGGCATCTGAGCTGTTGATTTCTTCTTTTTGGATGCCGTGTTGCTTTTTTTGTTTGAATTCGAGCTGTTTGCCATTTGAAAAGCTTTCCTTTCCTGTTAATTTCATATATACATCAATACTTTTTTTATCAAAATCCCTGCCGGGCAAAAAATACGGGTTAAGGTAATCGTAAGGATTTGTGGATACAAGACGTTCAACAGATTTTACGCCTGCATATTCACGCACGGTAAGCCATGAATTACCCAGACAAGTATTGTAAAGTTTTATTTCTTCGCCTGCGAAAACGTCGCCGAGACCGATAACCGTATAAAGCATCAGCACTCCCCTTTCTCAGCATCAATCATGCCGTAAAGGCAGTCAAGAGCATCGCTGAGAGTACCGAGAGAGTCAATCAGCCCCTCTTTTACGGCATCCTCGCCGCTGAGGACTGTGCCTACGTCCATGGCAAGCCCACCCGTTGCAAGCATCATTTTTCTGAAACGGTCGGCAGGCATTTCCGAATTATCCGCAACAAAGCGCACAATACGCTCCTGCATGCGCTCAAAATAGGACATGGTCTGCGGCACGCCCACAATAAGCCCGTTCATTCTTACCGGATGAATGGTCATGGTTGCTGAGGGGGCAATAAAGGATTTATCCGCCGAAACAGCAAGAGGAACTCCTATTGAATGACCGCCGCCAAGCACAAGCGACACCGTGGGAGTACGCATACCCGATATGAGCTCCGCTATCGCCATGCCCGCTTCAATATCGCCGCCTACGGTATTGAGGATTATTATAAGTCCTTCAATATCTTCACTTTCCTCAATAGCAACAAGCTGAGGTATAACGTGCTCATACTTTGTGGCTTTATTCTGCGCAGGCAAAATATAATGCCCTTCAATCTGACCGATAACCGTAAGGCAATGCACAAGCCTGCCCTTTCTGCCAACGGTAACGCTGCCGGATTCCACTATCTGCGAATTGTAATCGCCCTGTGATTCTTCATTTTCAAAATCATCTTCGGGAATATGGTTATTTTTTAATTTTTCTGTCATAAATGCACTCTCCTTGGAATTCGGAATTAATATTCCCCGTTAAGAGCGCATTAACCACAATACTGATTATAGAATTATATCATATCATTTTATTTTTATCAACAAAAAAACTCAACATTTTGTTGCCGAACATAAGTTTTTCGCAATATGTATCAGATTTTTTCATGTTCGCTTGACAAAAAAACTCTTTTTTTATATACTATACAGTTGTAATAATATAATGAGGTAATGTTGCTGATTTACCTTAAAATTGGAGGTTACAGATATGGGTCTGACTATTGCTCAGAAAATCATCAAATCACACCTTGTCAGCGGCGAAATGATTCCCGGCACCGAAATCGGTTTGAGAATCGACCAGACTCTCACTCAGGATGCTACCGGCACCATGGCTTATCTTGAATTTGAAGCCATGGGAATTGACAGCGTTAAAACCGAGCTTTCAGTCGCTTACATTGACCACAACACTTTACAGACAGGCTTTGAAAATGCAGATGAACAGAGATTCATCCAGAGCTGCGCAAAGAAGAGAGGTCTCCTTTTCTCAAAGCCAGGTAACGGAATCTGCCACCAGCTTCACCTTGAGCGTTTCGGTATCCCCGGCAAAACTCTTATCGGTTCTGACAGTCACACCCCCACCGGCGGCGGACTCGGAATGATAGCCATAGGCGCCGGCGGACTTGATGTTGCAGTTGCAATGGGCGGCGGCGAATATTTCACAACCATGCCCAAAATGACTCTTGTAAGACTCAGCGGCAAGCTCAGCCCCTGGGTAAGCGCCAAGGATATCATCCTTGAAGTGCTCAGAATCATGTCCGTTAAGGGCGGCGTTGGCAAGATTATCGAATACGGCGGTGAGGGTGTTAAGACACTCTCCGTTCCCGAAAGAGCAACTATTACTAATATGGGTGCAGAACTTGGTGCTACAACATCTGTATTCCCATCTGACGAAATCACAAAGGCTTTCCTCAAAGCACAGGGCAGAGAAGAGGACTATACAGAGCTCAGCGCTGATGCAGATGCACATTATGACGAAGTTATCGATATTGACTTATCTTCACTTAAGCCTATGGCGGCTTGCCCCCATATGCCTGATAATGTTAAAAATATCGAAGACCTTGCAGGTCAGAAGGTAGACCAGGTTTGTATCGGTTCTTGCACAAACTCAAGCTATCTTGACCTTATGCGTGTTGCTACTATCCTTAAAGGCAAGACAGTTCACCCCGATGTATCACTTTCAATCGCCCCTGGTAGTAAGCAGGTTTTCAATATGCTTCCCCTTAACGGTGGTCTTGGTGATTTAATTGCAGCTGGTGCAAGAATTTTAGAGTGTGCATGCGGTCCTTGTATCGGTATGGGTCAGTCACCTAACAGCGAAGGCATCTCACTTGGTACCTTTAACCGTAACTTCCTTGGCAGATCAGGTACAGCAGAC
>JAZSIQ010000176.1:0-2696 GCA_045533875.1 Acutalibacteraceae bacterium | reverse complement strand
CGTCAAGAACTACAATATCACTTCGTTTCAGCTTGCCCCAACCGAGAACACCGTATTTTTTGCAGATATCACGGATATCATCAATAGCTTTTGAATCTATCTGATATTCAAGGTTTATATCTTCTTTATCAAAGCCGACGGGATAACGGTAATGATATTCAAACCACACTTCATCATTATCTTTGATAAAAACACACGCTTCGGTTAATTCACCGTTCATACCGCCGCCTGATTCATAGTAGCAGGTATTTATCGTATCCGTAAGAGAATAAACCATACCGTTTTTATCCGGCACATAAAATTTATGCCTGTAATACCATACACTCGTCGCAACGGCAGAAATTATCGCAAGAACAGAAATGATAATTATTATAACGGTTTTCATCTTTTTCATTACTGTCTGGGTGAACCGCAGAATGCGCAGAATCTGCCACCGTCATTGTTAGCCTGACATGAGGGGCAAACCCAATTCTGTGATACAGGCTGCTGAACAGGTTGCTGTACAGGAGGCTGATTATAGCCGTTATTCATCTGCTGATTATACTGATTCTGCTGAACATAGGGATTTGTCTGAGGCTGACCGTAAGGATTCTGCTGCGCATAAGGATTGGGCTGACCGTATGCGCCTGCAGGTGCATAACCCTGATTCATCGGCTGATTATAGCCACCGTTCATCGACATACCTGCGTTATTCTGTGAAAGATTGTTGATAACCTGCTGTGCCATCTGCTGATAGCGGTTATATTCCATTGTGCCCATATCCTCAACATTTCTGTCGTTGAGTTTTGCGGTAATCTCGTCAAAATAGGGGTTATTTACATTAATGTCGATATAAAAATCATAAGTAAATTTGTATCTCGGAGGATTATAGCTGACCCTCTGACCGTCCTTGCCCTCGGTGTAAAGCTCTTCACGGTCTTCATCTACCCTGAGGTTACAGCCCGTAACGCTTGAAATGGGGATAACATCGGGGTTTTCGTCACTCCAGCTGCCGGGATTACGGCTTGAAACAACAAAGCTCTGCTTCATCGGGTCGATGTAGATTTTATCGTCCTCGCCGAAGGTGAACATCGGCGAAAAGCCAGCAAGAATCTGCTTGTTCTGTTCTCTGTAAGCAAGCTGCTGTTTGATTTCATCAACTGTTGAGCTTCTTCTGTCGCTGAAGAAAGGCGAAAGTTTCTTCGCACAATCCTTACACATATTGCCATTTTCAAGTTTTTTGTTGCCTAAAAGTCCTATTTTATCTCCACAGATATCGCAATATTTCTTATCAAAAAGTCCCATTGTTAAATTCTCCTTTAAAATTTATTTAGCATCGTTATCGTCAAAAATGTCACCACATTCGGGGCAGAACTTCGGTGGATTCTTGGGGTCTTCGGGTTTCCATCCGCATTTGTCACACTGATAAACAGCTGCGCCTTCAGGTTTCTTCTGTCCGCAGTTGGGGCAGAACTTGCCTTTGTTTACTGCTCCGCAAGCACAAGTCCAGCCTTCTTCTGCGGGCTTCTTAGCTCCGCATTCCGTGCAGAAATTACCGCTTACTGTTGCACCGCAGGCACATTTCCAGCCGTTAGCGGGTGCTGCTGACTGTGCGGGTGCAGGTGTGTTTGCCTGAGCCTGCTGCTGTGCCTGTTGCTGCTGAACGCCTGCATTGTACATCTGAGCAGCATTAAAGCCGCCGTTTGCGTTCATTGCCATACCCATGCCCATAAAGCCCGTCATTGCGCCTGCTTCGTGCCTGGCTGCGGCTTCCATTGCGTTTGCCTGAGCATCGGTCATTCTGCCTGCCATCATAAACGGATTTGAGCCCATTGTTGCGGCATCTTCCATCTGATTAATCTTCTGCATATCTTCGGGAGTAAGAGTAATCGGATTAAGTGCAATTGATTCAACGGAAATGCCTCTGCGGTCAGTCCATTCAACTTTAAGAGCTTTGTTGAGTGCATCTTTCAACTCGGTTGTTTTTGCAGGAATCTGTGCGGGTCTGAGTTCAAGTTCGGAAAGAATTGCAAATGCAGGCTGAAGAGCAGAAATGAACTCGGTCTTTAACTGCATATCAATTTCTTCTCGTCTGTATTCGTCGCTTACATTACCTGCAACTTTTGTGTAGAAAAGAAGAGGATCTGTGATTTTATAAGAATAAATACCGTTGCATCTCACCTGAACGGTTCTTGCCATACCGAGTCGTTTGTTAACAACCTCAAACATAAAGGGATTTGCTGTGCCGAACTTGTTGTCTAAAATTTCCTTTGTGTTGAAGTAGTAAACTCTCTGATCCTTGCCGGTATCACCGCCGTATGTAAAACGCTTGCCGACAGTTTTGAAGGTTTCCTTGATTGTGTCGCCAAGCTTGCCTGTGAAGATTGAAGGCTCCGTTGATGAATCGTAGGTAAATTCACCGGGCTCTGCGCAGACCTCAACAACCTTGCCCTGCTCGACGATAATCATGCACTGACCGTCTGCAACGGCAATACCCGAACCGTTTGAAATTATGTTGTCATTACCCTTTGTGTTGGATGAACGTCCTCTGACTCTCTTTGAGCCCTTAACCATAAGCACATCGTTTTCAAGTGAATCGCAGTAGAAAAATTCCTTCCACTGGTCAGCTAATGTTCCGCCGAGTGCTCCTATACCTGCTTTAATAAGTCCCAAGTCGGATCGTAGCCATGTCGTTCTGTGGGCCAAGGAGGTGTTTG
>JAZSIQ010000063.1:0-8505 GCA_045533875.1 Acutalibacteraceae bacterium | reverse complement strand
GGGTTTGTTATAATCTTCAAATCTATTTATCAATTTAGGAGGAATTTTTAATGAATTTTAAAAATATCATATCTGTTTTTTTGATTTTTATTTTAACTTTTGGAATGTGTTCAATTGCTTTTGCAACTGATGATATTCCTAACGGCTATACACCTATTTATTCAGCAGAGGATTTATACAATATCCGTAATAATCTTTCGGATAAGTATATTCTTATGAATGATATTGATTTATCATATTATGAAAACTGGGTTCCCATTGGTACAAGTGAAACTCCGTTTTATGGAAAGTTTGATGGAAACTCATTTACGGTAAAAAACATCAGTATTTCAAAGATTGAAGGCAAAAACCCATCCGTGGGTCTGTTTGGCACTGTGACAAGTTCACAGATTAAAAATGTTACTGTTGTCGGACAAATCGATGTCAGTAATGATAACGGAATAAGGGCCGGCATGATTTGCGGTGAAGCGTATAATTCTGTTATTACTAACTGCATAACATACGGCAAGGTAAATATGACAACAAAAGCCGGTGTTTGGGTAGGTGGAATAACAGGTTATTTATCAACATACTCAAATACTGATGAAGTAAAAGAATGCAGAATAGAACTGTGCAAAAACAATGCTTCAGTTACGACCAATGGTATTTGTAATCAAGAACTCTTCGGACTTAACTATTTTGTAGGAGGATTAGTTGGCTTTTCGGACGGGACAATCTCCAAATGTTCAAACTATGGCTGTGTTACGGCTACAGAAAAAAATGGAGGTTATGACTATTTTTATACCCTTGCCGGCGGCATTTGTGGTAATACGGGTGGAAATATAAACAATTGTTACAATGTGGGTGATATCAGTTCTGTGGGTACTAAATATGTGTTTGCAGGCGGAATAACGGGTTGTTGGTATCCGTTTGAGGATATTTACAATTGTTATAATATAGGCCAAGTTAAAGTCGAAGTAAAAGAAGCGACAGATAAATATAATTATTCAGCTGTTGGCGGAATAATCGGAGTTGTTGAATCGTTGGTTTTTCCGGATTCTTCAGATTCTTTTGCTAATTATCCTGCATCTATAAGAAATTGCTATTATCTTGATAATGTTGAAAAGGCTTTCGGAGAAACGCTTCCTGACAATCGGATTAATGTTAAATCGCTTGATTTGGAAGAATTTTCAAAACAATCATCTTTTGAGGGTTTTGATTTTGAGAATGTTTGGAAAATGTCTGCAACCGAAAACAGACCAGTTTTACAGAGCGAAAATGATTCCGATAGCGATATAATGCTTCCGCCTGGTGAAGATATTGAGGTATCGATTGTTTATATGCCACTCAAAAGCAGAATTATTTATAATAAACTCGGTCCTAATCTTGATGGCATGATCATAAAAATTACTTACTTCGATGGCAGAACTGAAATTTTGAAAGTTAAAAAAGTTGAAAACGCGTATAAAGCCGGCAATTTTTCAATCTCTTCGTATTGTTTCTTTCTTGAAGCAACAGGGCAGTGTGAAAACTACGGAGCAAAAGAAGTTAGCTGCTATGTTTCAAAATATGAAAACAATGTTATTTATGAAGGTGTTACGAATTATACAGCAATATCAATTCCGAATATTACGGAATTTTTTAACTGCATAAAAACAATAGTAAACAATAACTCTTTATCTTAAGAAAAAACATAACTATAAAAACTATTTAGATTAGTCCTTTGTAATTTCAAATGAAAGGAAAATTTAATATGCGAAAGTTCATTTCATTATTGTTATTGCTGTTGTTGAAGATATTATAATAAGTTTAGTTGCTGAATATCCTATTTAAATTCACAAAGAACTAACAATAAATTATAAAGGTAAGAAAAATCTTGACTTGCCTGACAACGCAAAAAATATAAGATATTCAATTTCTGACGAAAGTATTGTTTCTGTCGAAGATGGACAAGCACGTGGGTTAAAACCGGGCAAAACCACTATCACGGTAGAGATGAACGCAAACAGAATATATTATTTTTATGTAAGTGTTGAATTTGCTTGGTGGCAATTCTTTCATTGGTTTATTTATGTTTTGTTTGGTTTATTAATATAAAAGTTACAATGTTTTAACAACATTTCAACTTACAGAAATCTGTATTTCTTACACAAATTGATCTCCTCACATTCGACAAAATGCGCCCCCGACTGAAAGGTCGGAGGCGCATTAATTATATTATTTATTCTATAATTTTTTTGATTTCGGGGAATACGCTCAAAGAACGCTTAAGAATTCCGTTCATATATGCAATCGCTGTACCGTAATTTGTAATCGGCACGCCCTGCGATGCGGCAAGATTCATGCGGTAATTCATCTCCCTGCCGTTGAGCATACAGCCGCCGCAATGGATAACCAGCGCAAAACGGGTCAAATCCTGAGGAAATCCCGCTCCGGAGGAAAGCTCAATATTAAAGCTCTTCCCCGTATATTTTTTAAGCAAAGCAGGAAGCTTTACGCTGCCGATATCTCCGCACTGTCTGTGATGCGTGCACCCCTCAGAAATAAGCAGCGTATCACCGTCTTTAAGCTTATCAATATGCGCAACACCATTTACCGCAAGCTCAAGGAATCCCTTGTACCTTGCCATAAGCACCGAGAAAGAAGTGAGCGGAATATCCTCAGGGGTAAGCTCGCTTACAAGCCTGAATACCTGACTGTCGGTAATAACCATGGCAGGCTTCGCCGCAAGAGCGGAGAGTGCGGCCGTAAGCCCGTCCTCCTTAACAACAAGCGCCTGAGCACCTGCATCAAGAATATCCCTTATTGTCTGCTGCTGGGGAAGTATCAGCCTGCCCTTGGGTGCCGCCTCATCAATGGGCGTTACAAGCACTGCTATATCATCAGGCTTCAGCAAATCACCTACAAGGCGCAAATCTGTATCTTCTTTTTTTGCAAGGGACGCAATTTTTTCACGCAGGCGACCTATGCCGTCATTTTTAAGCGCACTTACATAAATCTCATTATCTTTGGGTGCGGCGTGGCTTTCAACGGTATCAGCCTTGTTATAAGCAACAATATAGCTTACACCCTTGCTTTTGAACATCTCTATAAGCTCTTCATCTTCCTTGCTGAGAGGTGTTGAGGCATCCGCAACAAGCACGGCAATATCGGTTTTTGACAGCACACGAAGAGTTCTTTCAACCCTGAGCGCTCCCAACTCGCCCACATCGTCAAAGCCGGGGGTGTCAATAATCATAACCGGGCCAAGACCGAGCAACTCCATGGCTTTGTAAACGGGATCGGTGGTAGTTCCCTTTGTGTCGGAAACCACGGACATCTCCTGCCCCGTAACAGCATTCACAAGGCTTGATTTGCCTGCATTTCTCATTCCGAAAAATCCGATATGTGTTCTGTTTGCAGAAGGGGTCTCGTTAAGTGACATAAAATTCTCCTTAAAACGCTTTGATTAATTATACACCCGCTTACAGCTTATTATGCCTTTACGGTATATTTTCCGCCCTTAAGCACAAAGCTCCATTTGCCGTTTACAGTTGCGGCATCGACTGCTTCTCCGTTTACGGTAACGGACGAGGCTGTCTTGAAAAGGATAACCTGAGCTTCAACGCCTTCGGGGATTTCAAAATCGTATACAAATCCGCCGTCTTCTGCCTTCCAGCCCGATTTAATCATACCTGCCCTTGAATCGTAAGAAGCATTGGCAAAGGTGATACGCTCCTGATTGCAGGGAGGATTCTTTCTCATATCAGGCTTGGGCTCAAGGATAATCCTCTTGAATCCGGGATGGTTGATATCCGTTGCAATACCTGCCACTTTTTCAAACAGCCACTGAGCAACGGCACCGTAAGCATAGTGGTTGAACGAGTTCATGCCTACATCTCCGAAGCCTTTATCGAGAGTATACGAATTCCAGCGCTCCCATACGGTGGTAGCACCCTGATTTACGCTGTAAAGCCATGAGGGGTCTTTCTCCTGAAGAAGGAGTGAATAGCACAAATCCTCAAGGCCGAGTTTATCAAGAGTCTGATTAAGAAGGCAGGTGCCTACAAAGCCTGTGGAAAGGGTATAATCGTTATCTTCAATCTTCTTTCTGAGCTTGAGAATGTGAGACTCCCTGAGCTCTTCGGGAAGCAAATCAAACGCAAATGCAAGCAGATAAGCGGTCTGAGTTTTTTCCTTGAGACTGTTTTTACCGTCAATATATTTTTTAACAAACTCTTTCTTTACCCTTGCAAGCTCAGAAGCATAATATTTGCTTCTTTCTTCCTTGCCGATTATTGCCGACATTTTTGCCATGAGGTCAAGGCTGTTTGCGTAATAAGCATCTGCGATATATCTGCCGTCCGTTTTTTCATAGCAGAGCCAGTCACAGTAACCCGGATTGGGACCCTCGGGATTCTTGCCCTTAAGATAAGCCATGTATTTTTCCATGGACTCATAGCATTCCTCGATAACTGCAGGGTTACCGTATTTTATATACATTTGGTAAGGAATTATAACACCTGCATCGCCCCAGGCGGCATTGCCGTAATTGCCTTCGTTGGTAAGCACATTGGGGATAGTGTCACAGTATCCGCCCTCAGGATTCTGGCAGTCACGCATATCATGCAGCCATTTTCTGAAGAATTCTTCCGTATCGGCAATATAACTGCCGGCGTTGAAGAACATCTGGGCATCACCCGTCCATCCGAGGCGCTCGTCACGCTGAGGACAATCGGTGGGGATGCTGAGATAATTGCCTCTGAGACCCCATACAACATTGGAGAAGAAGCGGTTTACCTTTTCATCGGAGCAGGTAAAAGTACCTGTTTCTCTGTTGTCGCTTCCGATAACCTGACCTCTTACCTCAAGGATTTCAATATCGGCATCGGCGCTGATTTCAAGATATCTGAAGCCGTAGAAGGTGTGGCACGGAGCAAAGCTCTGTTCGCCGTCTGTTGCTATATAAATACATCTCGCCATAGCGGAACGGTAATTTTTAATATAAACACTACCCTTGGCATAATCGTTTCCTCTGCTCTTCTTGCCGCTGTCATTGAGGAATTCACCAACATAAATATTGATTCTTGTTCCCTTGCTTGCCTTTACTCGGATATACGGTCTGCCAACCATATTCTGCTTAAGGTCAAGCACAAGAGCCTGCCCTTTTTTCAGCCTGCCTTTTTCGCAACCCTCACTTGCTTTTTTGGAAACGGTATTGATTTCACCGTAAGTTGTGAAATTGCGCTTAGTGCCTTCATATATAACAGCCTTGCGGGGTGCTCTTTCAAGATTTTCTCTGACCTTGACGGGAGGACCCTGAGGAGCGGTGATTTCGCCCTCATAATCCTCATAAATCTCTGCCTTTTTCCAATCGGCAAAGTTTCTGTCAATCCTTGCATCGTACAGAACACCGTCCCAGATAGATGCATTAAGGTAAGGTCCGTTAATAGCTGTCTGCCAGCTTTCATCGGTATTTACGCTGAGTTTTTCACCCTCTGAAAGAGTTATATCAAGCTCTGCACGGAACGCGGTGTGCTTGAAGCCGTAAAGTCCGAATGAAATTCTGCCGCTGTACCAGCCCGAGGAAACCTCGCCGATAACGGTATTTTCACCCTCAACAAGATATTCACTTATATCGTATGTAAATGCAAAAACTCTGGATTTATAATCGGTCCAGCCGGGCTTGAGTTCATCAAAGCCATCCTTGCCGCCTACCCTCTTGCCGTTGATGTAAACCTCAAAAATGCCAAGCGCCGTGGCGGTAATGCTTGCATTCCTGACAGGCTTGTCTATATTAAAAACCTTACGGAAACAAGCGATTCCTCCCTGTGACGGCAAATCAAACTTGCGGTTGTTGAACTTCATATTCTCCCACGGATGCGCCCTGCTGAAAGAAGTGGAAGTGTTTATTAAAAATTTTGAGTTTTCAAGCATAAATATAACCCCCTGCTGAATATTCATTCTTCATTATACAAATCACTTTTATCTATGTCAACTTAATAATTATTTTTATTTTTGATATAACTCTTGCCTTTGGAAATGCTTTTGTGTATACTTTTAATGTTAAATGCGACAAATAAATGAAAGGAATTATGTTTATGGCTTCATTTTTCAGTCAGGTTATTGCATTTTTTATGTCCCTTATTTACACACTTATCCCCTTTGTTGATTATTCTCCAAAAAATGAAGATGAGCTTCTTCTCAATGCAGCAATGATTTCAGACGTTCACATTGATGCTTCTCTTCCCTGCGGTCAGGCAATGCTCGCCGCCGGTCTTGAAGATATGGGCAGATGTGAAACTCCACTTGATGCAGTTATAGTTGCAGGCGACCTTACAAACTATGCAGACGAAGAATCACTCATTGCTTTTTATGATATTTTTAAAGAGCACAGCCCTACCGACAATTGGGTAATAGCTCACGGCAACCACGATATCGGCCATGTTGAGGGCTTCACAAATGCAGAAGCACGCGAATGGAACATAAAGCACTACAACGATTACACAGGCTCAGACAATGAGCACATTTATTACAGCCTCGATGTAAACGGCTACACCTTCATCGTTCTCGGTGATCAGGGTGACGATAACTGGGACCATTACGATATTTACGAAGACCAGCTCCAATTCCTTGATACTGAACTTGCAAGAGCTACTGCTGAAGGCAAGCCCGCATTCGTGGTATGTCACATTCCTGTTGAGGGCGTAAACGGTCAGATGCAGGTATGGGAAGAGGGTTCACTTGAGGAATACAGCCAGCCCATAGTTGATATAATGGAAAAATACAACAACGTATTCTTTATCAGCGGTCATGTTCACACAGGTATCAACGGCGCCTTTGTTAAAAACGTTTTCGGCTTCAGCAGTGTTGAAACAAGAAACGGCGTAACCTACATCAACCTGCCCACCTATCTGCTTGTAAACCGCTACGGTATTCCCTGGAACGGTATGGGCTTCCACATGGAGGTCTATGAGGATGAGGTTGTGCTTCGTGCAAGAAGATTCCTTGTTTCAAGATGGTACGCTTTCCACGAATTTACCGTTCCTCTCGTTTGATTTTTTCCCGATTCCCTCTGCGGAATCGGGATTTTTTATGCAAACCGACAGCCATTTTAAACACTTTTAAAATATTAAACTAAAAAGCAGATATTTTAAGGCGCTTTTTTACTAATTCCTACAAAGTTTGTTATTTTAATTGAAAAACCTCAAAAACAATGTTATAATGTTTGTGTTTATGCTTGAAAATTTAAAGTACCTGATAAAGTTTTGGAGGAAACCGCATGCAGAAATACTATAACGAAAAGAAACTGCACGATTACAGAGACCTCATAAACAACTCTGCTGCCCTTTATCCCAGGAGAACAGCTTTTAAATTAAAAGTATCTGAGGGCCAGTACAGAACAATAACCTATACCGAACTCAAGGATTATTATTACCGCTTCTGCACTTACCTGCTTAAAAACGGCTTCGGCGGCAAAAGAATAGCTGTTTCCGGCAACAACTGCTTTGAATGGGTTGTCAGTTATCTCAGCGCCGCAACAGTCGGTGTTGCTGTTCCTATTGACAAAGAGCTCGGCGCCGAAGATGTGAATGATTTTCTTGAATCCTCTTTCAGCAGCGCTGTATGCACCGATTCTTCAAGAATAAGTGCTCTTACACCTGTTGTTAAGAGAAACATAAAATACATTGATTTTGCCGATATCGAAAGCATCTGCAGAAGTATGTCAATCACCGACTGCTCGGTTGTTGACACATTACCCATTGACCCCAAAGCGATGAGTATTCTCATTTTCACATCGGGCACAACAGGCAATTCCAAGGGTGTTTGCCTTTCTCAGAGCAATGTCTGTGCAAACATCCACTCTACATTAAAAATGGTAAAAATCAAGCCGAATGATTCGGTTCTTTCCATTCTTCCGCTTCACCACACCTATGAATGCACGCTTGACTGCCTGCTTGTTTTATCAAAGGGCTGCTGCATTTCATACTGCGAAGGTGTTACAAAGGTAGCAAAGAATCTTACCGAGTATTCACCCACAGCGCTTGTGGTTGTACCTGCACTGCTCAAGGTGCTCAACAAAAGAATCAAAGCCGCCATTATAAAGGATTGCCCCGAAAAATACCGCAGTAATTTTGAAAAATATTCACTTAGCGAAGCTCTGCAGAAAACACCATTCCTTATCCGCAAGGTCATTTGCGGTAAGGTTAGGAAATCCCTCGGCGGCAAAATCCGCCTTTTCATTGTAGGCGCGGCAGACCTTGACTGCACACTTGTTGAGGATTTTATGGCTCTGGGCATCAGAACTCTTCAGGGCTACGGCCTCACCGAATGCTCTCCCCTTCTTGCCGCCAACAACGATTTCCACTTCAATCCCCGTTCAACAGGTGTTGCTATCCCCGATGTTGAGCTTAAGATTGACAATCCCAATGATGAAGGCGTTGGCGAAATCATAGCTAAGGGCGAAAATATAATGCTCGGCTATTACAACGATGATGAAGCAACCGCCGCCGTACTCAAGGATGGCTGGTTCCACACGGGCGACCT
>JAZSIQ010000089.1:0-3421 GCA_045533875.1 Acutalibacteraceae bacterium | reverse complement strand
TTCAATATGCGTTCCCAGAGAGGTTCAGTTATTGGCATGGCATTCGGTCAGAAGTCACACAACTTCGTTCTTTACGGCGCAATGATTGCTTCTCTCGCTCTTACGACCGCAATCATTGAGATCCCTGTACTTGCTGAAATGTTTGATTTCACTCATCTTGATCCTCTTGCTTACGGTATTTCCATCGGTCTTGCATTCCTTGTAATCCCGATTGTTGAAATTGTTAAGGCTATTCAGAGAGCTGCTTCCAAGAAAAAAGCATAAGTAAACAATAAAGAACACCGCAAGTGAAAACTTGCGGTGTTCAGCTTTTAATCAGAAAATATCGTCATATTCATCGGGGCTATCAAGCTCAAGCGCGATGCGGCGCAGAGCATCGAGAGCGGCGGGCTTATCCTTGCAAACTCTGTAAAGCGAAAGCAGCCGTTTTTCGTTTTTAGTTATAGGACCGATTTCATCCCATGTACATGGTGCATCGTCTTTATCCTTTTCAGGGCTGTGAAAAACAACTGTTGTTGATACCGTTTTGCTCTTGTGCAGACCTAAAAGTTCGTCAACGGTAACAGAATAGAACTCGGCAATTTTTACAAGCATACCGATTTCCGGAGTGTGGTCATTTTCATACTTTGTGTAAGTTGTTCGGTGAATATTGAGATAATCTGCCAAATCCTGTTGCGTAAGCCCGTGAACGACTCGTTGATGTCTGAGTGTTTCGTTGATATTTTTTATGGGTTCTTCCTCCAAAAAAGCACCCCCCCCTTGTTTATTTTATGTATACGGCATTGTTCAGAATTTGTCCACAGCGCGTAGCAAATCTTCTACAATTTTATTGTCAATTTCAGGGTCATTTAATGTGCGCGCAAGCATTGCATGGGTTTTATTTACTGTTTCACTGAGCTTTTCTGATTCTTCAAAAGAGGTTTTATCGGATTTTATTATTTTTTCAGCTTTTTCAAGAGCTTCATAAACACCCTTTATGTTGCGCATTTTATTGAACTGAGGGTATTTTTCGTCATAAACATCCTTCACCTTACCAAGAGCAATGTCACCCGCAAGTTTTAATGCTGTGTTATTTGTGCCAAGTTCATGCTCCTGACCTTCAAAATACCATGAAGTATTGCTGAACCAGCACTTTGATGCATCAATACTGCCTTCGGGCGACAGTGTACGCCCTTCACTGCTTTTAAAGCATTCCCTTGCTTTTACAAAAGCTGTTCCGGGAGCAGTTGATGAAATCTGAATAACACCGTCAGAATTTGTTGAATCGGCACTGTTTGTGAACTGAAGGAATGAAAAGTCACCGCCGCCTTCTCCAAATCCCATGTTGTAGCCGCTTATAAAATAGAACTCTATACCGTAATCCCTGTGAAGGTTCATCATACGGTGCTGAAGGTTAAGCTGAGCTTTGTTATAGCTTTTTGCACGTTCAAAAACGCTGCTCAGCCTATTATTATTCTTAAGGTTTTCCTCGCTGAAAATCTCCTTTGCAACCGTGTCAAATCTTTTTGAAGGAATCAGCGCAGAAAAAGAGGTTGTATTAACGAGAATGCTCTGCACAACCGCATCAATGACGGTTTTAAGTATGCTTATAATTGTGTCATCATTGAATCTGCTGAGGATTTTGGCGCCCTTAGTACCGACCATGGCATAAAGCTTACTGATAAAATCCTGTGATGTATTCATACAAAGCAGGTCAGCGAGACCGTCACTACCGTCCCATGCACCGACTATGCTTACAACCTTGCTTATGTAGTTAGTGCCTACCGGACCTGAGTCTGTATAGTACTTATCAAGGTATGAGGTTACAACGGTTGCGCCCATGCTCATAGGTATAAGAATTACCTTATCTGCTCCTGTCTTGCTCTTTTGGTCCTCTAATACCTCTTCAATCATAGTGTGAAGCAGCTCGGCATCCTGCTCAAGATTGGTAAAAGGAGAATAGTTGAAGCAGTACATATTTTCCTCGCCGTAAACTGAAGAGATTTCGGTACACGGAATATCCCTGTAAAGTCTTTTTAAAAGCGAATCATCAGTATCACAGACTTTGCCTGATTTAAAATCAATTCTTCTTAAAACATCAAACGATCTTGAACCGTAAATCCTTACATCAACTTTATCGGGTAATTTTCCGCTTTCATCGGCTATACAGCAATCAAAAAGCGAAGCGATAACCTTTTTTAAACAGCGGGATTTTATGCGGTTTTTGCCGGTTGCATAAGAGGAAATAATGTTTAAGGCAAGGCGGAGAATAGAGAGGTAATCCTTAACTCCCAAATCGCTAAGCAGAGCTTCCTTGGATGAAGGTAAAATGTTCCACCTTTCACCGGCACTTCCCTTTAAAGTTGACCACGTCTGACCGATGCCTGTAACAAAAATAATCGGATACTTTGCTGAAGAAGTGTTACTGTTCATAATTATTGATTCCTCCGCAAAATTCTTTTTAATAATTTTAGCACCAAAAGCGATAATTGTAAAGAAAAAAATGGTCCGCAGTCATAAACTGCGGACCGTGAACAGGTAAACAAAACAGGATTATAAGCCGAGACTTACAAGAAACTCCTTAACGATTTCAACGATACCTGCTGCTTCAAACTCTTTAAGGTAAGTAAGAAGGTTTGTTACAAAGTTTAAAATCATTTCCATAGTTTTGTTCCTCCTTTAAATTTTGTGATTAAAAATTAACATTTATATCCGTTACGGTCAACGAATTTAAACAGTAATTAAGACAAACTTAAGCATTTAATTGTAAATTAAGAAATTTGCGAAGTTACAGCGACGAAATTTGAGTTATTTTTAAATTAGGTATTGTAAAATGTTAATTAATCTGTTATTATAATTGCAGTATGTCACAATTCTTAATGTTAGGAGTGTGAAACATGGCAAATAACAATGATGTTCAGACCAACGAGTCGGCATACGAAAAATTTATGGACTCTCAGAGTGAAGACAGTGCTGTTCAGAAGTTTCAGGACAGACGCTATGTAGGCACAAAAGAAACCGTAGGTTTTGTTCTTTGGGATGCGGCTCAGAGCTTCAACATCAACACTTATTCACCGCGTTTTATCACAAGCATCGTAGGCGTTGACCTTGGCTTACAGACCATCGTCAATGCTGTTAACAGTGTCTGGGATATCTTCAATGATATTTTCTTCGGTGCTGTTATCGACAAAACCCGTACCCGTTGGGGTAAGTTCAGGCCCTACCTTTTGTTCCTTGCAATTCCCGGTTGCATTTTTACAATGCTCTACTGGCTCATGCCCAATCTTTTTGCAGGCAAAGGTGAAATGGATATTTCTAAGTTCATTTTCTATCTTTTGCTTACAATTATCCGTGAGGGTGAAGGAACTTTCCAGAGTATCGCAAGAACCGGCCTTATGTCAACAACTGGCACCCACCCCAATAAACGCACAAGGCTTATAAC
>JAZSIQ010000003.1:0-6360 GCA_045533875.1 Acutalibacteraceae bacterium | reverse complement strand
TCTTCTGAAACTTCTGAGTTCTGAGGGGGTGACAGATGATTGAAAGCAGTTATCTACGCACGATACTCTTCAGACAGTCAGCGTGAAGAATCAATTGACGGTCAGATTCGTGAATGTACTCAGTATTGCGAAAAGAACGGTATAACAATCGTGAATCATTATATTGACCGTGCGTTTTCTGCAAAGACAGATAACCGACCCGAATTTTTACAAATGATAAAGGATAGTGCCAAGGGAAACTTTGAAGCGATTATCGTCTGGAAACTTGACAGATTTTCAAGAAACAGATACGACAGCGCTCACTACAAAGCTCTTTTGAGAAAGAACGGAGTTAAGGTTGTGTCTGCAACAGAAAACATAGCAGACGGACCCGAAGGAATTATTCTTGAATCATTGCTTGAAGGAATGGCGGAATATTATTCGGCGGAACTGTCGGTGAAAGTTACCCGAGGTCATACAGAGAATGCTCTTAAATGCAAGTATAACGGAGGAACGCTTACATTCGGTTACAGAATTGACGAGGACAAACATTATCAGCTCAACCCCGAAACCGCACCGGTTGTTCTTGAAATTTTTGAGATGTATGATTCGGGAATAACAATGCAGAAAATCTGCGATTATCTCAATGAAAAAGGTGTAAAAAGCGTCAGGGGCAAAAATATTGATCTGAATTTTATCAGAGGTATTCTTCATAATCCGAGATACAAAGGTGAATATGTTTACCGTGATATTGTTATTCCGGGCGGTATACCTCAGATAGTCAGTCCGGAATTGTATGACAGCGTACAGTATCGCATTGCAACAAGCAGAAAGGCAACCGGACGAAGAACCGATGATGATGCGTATATTTTCACAACAAAATTGTTCTGCGGAACTTGCAAATCGTATATGGTTGGCGAAAGCGGAACAAGTTGTACGGGGAACAAATATCATTATTACAGATGTGTAAACACAAAGAAAAAGAAGCTTTGCGATGCAAAGCACAAATCAATCCGTAAGGACAAGCTTGAAGAAGTTGTTATCGGACACATAAAGAAAATGCTTATGGATGACAGTTTTGTTAACCATCTTGCGACAAAAGCATTTGAACTTCAGGAAAAGGAAAGCAGTGAGCTTTCGTTGCTCAGAAAGCAACTTGAAGAAACAGAAAAAGGCATAGAGAATATGCTTAACGCAATTCAGGCAGGAATACTGAGTGACTCAACGAAAAAACGTCTTGACGATTTGGAAGTGTTGAAATCCGAGCTTGAAGCAAGTATAATAAAAGAAGAAATCAGGAAACCTACGTACACATTCGAGCAGATTTATTTTTACATAATGAGCTTCAGGGATGTTGATACGGATACTGTAAAGGGTCGCAAAACCTTGGTTGACCACTTTGTTAACAGTATAGTGGTTTATGACGATAAGATTTTGATTAACCTTAATTACAAAAAGGGGTCAAAACAAATTTCATTTAAAGAGATAGAAAATTCGGGGTTAAGTTCGGGACTGGTATCCTCTCTCGGACCATAGTGAGTGTTCATAACACAAGTGAACACTCACTTTTTTTTGCATTTCCTCATAGTTAAATTTAATATGATTTGTTATGTATCGAGCAGGTTTGGAACCTGCTCTTTTTTGTTATGCCGTAAGGTATTCCACGGCTACACCTTGTCTTGCTTCAAGGACTACATTTTCCTCTTTGACGGGATTTTCAATCACTCCGAAAAAGCGGTAATGAATGATAATTCTCTGCGTTCTGTTTTTGCCTTTGCCCTCGATAGAGTAAACTTCAATCTTTTCGACAAGTTCGTTCAGAAGTGCTGGCGTAAGCGTTTCCATCTGCATAAATTTACGGACAGCCGTTGTAAACTGCTCTTTACTTGTACGCAGGTTTTCTGTTTCAGCAAGTTCATCACGGTATTGCTTGATTTTAACCTTCAGTTCGTCACGCTCAGCTTCATATTTTTGCGAGAGCTGCATAAAGCTTTCTTCATTTACAATTCCGTTGATGTGCTTCTCAAATAGCTTTTCGTACATCACTGCAACCTCTTTTGTTCTTGCAATCGCTTTATCAATACTGGTTTCAAGAAACTTCTGCTGATTGATTATGTTTTTGTTGGTCTTGGATTCGAGTATATCCACAAAGGCTTGTTCATCCTCGGTAAGAAAACTTGCCAGACTTCTCAGCTCAAGCATCATAATTTGCTCCAAAGAGTCAGCTCTGACGTAATGTGTCTGTTCACAGGTGCCCCTGTGACCTTTGTAGTTGGAACACATAAAATACTTGATGTCGGTATTTGGATGATTGACATTAAACCATAAAGGACTTCCGCAATCGGAGCAATATAACAAGCCGCAAAACATATTCTTTTCGGCGTGTTTGGGATTGGGTGCTCGGCGTTTTGCCTTGGCTTTCATTTTCTGAACAGTCTCAAAAGTGCTTCTGTCAATAATCGATTCGTGAACATCCTTAAATACTTTCCAGTTTTCTTCAGGATTTGTTATTCTCGTTTTGTTCTTGAAGTTTCTGCTGCACCTGTTTTTATCTTTTTATCTAAATATTTTCTGCGGGGTGTAAGGGGTGCCCCCTTTTATTGCGGATTTGAGGGGACAAATCTGTTGCTTAACAAGGCGAATGCCTAGGATAGTTACAGTGCTTATAACAAATTGAAATAAAATACTTGCATTGTGCGCAAGGGCGCATTATAATGAAATCGGATATTATGCGCAAGAACGCACAATGTGTGAGGTGGCAGGTATGAAAACAGATATGTTAACCGTTCAGCAAACGGCAGAAAAGTGGAATATGTCGATCAGGGGTGTACAAAATCTTTGCAAGCTCGGCAAAATAACGGGCGCAGTTCGATTCGGAGCAAGCTGGATGATTCCTGCCGATGCACAAAGACCTGCCGACAAAAGACGCAAAGAGGTTAAGGAAAACGAGGCGGTGCACAGACCACTTGTTCGTAAAAGTCCGTTCCTTGACATGACGGATTTATATAATACTCCCGGAACTGCGGATGAATGCATGGATGCTTTGTCCTTTCATCCCGAAGCGCAAGCGCTTTTTGCCGCTGAAATCGCATACAGCCGTGGTGAAATAGACAAGGTTTATGACTATGCAAACTACTTTCTTGAAAATCACAGCGGATTTTATGCCGTTATTTCGGGCGGCATGCTGCTTGCTCTTTGTGCAATGTGGAAGGGCGATTTGCAGATGTGGCATAAGGCGAAAAACCATCTTTACGAAGCACCCTGCAAGGATGATACAGACCGTGATATTGTCACGCTTTCCGTTGCCGCAGCGGACAGTGCAATCCGTGAAACAAGGGATTTTCCGGATTGGTTTAAACGGGGTTGTTTTAATAATTTGCCGCACGATGCACACCCTGCCGCAAGAGTATACTATGTAAAACATCTTTTGGTTAATGCACAAGAGCTTGCACTCGGAAACATTAAATTCGATGACATAAACGGTTTGGGTCTTATGAAAACCTTGCCCTACATAATGGAGCCTATGATTACGCAGATGGTTACGGATAAAATTGTTATTGCCGAAATATATCTTCGCCTGCTTTGCGGAATTGCTTACCATCAATCCGGCGACGACAAAAGAGCTGCATTACATATTGATAAAGCCATCGCACTTGCTCTGCCCGATAAGCTTTACGGACCTCTTGTTGAGCATCGCAGACAGCTTGGTTTGTTTCTTGACGAAAGGCTTGCATTGGCAGATGCTGAGGCTCTCAAAAAAGTCAAAGAGCTTCACAAACAGCTTCACATAGGCTGGACAAAGCTCCATAACGCCGTGCTCAAAAACAATGTTTCCGCATCGCTTACGGTGCGTGAGCGTGAAATTGCCCGCCTTGCGGCGTTCGGTCTTTCAAATGCGGAAATTGCAAAACAGCTTTCGCTTTCCGCACACACGGTAAATGCGCTCATTATTCAGGCGAAGAATAAGACCGGTGCAAAAAACCGCCTTGATTTGGGAGCATACATCTGAAAAAATATAGCTCAAAAATCGGTTAAAAATAGCGATGTTTTTTCAAAAAAATTCCTCTATACTGTTGTCATGGCAGTACGGAGGAATTTTTTGTTCCTCAGAAAAGAGGTGATGCAATGCACAAAGCAACCATTCCTCGTGAGGGTGATTTATACAAGGTGATTAATATTGAAAACAAAACATTTAATATTCACTACGGATATTATGAGGAAAACGAGAGGGACAAGGTTGAGCCCTTACCCGTTTTCCCCGATTTAAAGAAAAATCCTGTCTATACGGCAGACGGAAATCCGATTGTAACGGCGATTCAGGAGCCTTGCGAATACTACACTCCGTTAAACAAGGAACGCAGCGAAGAGTGGTGCGGCGATTGCATCAGCTATCTTGATGCAGACAAAGAAATAAGTATCTGCGGCTGCACGGAAAGAATGCTTGAGTAGGAACATATATTAATTAAGATTCAACAAACATCAAAATAAGGAGGTTTTCACCAAATGAAAACATCATTGTTCAAAAAGCTTATCGCAATAACCCTTTCATTAACTCTCATTATGTCATGTATGATTATTGCCGCACCACATACTCATGCGGCAGACAGCATTGATTTCCTTATGGACGGCGATAAAAGAGTCGGCATCAAGGAAATCACCATTGACGGTGTTACCTATTATGACATTGACGACGGCAACTCGACTATCGACCCAACCGAAGTAACACCCATTGAGCTTTACAAACAGCTTATTGTTGCGGAGCATGACGGTGTTTCTCTTGCCAGATCGTGGGCAAACATCGCAAGTCTCATCTTTGAAGCCGCAGGTGACGAGTTCGGCTACAACAACAATGAAGGCTTTTCCACAAACTTTGACGATTATTATACCAATGACGGCGACAGCGGCATTGACATCAACGTTGTTGATGCACTTTCCAAGGAAAACGCGTGGAGTTCAGGCAAGGCACATTCAACAGGTTGGAACACAACAACCACCCTCAAATCCGTTCAGGACAGGATGGTAGATGAAATCTGTGACCCTCTTTCCGACACTTCGGGAAACGATAACGACATTTCCAAAGGTGCTTGTATAGAATACTGCACAGGCAGTTCTAACGGTTTTGCTCTTCTTAATAACACCGACAGCAGAACAGTTCTTTATAACATCGCAACCACATACGATTACAACAGCGGCTCAAACAAAGCTGCATTCTCATCCTTCGGTCTTATTCTTTACGATTTTGAGGTTATTCCTCTTGCTGATGATGACCTTGCTTTTATCACCGCCGCAGAGGGCTATGAAGACCTTGATGCCGCCGAGGCAGATAATGCACCCGGCGTAAAATACAAAACAAGCGGCGGCACACCCAACACAAGCTACATCTCTAACCCCTCCGCTTCCGACACAACGGTTTCCGCTGCTTACAGTGAAACTCACTCAACAACCGTTTCCAACTATATGGAATCAACCGACACCTACACCTTTGGCCAAAGTCTTGAGGTTTCAAGTGAATTCAGCGTTTCTTTCCCCCTCGTTGCAGAAGGAAAGATGTCAGTTACCACCGGATTCTCCACCGAGCAGGCAATTTCAACAGCTTACGGTGAAGAAACCTCTCTCACAGATGAAATCACCACCGAGACAGTAGCAGAGGTTAATCTTCCCGCACACACCCAGATCGGTATCAGCCAGCAGTCGGGTCAGACTGAGGTTGAGCTTGATTACGACTGCCCCGTTTATTTCACCTACAAAGTTATCATCTTCGGCATGAACGGCGAATTCTATGCTGACAGTGTTGCTACTGAATCATGGAAAACCGCAGGTTACGACCAGGGCGGTATCTGCATCGGCTTCGGCACTGACACAACCACAGGTGGCATTTCTGCCCTTGACAATCTCTACAACCGTGCAATCAAATTCAAAGATATGGACGGCTTCGAGGCTTCCTACGGCAACTGCGACGGTTATTATGAAAAGCACGATGACGGCAATGCTTCAAAGCGCTTCAGTGCAGTTCCCTGGAACGAAATTCTTGACGAAAAACAGAACAATGGTCTTGACCTGACCGGTAAGGAAAATGTTTTCTATCTCAGAAACACTCTTCCTCTTTCCGCTTCAGGCGCCACAATGTCCTATAAATCCACAAGCATGAACACCGATATTACGGGCATTGTTCCTCTTTATAACCTTGATTATGTTCAGCTTGCAGGTGACGGTGTTTACAATATCGCCCCCGGCGGCACCGTTGATTTCGGCAAAATTGCAACAGCAGGCTTTAATAAGCACAATGTTCCCTTCTACGGCTACATCAGCGATGGCGGCGAATGGGTTCTTTGCAATGCAGACGGAACGCAGACAGACTCCGTTGACGGCGGCTCACTTGAT
>JAZSIQ010000162.1:0-11218 GCA_045533875.1 Acutalibacteraceae bacterium | reverse complement strand
CCCCAACGGGTTCTTGTTCTGTCAACAATAACACCTATGAAAGTGTCGTTTATTGTATCCCACAAACCCGAAAACAAACCGAAGACTGCAAGGAAGTCAAAATCCAGCTTAACAATATCGTAAATAAATCTTTCCTTATATTTATCAATGTTGAAGCTGCCGGAAACGTCATTGAGAAGGTAACCTATTCTTTCTTTATTACCGATATAACGCCTCTCCCTCAAAAGAGGGTTTTTGACACCTTTTTCATAGTCAATAACTATACCTTGATTTTTTTCGCTGTAAGCAACATTTGTATTTTCGCTCAACACACCGCCTCCTATCTAAAGTTCCTTTGTTAAATGATAACATATTAATTTAAAAATTACAATATCTTTTATATAAATTGTATGCTTGCGTAACTATGCTATATGCACAACGAAAAATCCGCAGGCTTTCACCTGCGGACGGTTATTATACTGTTTCAATCGCTTCGGCGGTTGTGTTATGGAATCTGTTGGTGATTTCTTTAAACTTTGCAATAAAATATTTAAAAATAGCGGGCATATTATCATCCAGGAATGCATACATCTTAGCCTTTGAGCTTACACTCTCTTCATAAGCGGGATGAGCATAACCGAGGATCACGGCGTTTTTCATATCAAAGGGTCTTGTTTTTTCGGTAACGTAGCACTCACCCTCGTAATTTATATCAGAGGTGCATCCGCCTATAGCGCGAACGTGCTTCTTGCCTGACTGCATAACAAATCCGCTTCTTGTGACAATTTCAACGTGAGTTGCACCTTCACTGCCGTCTGTTGCGGTATTCATAAACATAATATCACCCTTCTGAGGCACATAGCCGCTGCCTACGGGGTAATATTCTCCTCTCTCCTTAAACCAGTTCATCATTGAAGCGCAGCTTGCTTCCTTGGGCACAGCAACACCGATTGCATTGCCGCTGTCTGCACACCACGAAACAAAAATCGAACACCACGAGGCCGAGGTTTCAATACCGTAATACCAGGTTGTAAATTTATTTACGTCGCTTTCAAAATGACCGATTTCAGCCCTTGCCGTAGCCACGATAAGGTCAGCCGTTTCTACCCAGATTTGCTCCTGTTCAAGGCTGAGTTCTTGAGCAAAAGCGAAAAATCCGCAGGCACTTGCAAGAGTTATTACAGCCATAATGAATGAAAGAATCTTTAATGCAGTTTTTTTCATTGAATATCACCCCATAAAATTATGCTCAGCCAAAAAGATTTATCGTTTTTAAGCCTTCCGATTTTTATTCTTATACTTTTAATAAAAACCGATGCAATCACAGCAAACACATTAAGCTCATATAATCAAAGCGGCCAGTTCATCTGCTATCGCTTTTGCAACGGCAAGCTTATATCCGAAGCGCGAAGCGCTCGGCTCAAGCCTTATTGCGTAGGTCTTGACTTCACCGTCAAAATTGATTGCAAAATAAACTTCACCCGCAACACTGTCCGCATTCTCAGGGTCAATGTTGCCGAAGGTACCCGTTACGCCTATACCGATATTGCTTTTGTAGCTGTTTCTGCACGCAGCTGCCATTGCCGCGGCGGTCTGCAAAGAATAAACTCCGTATTCATCTATCACGCCTGCAGGCACTCCGCGCATTATCTTGGCTTCGTTGCTGTAAGTAACGTCAGAGCCCTTGAACACCGCAGACGCACCCTCGGTATCGGTAAGCAGACTTGCAATAAATCCAGAGGTACAGCTTTCCATAGAAGTAATTAAAAGCTTTCTGCCGATAAGCGCTTTCGTTATCGCTTCATACTGTTTTCTTACTTCGCACTCAAGATAAACCAAATCACCCTGCACGGGATTTTTTGCACAAAACGTTTCCACTCCGACACC
This sequence comes from Acutalibacteraceae bacterium, assembly GCA_045533875.1. Classification (GTDB taxonomy): domain Bacteria; phylum Bacillota; class Clostridia; order Oscillospirales; family Acutalibacteraceae; genus CAG-177. The sequence continues at coordinate 9,352 of JAZSIQ010000162.1, read as the reverse complement.
TCCCGAATTTGTTTTTAATATTATAACACGTTGTTTTATGTTTTTCAATCAAAAGTATACGGTATGTTTATATAGAGAAGCCGCAAGAACGCTGTTCTTACGGCTCAGCAATTTCTGTTCTTATTTCTGATAAATCTTTACATAGTCCACAATAAACTCAGTATTATAGCTTTCTTTATCAAGACCTGAAAGCTCTTCCTCCGAAGGAATTTCAAGTGAAACTATAACATCCTCTTCAACCTCGGAAACTCCGTTGCCGAAAGAGGTGCGGCGAGTTTCAACACCGTTGATATAAAAGATATATTCATCATCAGTCCATTCAAGGCCGTAGGTGTTATATTCTTTATAGATGTTATTTCCGTAGAAGCTGCCGAGGTTATATGACTGGAAGCCTTCCTGCACGCCGTCAACTCCTGCGCAGTGTACAGTCTGCGTAACAGAATCGCTGCCTATTGCATCGCCCCAGTTCATCGATTCAAAAACATCAATCTCTGCGCCGCCTGTACCGCCCTTGGAAACAGAGGCTGTATAAGGTGAATCAGCCTGAAGCCAGAATGCCGACCAGAAACCGGGAGCATCGTTGACGATACAGCGGATTTCAAAATATCCCTTGCAGTAACGCTCTTTCAACTTTACCATGCCGGTATACCATCCCTCGCCGTATTCGCCGTCAGTAAGGTATTCACCCGTCATAATCATATTTCCGTTTTTCAGTTCAACCTGACTTTCCGCATTGAATCCGCCTCTGCGTGGACCGCTTCCTCTGTATTCCCACACATCGGTATTCAGAGTTTCCGTTTCAAATTCATCCTCAAAAACAAGGCTGTAACCTGAAAGGTCGAGTGCCTCACCTCTTGGAGTGGTAGGTAAATCAAAAAGTGTAAGGCCGCAAAGCTCGATTATTGCAAGCAATGAAGCAACAATCTTTTTTGGGGAAAAGGAAGTAAAAATTTCGGTAAGATAATGCAGCTGCTGCTCAACACCCCACATCTGCCTCGGTGCAAGCTTCAGAACTTCAGTTAAGAATGTTTCAAACATATTCGTCCCTCCAATATTTTATTGAATCACATCTGAATTTTAACATTGCAAGAAATAAAAGTCAATTACTTCCGGATTTATTCAAGGTGCTCCATTGTTTTGCCAACAGCTTCTTCTATATCAACCGTGCCTACTCCGAAAATGGAGGTATGAATTTTGCCGTTGACGGGCTTTTTCCAGTATTCATCAATCCCGTCAATCGAATTTCTCATGCCGAGAACAGAGCCGACTGTTGCGCCGTTGCAATCGGTATCAAATGCCATGCCGACAGCAATGCAGATTGATTTGCCGAAATCGCCCTCGCCGTAGAGAAGTGCGGCAGTAACAATCATGGCATTTGAAATTGTATGACACCAGCCATGATCGGTGTGCTCATCATAATCCGAATGGATAATATCAAAGCATTCATCAACGGTGGTTCCGTTTTTATAGCAGTCAAGAATTTTCATAACCGCCTCGTAAAGCCTTGAGGTTGACGGAATTTCGGCAAGACCGCCGAGAATTATATCCTCGATATTATCGGTAACCGCCGCACAGGCAATCATTGCCGATGCAAACATTTCGCCGTAAACGCCGTTTTTAATGTGCGATATCACGGCATCCTTATATGCCATTTCTGCCGCTTTTTCGGGCTTTCCGGGGTTGATATAGCCGAAGTAATCGCCCCTTATCTGTGCACCTATCCATTCACGGCAAACATTCTTATACATTGCCGATGCAGGCGGCTGAATGCAGTTTACAAAGTTTACAAAAGCAGTTCTTTCCGCCGTGAAATACGAGAAAATTGACTGGTATTTCATCCACGCAAGAGCAACATCCTCAGAATCAAAATTCCTGCCGCTCTCTTCAACAACCTTCTGGGCAAGGACAACATAATTGGTGTCATCGTCAACAGGCATTCCGTCAACGGTATCGGCATACGCTTTGTTCCCGAGGAAAAACTTATAGTGAGAGCGCACTTCGTTTGTAATATCGGTGCTCAGGATATATCTGTGCATGGGATAGTTGCCTGTTTCTTTGAGCATAGGAATAAGCTCGTTGCTTCTCATTCCTTCAACAGGCTTACCGAGCAAACAGCCGCAGGCCCTGCCCGTCCATGCACCGAGCAGTTTTTTGCGCAGAGTGTCCTCATCAGGCATCATCTTTTCAAATTCATGAGGATTTCTGAGGGTCTTGATTTCCTTAAGCGTTGTAGGCTCACTGTATTTATAGCCGGGCTTCATACCTGCATTTATAACCATTTCATAGATTATATCGCTCATTCGGGTTTTATAATCACCGGGTTCAAGCGCATCAACAGCCTCAAACAGGCTCTTATACTTTTCAATATCAAGCCCTTCCTGAGTGGACTGAATATATTCGGTCATCAAATCCTGCGGATATCTGTTAAGAGCATCAACATTGTTGTAGTCAATTTTAATTTCGGTATTATAAATTTTTGCAAACATATTTTTCACCTCATAAGTAAGGATTCAGCATAACGGTACAGGATTATAATAAGGCAGCAAATATTTTGCCGCAATCCGCACACCGCTTTACATATTTAATAAATAATATTTTACACAGTTCTTTTTTATCCGTCAAGCCGGCAAGAGCTCTTATATTCCGTTTCAGAATTATCAGGCAAAAATATTTACTTTCAGAGTGATTAATGGTAATATAAAATAAAAGTTGCCGCTTTCGGATATTGAATGCGGCTGAAAAGAGGTAAGATTATGAAAAAAGCTCTAAAAGTATTTGTTGCGCTGCTTTTGTGTATGTGCATCGTTACACCTACGGTTGCGTTTGCGCAAAGTGAAGAAGTAACCTACAACTCGGTGCAGGAGTATGTTGAAGCTTCACAGGCAAGCACCCAAAGCGAAATCAGCTCCGAGGTACAGTCAAGAATCAGTTTCTCAAGAGTAATCAACGCTCTGAGCAACTTCGTTATAAACGGTTTCCTCGGCACGGCGCTCAATCTCATTATCCCTGATTCTGCCGCCGTTGCGGATTATGAGAAATTTGACATTGATGAATACGATAATTTTTATGCAGGTATGGAGACTTTTATTGACGAGCCTCAGGGTGACAAGGTATGGAGCCTCGGATACGGAAAAGCGTCCGTTCTTCCCGAAGATTTCGGCGAGAAAAAGTACGCAAAGGGCGCCTATCTCCCCTACGTTTTCGGCGATGCAATGTATACCGATGAAGACGGTCAGGAAGAAGACCTGATGGCAAGAGCAATCGTTATGAACGACGGCTCCGGCAGAGGCAACGTTGTGTTTATTGCGCTTGACGCTATGGGCTTTGCGAATGCTGATGTAAGACTTATCCGTGAAGCACTTAAAGACACAGCCGAAAAGTATAACATTGTAAGCATCAATGTTTCCTGCACACACATTCACACGGGCATTGATTCGCAGGGTGTATGGACCGACCCCGTCGGCTGTATTGTGAACAATATTTTCAGCAAAGTGACACGAAATGTAAAATACGGCGTTGAGCGTTCATTCATCAACTCTGTTGTTGCAGGTTCAAAGAAGGCTGTTGAGGATGCTCTTGCAGACATGACAACAGGTAAGCTTTACTACTCCAAAACAGATGTTGAGGATTATGTTCATGACAGAACCGCCCCCATTGCGCTTGACACAAATTTATACAAGTTAGAGTTTGTTCCCTCTGACACAGAAAAAAACCCCACAATTATTGCAACCTTCGGCTGTCACCCTGAATCCGCAAGCTATGACTGGGCCAGCGCCGACCCTGACAAGCCTCTTTCCTTTGACAAAAAGTTTACGGCAGATTTCATCTGGTATGCCGAAAAGGTTATGAACGCTGCAGGTTACAATTTTATTTTCATTCAGGGAAATGTTTCCACCGTTACCTCTTCGAGACATTATTCGGGTGACGGAATTGACGGAAACTCCCATTACACTGCTGTACGTTACGGCTATGAAATAGGCTACATTCTCCTTGGCATGAACATGACCGAAGCTGAAAGAATCAATCTCAACGAAGCTACGGGCGACAGACTCGGCATTGAAAAATACAACGGTCAGCAGGATTACACCGTATGGTACGAGGGGCTTGAAACAGTAGAGGCGGAAGAAGTAAAGCCTGTTCTTAACATAAAGCTCAAGCAGTTCACCGTGGAAATTGATAACAAAATCATCACTCTCCTCGGCAAAACATCTGTTGCGGACAACTTTGTTCTCAAGGATAATTGGGGCAGACATTATACGGTTTCAGAGGTAGGATATCTCGAAATCGGTGACAATATGAAAGTTTATATGAGCCCCGGTGAAACCTTCGGAGAGCTTCTTCTCGGCGGTAACGGTGCTCAGGGCTTTGATCTTGCTCCGATAAGGGAATACACAGGCGAAGATATTATCATTATGGACCTTATGAACGATGCGGCAGGATATGTTGCAAACCCTGCCAACTATGTTCTTGCAGGTCTGCAGTACAACGAGGGCTCAGGCGAATTTGACAGCGACACATGGTGCCTTATTTCCTATGGAAAAGGTGCGGCAACCGCATTTATAGGAAACTTCTACGAAATATACGACAGCGTTAAATAATAACAAAAAATGCAAGGTCTTGTCTTTAATAAGGCAAGACCTTGCTTCATTATAATTGTGGAATTAATTGAAATTCAGATTAAAACAACGACCTTATGGGAGAAAGGATTCTGTCAACAGGGCTGCCTGCGCCGAAGAGGAAAAGTGAGCCCTTGCTCATTGCATAGGTGACTTTCTCAAATACCGCATCAAGCGGTGACTCTTTTTCAGGCTCAATATTCTCATAGCCTTCCGCTCCGACCTTATGAAGAATGGCTCTGAGTCTGTCTTCTGCAGCCTTTACCTTTTCCTGGTCTGCCACTGTCATTCCGAGAGCTTCTTGCGCCTGTGCCATAGCTGCATTAAGCTCAGCCTTATCCTCTGCGCTGAGAGTTGACTGGTCAATCTTCTTTGCATCGGGAAGTGTCCAGCGGCGTATATCCCTCGTTTGACAGGGACCGTTGTACTGAGGATATTTTTCGGGATTATCATTGACATCAGTTACATCTCCGAGAATAATCGCCTTTGCAAGGTTAAGAACAACATCGTTATAACCTACTTCATGGTGCTGATTAAGGAAAACCCATGTATTCTCAGGGAGAATTGCAGTTGAAGCATCAACCATATTGTCGGCTGAAACATGGTTATGGTCAGGATTGTCACAGTAAATGTTCTTTTCATAATCAACATCATCAAGAGTGTTTTTGCCTGCCGCACCCGTTGCTCCCAATGTTGTTGAGGTAAGATTGACTATACCGTCAGAATTTATCTTTTCTGCCGATGCAACAATATTGAAATATGTATACATCTCCTCGCCGAGGTCAAGGTTTGCGCCTGCAATGGAGTTTACTCGCACACCGTCCGCTACCGCATCAAGAATGTTCTGCTTAAGGTCAAGTCTTGCTTCCTGGAAACGGTCTGTTCTTTCCTTGAGAACAGGCTTGTCGGAGAGATATCTTTTCGCAAGAGCTTCGTATCTGTATGAAGGAAGCATAGCCCAGAACTGAGGGCAGTTTAACATCAGCGTGTCAAGAATACCGCTCATCGCACCCGAAAGGAGTGCATTAATTCCCGAACGGGGCACAATGTGGAGAAGAGAGTTAATAAGATATCCGAGAGTGGGGCTGCCTTCCGATTCAACAAAGATTTTTGAAATGAACTCGTGATAAAGATATTCGTCATCAAGGCGCCATTCCCTTGCATAGAAATCGGCAACAATGTCCGTACCGTCAAGGCAGGCAACCGCATTTACAATCTGGTCAATCTTGCCGTGTCCGTACTTGTCGAGATAAGCGGTAAGAACTGTGCCGCCGAGGCTTACGGGCAGCAGCGTAACCTTATCGTGCCCCGTTTGCTCTTTAACCATATCAATATATTCATCAAGGTCATCAGCGGAATTCAAGGGGTCACCCACAAGGTTGAAGGTGAAGAAATACGCATGGTCCTCACCGATTTCATCAACAAGGGCTTTCATGGGGACCATTCTGTAAGTCCAGTCAAGTTCGTCCTGAGTCATGCGCTCAAGAGAGTGGTTCCACCTCTGGGTCTGAAGATTTTCAACATGATCGCCGTTTTCATCACATCTTTGATACTTGAAGAGGTCACAAACCAAATCGTAAGCAACTCTGTCAAGCCCGATGTTTGTCTGCAAAGCAATAGTCGCAAGAGCACTTGCCGCAACCTTTATAATTGCTTTTGCGGAAAGTGCCGCTTCATTGAGAATGAGAAGCGTGCCGCCCACCTGACTGTCACCGTTCATAACGGGTTTATCAGCTTCGTCATAAAGATAAGTAGGTGAATGATTGATGCCGGGGAGAACGATTACGGGTGAATGCCCGCAGTTTCCGCCGCATTCAGTTTCGGTTGCCGCAAGAGCACCCACCATGCTTGCAGAAATAAGCATAGCTGCGCAAAGCACAACGGCAATTGCCTTTTTGATTACCGTTTTCATTTTGCACTCTCCTTTAAGAATACAGATTTTAAATAAACTATTATTTAAAATATACCATTATATCAGCCATAAATCAACCCATAACTTTTTCACCATTGCGAAAAATCAAACGAAGCATATAAATCACACCTTGAATTTATTCTTTTTTAGTGGTATATTTACTTCATTCTTAAAACAAATAAAGGAAGGTTGATTTTATGAGTGCTGTTTTCTCAAGAATATGGGCAGTTCTGCTCAGTATTGTCACAATGGTTTCGCTTATCCTCTTCCCGCCCGACCCTGTTGTTCCAGAATTTGGTGAAGCAACAGAGCAGGTTAAAACCGCCTTTGATGAAGGAGAGTTCGTTGTGGACAGCAACGATCTTATCATTTCCCCTGACGGTGACGATAATAACCCCGGCACCCTTGAAGCCCCTTTGAAAACCCTTGAAAAAGCTAAGGAACTCCTTAAATCCGACACTTCGGATAAAACGGTTACCGTATGGTTCAGGGAAGGGTCATACTTTATTGAAGATACCGTCGAATTTACCGCCGAAGACAGAAGCAACGTAGTTTACCGTTCATATCCCGATGAAGAGGTTTCGTTTACAGGCGCAACGGAAATTTCAGGCTGGAGCGAAGGCACCGTAAACGGTGTTGATGCGTTTGTAGCCAACGTTGAAATTAATTCCGACGAAGATTATTTCCATTCCCTTTTCAAAGACGGAAAAAGGCTTGCCCGCCCGAATTATCCCAAAACAGATGTATTTAAAATTGCAGACCCAAAAACCGATGAAGCAATGGTTCCTGACAGCGAAGCAAACTTCTTCACAAACTCAGCTGTGTTTTACGCACACACGCAGGATATTCTTGATTTCAGCAATATCAAGGACGTTGACGTAAGAATTATGCATTTCTGGTGTGATGAACTGCTTCCGCTTCATTCAATAGACACCTCTACGGGAAGAGTTGAAACTCAGAAGCCCACAGCAATGACCGTAAGAGTTGACGATAATTATGTTTTCGAAAACGTAAGGGAAGCACTCAGCCAGCCCGGTGAATGGTACCTTGACCGAAGCGAAGGCAAATTATACTATATCCCCGAAGCAGGAGACACTGTTGAAAACACCGTTCTTTACGCCGGCAAAACCGAAAAGCTCCTTGCTATGAATAATGTCAAAAACATTTCCTTCCGCGGAATAAACTTTGAATGCACGGATTGGGATTACATAGGAAAAACAGACGGAACTTATAACAACGAGTTTCCCTCAAGTCATCCCCTGTTTAAAAATCTAAACTATAACTCCAACCATACCCAGGCAGCCTTTGAAACACCTGCCGCAATCAATATCGTTGCTTCTGAATCGATCTGTTTTGTTGACTGTCTTTTCAAAAACATATCTTACACAGCGTTGAAATTTGAAAGCGCTTCCAAAAACTGCACCGTTGAGAGCTCCGAATTTAATGAAATCGGCGCAAACGCAATATTTATTCACGGCGATTATGGTGTTGTCCCTGCAACAACCAAAAACATTGTTGTAACAGATTGCCACATCACCAAATACGGCAGAATTTTCAACAACGCAATAGGCATTCTCCTCACTAACGCAATTGACTGCGAGCTTTCCAACAACGAAATCCACGAAGGCTGGTACACAGGAATCTCCGTAGGTTGGACCTGGGGCTACGGTAATAACCCTACCAACAACATTAAAATCTGCAACAACCTTATTTATGATATCGGCAACGGCTGGCTTTCCGTTATGGGCGGAATTTACACCCTCGGCATTCAGCCTGACACGGTAATTTCAGGAAACGTAATCCACAACGTCGGTTGCGATGAAGGCAGCTACGGTTACGGCGGCTGGGGCATCTACCTTGATGAGGGCTCAAGCGGTATGCTTGTTGAAAACAACCTTGTTTACGATTGCTCATCGCAGACCTTCCATCAGCACTACGGCAAAGACAACGTTATAAGAAACAACATTTTCGCTCTCGGTGAAGAAGGTGCATTCAGAATCACGAAGTACAGTGATCACAATGCTCTTACTCTTACCAACAACATCCTTGTAACCGATAATGCCACAATGTACGCTCTTTTAACGGACCCTGATTGGTTTGTTGATGACAGCAATATTTATTGGGATTACGAGAACGGAGCAACCGTATATTCAGGTGACTCTATGAGCTTCTTTGAAAGAAAATCAATACCGTCAATGGTAGCAAGAGGATACTATAACAACGCCGTTTTTGCAGACCCACTCTTCAAGGATGCCAAAAACCACGATTTCACCCTCGCACTCAACAGCCCCGCCATAGAAGCAGGATTCAAGCCCTGGGATTACAACGCAGGCACAAAAACACTTTTTGAATAAACAGCACAACGGGCAGTATCAATTCTGAATTGATACTGCCCGTTTTATTTTGATTATTTAACAATAAACTGTGAATCTGCGATTTCTGCAACCTCTTCAGCGGTTGTTGCCTTATTCATTCTGTCGGCAACCTTGCTTCTTCTTTCACGAAGTTCGGCATACATAAGGTTACGCTTTTCAGCCGTAATGGGATAGAAAAGCTTGGGAATGATACCGAGAGCACCCGTGATGATGGGAACGCCTGTACCGAGAGCGAAAATCCACCATTTTGTTCTGTCGGTCTGTGTTCCGACAGTAGCTCCCTGAACATAACCGATACCCTTAAGAACGAGGCTGTTGATACTGCCCATAACAGCCATCTGAAGCTTTGCAATTGTTGTTTGTGCAACACCTATCATAGCCTCTGCTCGGTAGCCGTTTTTCCATTCGCAGTAGGGCATTGATTCGTTACGGATGTCTGCGGGAATAAC
>JAZSIQ010000065.1:0-13535 GCA_045533875.1 Acutalibacteraceae bacterium | reverse complement strand
CAGATGCACAGGCGAAGGTCCCTTCAAGTCAGCTTATGACCTTATGAACAACTGGGGCGCTAACCACGGCGCTATCTCCTACGGCCACATCGGCGCTGATATCATCACCATGGCATCAATGCTCCGTATCCCCGTAGCTCTTCACAATGTTCCCGAAGAGAAGATTTTCCGCCCCGCAGCATGGGGTGCATTCGGCACAAAGGACCTTGAAGGCGCAGATTTCAGAGCTTGCGAAAACTACGGCCCCCTCTACAAATAATTCAATAAAACAAGCGCAAAAATGCCGCTCCGGGTAAAATCGGAGCGGCTGATTTTTTTGTATTCATTAAAGAGAATTCCAGAAATTTTCAATGTTTTCACGGCTTGCGGTGAAGCTTCCCTGCACCATTTCGGGGCGTCCGCCGCCTCTGCCGTTGAACTCGGAGTTGAGCATTTTGCCGATTTCACGCACGTCAGAATTGCGGCTGCCGACGCAGTATTTGCAGTTTTCGCCGCTGAGTGCAAAAACAGCTCCTACACGCACCTTTTCGCACAGAGCATCGCAGAGATTTCTTGCTTCGTTCGCATCCGCAGAGTCAATGAAAACGCAGTATTTATCGCTGTTTTCGGGCACGGACTGGCAGATGTAAGCGTTAATTTTCTTGTTGAGAGCGGCAATCTCAGCCTTCTTTTCATCGAGCTGTGAATAGAGCTTTTCTATTGCTCCCGCAAGCTCAAGCGGCTTTGAGGAAAGCAGGGCAGAGGCTTCGTGGACAGCTTTGTTTATCGCCGTGTAATCATCAAGGGCACGCATGCCTATCTGCAAAGTGATGCGTACGCCTGATTTGTAATTCATCATTCCGACTGCCTTAATCATGCCGATTTCGCCCGTCAGCTTTACATGAGTGCCGCAGCAGGCGCAAAGGTCGGCACCGGGGATTTCGATAAGCCTTACCTGACCCTCAATCTCTTTTTTACTGCGGTAATCAATGGTTGAAAGTTCATCCTTTGAGGGATAGAGGGCTTTTACGGGAATGTTTTTCCATATAACCTCATTGGAGCATCTTTCAGCTTCAAGAAGCTGTTCTTCTGTTACGGGTCCGTTGAAATCGACGGTAACATTTTCGCTGCCTATATGAAAGCCCACATTGTCAAGCTCCGTAAGGGCATGAATGAAGCCCGAGAAGATATGTTCACCCGTGTGAAGCTGCATAAAAAGGAAACGGCGGGCAAAGTCAACCGAGCATTCAACCCGGCTTCCGACTTCAAGGGGCAGTTCGCAGTAATGGTAAACCTCGCCGCCTTTTTCCTGCACATCAAGAACAACGGAGCCGCCGATTATGCCAAGGTCGCACGGTTGACCGCCGCCTTCGGGGAAAAATGCAGATTTATCGAGTGTCACGGCATAGCCTTTTTTTGCTTCTTCGCAGGAGGTTACGGTGGCGGTGAATTCGGTTAAATATGCATCGTCAAAATAAAGTCTTTGAGTCATTTGTGATGCCTCTCATTCGTTGATAGTTAAATCGGTTACTCTTACACCGTCTGCCTCAGGCAGGGTGAACGCATAACCGAGAGCGTTCAGGTCAGGGAAAAGGTCTGCAAGGGGATAGAGCACAAAGGCACGCTCACCCATTCTCGGGTGAGGTACGGTGAGCTCGGCGCTGTTACAGGTGAAATCCTCATATAAAAGCAAGTCGAGGTCAATAATCCTTGGCCCGTTTTTTATTGTGCGCAGTCTGCCGAGTGCCGCTTCTATGCCGAGGCAGGCGCCCAGCAGAGCGTGAGCGGAAAGCCCCGTTTCAACAAGCACGGCGGCATTGAGAAAATCCGCCTGATTTTCGTACCCTACGGGTGCGGTTTCGTATACACGGGAAACGGCTGCAACCTTGGTTTCTGGTAAAAGGGATAGCGAGGCTGTTGCCGAGCGAAGATTTTCAACGCGTGAACCGATATTTGTGCCGAGCGCAATAACGGCTTTTTTCATCGCACGTCACCTCGGTCGAGTGTTATTTCCACCGCAACATAGTCAAAGTTTGCCCTTATGGGTGCGTGCGGCTTTTTGAGCAGGATTTTAACGCTTTGCAGTTTATCAAATTCATCAAGGATTGCCTGTGCCGTCCTCTGAGCGGCACGCTCGATGAGGTCGTTTTTCTCAAGTATAAAAACACTTCTTACAAGCTTTATGATTTTTGCGTAGCTTACGGTATCGTCAAGGCAGTCGCTCGTTCTGGCGGCAGATAAATCCGCAGTGCACTCGATATCAAGCGCAAACACCTGACCGTTGATTTTCTCCTCTTCGTTTACACCGTGGTAGGCTAAAATTTCAAGATTGCTGATTATAATTTTATCCATTGTATTCTCCGTTTCGGCGGTAGATTTTGTCTGCCATTCTTGCGCAGTCAACCCCCGCCGTGATGTTGTGAACTCTGATTATGTCAGCGCTGCCTGCAATTGCGGCGGTATTCACGCTGACGGTTGAAAAATCCCTCTGCTTCGGGTCGGTACGGTTGAGAGCGGTAACCCTTTTGCGTGATGCGGCAAAAAGCAGGGAGCAGGGATTTATTTTAAGCCAATTAAGGTTTCGGATGATTTCAAGATTATCCTCCTCGCTTTTGCCAAAGCCGATTCCCGGGTCAAGGCACAGCGACTCAAGCGGCAGAGAGCATTGCGCCGCTTTCTGAATACAGTCAAGAAAAAATGCCCTTACGGCGGCTACAACAGAGCCGTTGTAATCCTGCACTTCGGATGCACCGCAGGGGTTATGGGTAACAACCAGAGCAGCATTGTATGCCTTTACAAGCTGTGCAATTTCGGGATTGAAGCTGCCGCTTACATCGTTGATTATACTCGCTCCTGTTTTGAGTGCATACTCTGCACATTCGGGGTAAAAGGTATCAACGGAAACAGGAAGATTCACCGCACCGCAGACGGAAGGGAGCGCACTTTCAAGCCTTAAAAGCTCGTTTTTTGCGCTGAGAATTTCAGCGCCGGGGCGTGTGGAGTTTGCGCCGATATCAATTATATCTGCGCCGAGGGCTTCAATCTGCGCCGCACGCTCAGCCGCTTTCTGTGCGCTGAAATAATCACCGCCGTCCGAGAAGGAATCTGGGGTGAAGTTGAGAATGCCCATCACATAGGTTTTTCTGCCGAGCTCAAGGCGGAAATTGCCTGCATTAAGATGCTTCATCAGCGGTTGCCTCCGTGGAGAAGAGACATAACTTCTGCCCTTGTTTTTGCATCGGAGCGCATAATTCCTCTGAGAGCCGAGGTCTGAGTCTGTGAGCCTGATGCCCTTGCGCCTCGCATGGTCATGCAAAGATGCTCTGCCTCAATTACCACGGCAACGCCGAGAGGGGAAAGCTCGTCCGAAAGGAAATCGGCAATCTGCGCCGTGAGTCTTTCCTGAAGCTGAGGACGTTTTGCGAAAGTGTCCACAATTCTGGCAAGCTTGGAGAGTCCTATAACCTTACCGCCAGAGGGGATGTAGGCAATGTGTGCCCTGCCCATAAAGGGGATAAGGTGATGCTCACACATGGAGTAAAGCGGAATATCACGCACTACCACCATTTCCTGATTATTCTCTTCGTTAAAGATTTTGAGGTGTTTTTTGGGGTCATTTTCAAGCCCTGCAAAAATCTCCTCATACATTCTGGCAACTCTTGCGGGAGTTTCAACAAGGCCCTCTCTGTCAGGATCCTCGCCTATGGCAATAAGAATTTCTCTTACTGCTTTTTCAATTCTCTGTTTATCCACAGCTCATACCTCCTGGGATTTGGGAATTACGGTTATTATAAGGAATAAATCGTTAATTGAATATTCTACGGAATTGAGCTTGATTTGGGTATCACACATTTTGGCGGTATCTTCAAGAATCCCGTATATTTCCTGCCCGTCAAACAGACGGTCCTTCGCCTTTGAAAAAACCTCACGGGTGGCAAATCTGAATTCAGCACTCTTGTTGCCTGCATTAAGACTTTTTGCGGTTTCGGCGGCGATTATTTCTTTTTCAGCGCTTGAAAAAGAATCGAAATACAGTCCCTTGACCCTGTAGTAATTATTCTGCCCCGAAAGGCAGTCGTAATCAAAGCTCCAATCCGAATGGTCAAGGCAGATTTCGGAATCGGTAAGGTTGAAATAGGTGTATAAAAGCGAATCTTCATCGCCCGACGGGTCATCCCATGTAACGTCAAGGTGAGAGTATTCACCGTTGATTTTTACTATATTCCACATGTGCAAATCGCTGTTGCCGTCAACATCCGTGGCAACGCCTGAGAGCACATAAGCCTCAATCCCGAGGCGGTCAAGCAGGTATTTCATGGTTTTGGAATACCCTTCGCAGGATGCGTTTTTAAGGCAGAGCACACCGTAAACCGAGGAATCGTACTCGGAATATGCGTTGTATTTGCAGGAGTTTATAATCGCGTTGTGAAGCTCGTATTCGCACAGCCATTCATCCTGAGGGTCGGTGAGCGATGCGAGAAGAGAGTCCGCCGCAGCTTCCACTTCCTGTATAGCGGAGAGATATTCACTGTAGCTCATTGTGTAATCAACCTGAAAATAGCTCAAAAAGCCCACCGTGCTTACTCTGCAGTTTGAGCCCACAAAGAAAAGCAGGGGATTGTCATAATGCAGGGCGGTGAAAACATTGTTGAGCTCCTCACGGTCAATGCGTGGAATCCTTATTTTCTCGGGCATGGCGATGATTTTATCAAGTATACGGTCGTAAGCCTCTTTTTCATTTTCGCTGAGTCTGTCATAATAATACCTTGAGGGGCTTGCAAACTCGGGCAGGAAAACAACGTCGCTTTCGGTTGAAGCTTCGGATTGCTCCGTTTCTTCGTCAGCGGTGAATTCCGATGAGAGTGAAGCTGAAACAACCGTTTCGCTTCCTGCTTCGTAATCGGGAAGTCTGCCTGCGGCGAAAACAACACACAAGGCTGCCGCCGCAAGAAGAAGCACAAATAAAATGAATTTTTTCATATAAATCAGTCTTCAAGGTATTCGGGCGAGGAAACCGAGATGTAGGTTATATCGCCTGCCATCATATCGCTTATCATCTGAGAGTGCGAGGAAAAATCAACTATTGAAATATCGGTATAAAGACGGTTTGCAATATACGAATAATCGGAGCTGATTTTTTCAGCCCTTAAGGGAGCCAGCATGGCTTCAACCGCTTCAAGCAGCACAACAGCCTGTCTGTGAACGCCGTCACTGCCCTGAGTGAGCAGGTAGCGCAGATATTTATGGAGAATATCGCCCCTCATGGATTGCGTGCCCGAGGGGAGAATGAGGGTAAAATCGCTGCCTCTGTATTCAACGGAGGACTCAACGTTTACGGTGAATCCGCCGAAATGGTTTACTGCTGATTTGAAATCCTCATCATAAGCGCCGATGTATCTTTGGGCGCGGATTGAGGTCTGCTGTTCAACGGCATCAATAAGCTTCGGAGCGCCGCCCTGCTTGAAGAAGTGAGAAAGGGTGCCTGTAACCCCGTTGAATGTGGCGGTGGAATCGGGCGACAGAGCAAGCATCGTGATGCGGTTTTCGGGTATCTGAGTGCGCATGATGCACACAAATCTGAGCGTTGTATCATCCGAAGAGGAACAGTACAAAAGCATATCAAGATTGAGTTCGCCTGCTTCGGCAGTGTCAACCGTCTGTATAACAGTTTCGGTCTCCTCCCTGCCGTCACCGAAGGCGGCGCTTAAATCAAAATTGTAGTTTTTAAGGAAAAATAGAAACGAAATTGACCCGCCTACAATAAGGATGGCAAGCAGTATTGCGGAAAACCTTTTCAGGCTTCCCGTGTGGTGCTGCTTTTCGGTTTTGAATACAATGCTCTGCCTTTTTTTCATGGTGTTCTCCTCAAACGGGTAATTCGGTAATGTCAATAAAAAGCTCGGTTATGAAGAAGCCCATGTAAATCAGAAAAAGCGTGCCGAAAACAACGGCGAGGGTAGTAAGGATTCTTTGCCTTTTCATGCGCTTTTCGTAGCTTGAGCCTACTCCGAAGGTGGTGGAAAATTCGGTAATGCTCTCACGCTCGGAGGGTTTATAGGTTTTTTTGATTTTACCTCTTTTATTCATGTATATGCCTCCGTATCAGGAAAAAATCGTACTGTCCGAAAAACCTGTGAAAGCAAGCGAAAGCAGACCCACATAAAGGAACATGGCGGGAGTGCCTTTGAAGGCTTCGGGAATTTTTTCGTTTCTGCTGATGTTGCGCACACCGCTCGCTATGAGCACGGCGGCAATTATGAAAGCTACGCCTGCGCCGAGGCCTGAGCCGATACTGTCCGCAAACGAATAAGCGGAGCGCTGGTTAAGAAACGGTATGGCAAGCACCATTGTGTTGAGCGCAGCCATTCCGAGTGTGCTCAGGAAATGGTTGGATGCCCTGAGTATGAATTTGAAAATTACGGCGGCGATAAGATAAACCGCGGCAAGTATGCCCGAATAAACAAGCATACGGATGGATACGGAAAAGTGATTACCGAGGAAAAAACGGTCCGCCGCATGGCACAGGGCAGAGGTGGAAACGGAAAAGCATGAAATCATTATAGCGAAAGCGAAAAGCTTGCGTGGCTTATATGAAAGCCTGAGCGCCTCACTTGCGCCGTAGCCGCCGCTGAAAACAAGGTTTTGCACAAAAGCGGTATACAAGGCGGTAATGAGCAAATCGCCAAACCAATTCATACGGGTTTCCTCCTTTACTGTTCATTGTTTTGCTTGCCGAGGTTTTGTGTTTCCTGTTCAAGGGAAGCAAGAAGTTCGTCAATCTTACGCTGCTTTTCTTCAGACAGACGTTTTTCCTCCGCTTCGGGGGTCCACATATCGTCAAAAACAACTTCCTCAGGCTCGGTGTTTACGGGCTCTTCCTGCTTAAAGCTTACGGGCTCGTCAGGCAAATCACCGTTTTCGTTTTCATAATCGGAGGAGTCCTCTTTTTCTTTCCTGAGGCTGAGTTCGGTTTCTTTAATTTTTATGGATGTGAGCTCAAGGTATTTGGGATGATATTTGGAAATGTACCAACGAAGGAACATGGCAAGATAGCCGAGAATGATAAAGCAGCCGAAGGGGAGCACCATGCCGGAAAGCTTTACGGGCAGGTTGAGGGGTACGGCGGCTATTGATGAATAAGCAAGAATTTCTCTTATTGCGCCTGTGAGCAGGAGCACGGCGCCGAAGCCGAGGCAGACTGCAAAGGCATCAATCATGGATTCTTTAACGGTGTGTTTTACGGAATACTGCTCACAGTGCACCGCTGTTACGGAGTTGACGGCAAGCAGGGGCAGGTAAACCTGAATTCTTGCATTTATACCGACCCCCAGTACTTCGCTCAACCTGAGCGCAGGGAAAATCACGGCTATGCCGAGAATCATATAAACCGCAACCCTTACCCAACGGGGAACTTTTTTTAGTGCGGCGCATGCCACAAAGCAGGTAAGAAAGGTGATGGCGGTAAAAAGAACCGTAAAATAAAGTGCCGATATAAAATCGGTTGAAGCGGCAACGGCAGGGCAGATGCCTGCGGTCTGTATAAGCACGGGATTAAAAATCCACGCACCCTTAAGAACCATGCCTTTAACGCTTTTTCTGTTCTTTTTTTCGCTCATTGTGCCGCCCCCTTTCTGTCGGGTTTCTTAAGGGAGAGAACGAGCGTTGCAAGGGTCAGGATACCGTTGCTTACACTCTGCCAGGAGCAGCCTGCAAGGATAATTGCAAAGCAGACACCCTCTTCGTAAACTCCGAAATATCTTGTAATCATGCAGAGTATGCCGCAATAAATGCCGTAGCCGAGCCTGTCAAGCGGAGATTTGGCGGAGTTTGACGGGTCGGTAACAAGGAACACCGCCGCAAAAAGCAGAGAGCCCGAGCAAAGCTCAAGCACTACGCTTGAGAGTATGCCCGTATTGACTCGGGGGAAAATAATCGCCATGACGGTGCAGGTGGCAAGAAAGCCGAGAATGTTCATAACGCAGGGCTTGCGTCTTATTATCAGAAAAACGGCACAGCCGAGAAGCACCACGGCACATCCTGTGCCCATGGGTCCCGAAACGCTGCCCGAAAGAATGTCCGCAGCGCTGATAAGGTCAATGTTCATTGAGCTGCTGCTGTGCAGCATTGCCGCAAGCGAAACTCCGCTTACAAACTGACCCGAGGCAGAGGTTGCCGAGGGAGGGAATGTAAAAATCTGCTCCGAGAAGCAAACGCAGGCAAACGCAAAGCCTGCCGCCGCAGGTACAACGGGCGTTTTGAGTGCACCGCCAAAGGGTATTTTAACCGCAAGCATTGAGAAAACAGAGGCGATTGCGGGTATATAGAGCGGCACCGTGGACGGCATCATGAGCGAGATTGCGGCGCCCGTGTATACCGCACACAAATCCTTAAGCGTAATTTTATTATAGAAGAGCAGACCGCCGGCAAGGTCAGCTCCGCAGGCGGACAGAATGCTGACAAGCATTACAAGAAGCGCTCTTTCGCCGCAGTAATAGCCTGCCATTATCGCAGGACCGAGGAGCATGAGAAGGTATTCACCGAAATAGCGTGAAGCACTTACGGATTTTTTCTTTTTCATATTCTGAGCAGCCAAAAAAACACCTCACTTTCCAAGTTTTTTGCATTGCATACAGCATGTACGGGTAATATTATAATATTAATGAACGAAAGCTTTTGATGGTTTTAAAGGAGGAAGAGCTTTGAAGATTGCATCACCCACGGATGACAAAATTATAATTGAGCTTACGCCCGAGGATATGCGAAGCCTTGATATAACGTATGAGGAAATGAATTATTCCTCTGCCGAGACACGCAGAGTTATATGGGCCCTGCTCGAAAAAGCAGGCAGGGAGCTCGGCAGGGATATAGACCCGTCAAGGCGGATGATGATTGAAGCGGTGCCCGAAATAAGCGGAGGGTGCATGGTGCTTTTTACCATGCTTGAGCAGTCGGGCAAAAGCGGATTTTACATAAAGACACTCGGCGGCAGGGAGCAAAGCGGAATTTTTGAATTCACATCCCTTTCCGACCTGATGGACAGCGCAAGGGTATTCCCCGAGAGGCTGATTTCAGCAGCGCACAGCAGTCTGTATGAAAATTCGGGCAGATACCGCCTGATGATTTGCGGAGATTACGATTTTGCCGCAGTAAAACGCTT
Organism: Acutalibacteraceae bacterium; assembly: GCA_045533875.1. Taxonomy (GTDB): domain Bacteria; phylum Bacillota; class Clostridia; order Oscillospirales; family Acutalibacteraceae; genus CAG-177. Next base: position 4,399 of record JAZSIQ010000065.1, on the reverse strand, counting down.
TTTATCCGAGTACGGATGCATCGCCGTGCGCGGCGATGCCTGCTGCGCTCACACAAGGGAGCACTGGGCTCTGCTTGCTGAGGGGGAGGCGGTTGAAAGGCTCGGGGGTTATCCGCAGTAAGGATTCTCCTGCGCAACACGCAGAAGGTCAGCTACGGCCTTGGCACGGTCCTGAGCTCCGAAAACAGAGCTGCCTGCAACAAGCACATTTGCACCTGCACGGGTTGCGGCGGCGGCGGTTTCTTCGTTGATGCCGCCGTCTACCTCAATATCAACATTCAGCCCTCTGCGCTTGATTTCACGGCGCAGGGCTGTTATTTTTTCAACGGTTGAGTCCATGAATTTCTGGCCGCCGAAGCCGGGCTCAACGGTCATCACAAGCACCATGCAAAGTTTATCCAGCAAGGGAAAAACCGATTCAACGGGAGTGCCGGGTTTAACTGATATTCCTGCCTTGCAGCCGCAGGAGAGGATTTTATCCACGGTTTCCTCAGCGGGGGAGGAGCTCTCGAAATGGAAGGTTATTATATCGGCACCGGCCTTTACGTAATCCTCAATATATCTGAGAGGGTGTTCAATCATAAGGTGAACATCAAAAACCGCTTTGGAATGGGAGCGGATGCTTGAAATTACGCAGGGACCCATGGAAATGTTGGGCACAAAGCAGCCGTCCATAACATCAAGATGCAGGTATTGTGCGCCGCATTTTTCAACAGCGGCAGCCTCTTCGCCCAGGCGTGAAAAATCGCTTGCGAGAACTGACGGTGAAATTATAAACATATATACAGCACCTCAAACAATTGATATTTCAGTATACCATTTTTAATGAAACGGGTCAATATAATATAACAAATATTATGTTCATTAAAAAAAGATTTACAAATAAAATACCCGAAAAGGCAGGATACCTTTTCGGGTAAGCGGTTATAAATTAAAGAACAAAGAAGAAGAGGAAAGAGAAGGCGGAAATAGCCATAAATGCGAGAATAAGGAGGATTGCTCCGAATGAGCCTGTTGCAATAAGGGAACCGATTGTTGCCTTTACAACAACTGAGCTTTCAGCCTCGGAAATGTTCTGCCATACAAGGTTTACGGTTGCACCGTCCTGATGGAAGGAGTCAAGCGCAAGCCTGTTTACATTGTCGGATCTTCTGAATCCGCAGTTTTCAAGAGCTGCGGTGAAAGCATCAGCCATCACCTCATCCTTGAGGTCGATTCTGGAAACCATTCTCAGCTCGTTTGCAGGCTCGGTCTGCCAGAGATGGCCTGACTTGAAGCCTGTGCACCACCAATACTTATCGTAGGGGCGGCTGAACTGGTAAACATAGTTGCCGTCATTTTTCTCATCCCAGTAAAGGGACATTTCCATGCCGAGTCTGTCATACTCCGAAATGCAGCAGTTATAATGGGTGAAGGCTGTGATTTCTTCGCCCTCTGCAAGCTTGTCGCGGCAGTAAACACCGATTTCACTTCCGTAGAAAACCATGCCGTACTGACCCTTCCAGAGCTGAATCATCCATGATCTGTCGCCGTAGTCAAAATGAGTGCGTATATAGTCATACTCAAGAAGAATGTAGGGGCATACAAGGTCAAAAGCATTGAGAAAGCCGAACTTTGACTGCCAGCAGTCTCTGTCATCGGTGTAGTAATAATCGTCGGCATAATGGTAACGGTAGCCGAGGATTGCTTTGTTTTCAAGCGTGTTATGGATAATGTTTTCCTTGCGGATGCAGTAGATTACATAGGAAGCTTCTTTCTCGAAACCGTCGGGGTCTTCAATAGTGGCGGTAATGGTGGTTTTACCTATTGCTTTTGCGGTAACCTTGCCGTCAGCGTCAACGGTTGCGAAGTCAGGAAATTCACTTTCCCACTCTACTTCAAAATCCTCTTCTGTAAGTTCGCTGTCAGCAGGCACGGTGATGGTGGCGGTAAGCTGAAGCTGAGAGCCTACGGTGATTTCATCTGTGGCGCCGTCAATCGTTACGGCGAAGGAATCTCCCGTAACAAGGAGAGCTGATGCGCCTGCCGCAAAGGTGAGAAGGACAATAAGAAATGCGAAAAGGAGAGCAGTAATACGCTTTGCCGTGTTTTTCATTTCGATAACTCCTTATTCTGAATTTTTTTGAGTTTTATTAAACTGCAATCTTTGTAATTTTAACATAAAATTTACAATTGGTCAATGTTAAAAGCGTATAAAAAGCTTTGTCACATTCAGGCGAAAATATTGCCATACGCTAAAAAATATGGTAAAATCATAAAAAATCATTAAGGAAGTGTTGGATATGATTGGAATTATCGGCGCTATGAAAATCGAGATTTCCGCAATAAGAGAGCTCATGCATGATACGGAAAAAAAGACTCTCGGCGGCATTGAATTTGTAAGCGGCACGCTTCACGGCAGGCAGATTGTTACCGCTGTGTGCGGCATCGGCAAGGTGGCGGCTGCAATGTGCGCTCAGGCTATGATACTCGGCTATTCTCCCGAGTTGATTGTAAACACAGGCGTTGGCGGCACGCTTACAAAAGAGCTTTCCGTAGGTGATATCGCAGTAGCCGAAAGCGTTGTGCAGCACGATATGGATACTTCCCCCCTCGGCGATGAGGTCGGATTTATATCGGGAATCAATATCATCAACATTCCCTGCGACGAAAAAGCTGTTGAGAAGCTTCTAAAATGTGCGGCGGATTTTGAGGGAGTAAAAACTATCAAGGGCGTTATTGCATCGGGCGACCAGTTTATAGCCGACGCAGGCAAAAAGGACTATATAGTAGGGCACTTTTCCGCCATTGCGTGCGAAATGGAGGGTGCGGCTATCGGTCAGGTGTGCCACACCAACGGTGTACCCTTTGCTGTGGTAAGGGCAATTTCCGATTCCGCAGACGAGCAGGCGCATATAAGCTACGCTCAGTTTTTACCTGCTGCTGCCGCAAATGCAGCAAAAATGATAGAATTTATGGTTGTTAATGCGTAAAATTGACTAAAGTATATTAAACTTGTTGACTTTTTTTATAATACTTGTTAAAATTAACTGAATATTCCGCTTAGCTGACAAGCGGCGCCATATATTACACAACAAGGAGGAAATAAAGTTGGTTGATTCAAGAACAATGGTTGACTCAAGAACCCTTGCGTACATAAACATGTATGCAGTGCTGGGCACACTTGAAAATCTCTGTGAGCTCGCTCCCGAAGCTCCCGCTCTTCTTACCAATAAAAAGCCCGTTTCCATCGGCTTTGAGGTTAAAGGCGGTCCCAGCGCAACAATTACCTTCAAAAACGGCAAGTGCAGAATGGAACAGGGCTGCAAGAACTGCGACGTTAAGCTTCCCTTCAGCTCCTGCGAAAAGTTCAACGGTCTTATTGACGGTACCGTTACCCCCATCCCCTCAAAGGGATTCACAAAAATCGGTTTCCTGCTTAAGGATTTCACAAAGCTCACCGATTTGCTTAACAAGTATATGCGTCCCGATCCCGCTGACCTTGAGAATGAAGAATTCTTCAACATCAGCACTCAGCTTATGCTTTACACAATCTCCGTTGCAATCGCTCAGATAGGCAACAACGATGCTATCGGTAAGTTCTCCGCTCAGCAGATGGTTGACGGCGAAATCGGCTTCAGTATCAAGGACGGTCCTGCCGCTACAATCAGAGTCAAGAATCACAGACTTCTTGCAATCAAAAAGCCCTGCGAAGCTCCCAGAGCTGTTATGGAATTTGATTCAATCAAGCTTGCAAGAGATTTGTTTGACGGCAAGGTTAACGCTATTGCCTGCGTAGGCAGCGGCGCTATCGTTATGAAGGGCATGATTTCAATGCTTGATAACCTCAACAGAATTCTTGACAGAGTTGCTATTTATCTTGCATAAGGAGGAGCCTGAAATGAGTATGAAAATCAACACACACGCTAAAAGCGCTGAGCTCTTTCAGAGAGCCGCAAAAGTAATTCCCTCAGGTCTTTACGGCCATCAGGGTCCCGCAGAAGGCTGCTGCATCCCCGTTTCGGCATATCCCCTTTTCAGCCAGAAGGCTCAGGGTACATATTTCTGGGATGTTGACGGCAACAAGTACATCGACTATATGTGCGCATACGGTCCCAACGTTCTCGGTTACAACGATCCCGACGTTGACAAGGCTGTTATGGAGCAGATGAAGATTGAAAACTGTGTTACCGCTCCCTCAACAAAGATTATTGAGTTTGCAGAGCTTATGGTTGATACAGTAGCAAGCGCTGACTGGGCTTTCTTTGCAAAGAACGGCGGCGACACCACCACCGCAGCTATCATGACCGCAAGAGCAGCAACCCACAGAAAGAAGATTATCTTCGTAAAGGTCTATTACCATGGCGTTGCTCCCTGGTGCCAGAAGGTTGACTATCCCGGCGTTATCCCCGAGGATGTT
>JAZSIQ010000053.1:0-3004 GCA_045533875.1 Acutalibacteraceae bacterium | reverse complement strand
ATCCTCCCGCAAACGCAATCGAATGGAAGGGCAATCCCTGGAACGGCAAGGACAGCGACGAAAAGGGCGCTCATCCCAACAGCCGCTTTACCGCTCCTGCAAAGAACTGCCCCTGCATCAGCTCCGAGTTTGAGAATCCTGACGGTGTTCCGATTTCAGCATTCGTATTCGGCGGCAGAAGAGCAAAGCTTGCTCCTCTGGTTTATCAGTCAAGAAGCTGGAACCAGGGTGTATTCGTAGGCTCAATCATGGCTTCCGAAACCACAGCTGCAGCTTCAGGCGCAGTAGGCGTTGTTCGCCGTGACCCCATGGCAATGCTTCCCTTCTGCGGCTATGATATGGCTGATTACTGGCAGCATTGGATTAACATCGGCGCTGAGCTTGAGCCCGAAAAGGCTCCCAAGATTTTCAACGTAAACTGGTTCCGTAAGGATGACGAAGGCAACTTCCTGTGGCCCGGATTCGGCGATAACCTCAGAGTTCTTGACTGGATTATCGACCGTTGCGAAGGCAAGGTAGATGCAGTTGAAACTCCCATCGGCTTTGTTCCCAAGGCTGAGGATATCTGCCTTGACGGTATTGAGGATGAAGTAAGCGATGCACAGCTTGCTGAAATTCTCAGCGTTGATAAGGCTCTCTGGCAGGAAGAGGTTGCAGGAATTGATGAATTCTACAAGAAGTTCACAGATTTCGGCTCAACCGTTCCCGCTGAGCTTGCAGCTGAGCTTGAAATTCTCAAGTCCAACATTCAGTAATAAATATGTCGGGACTGTCTCACTAAGCGAAGAACAAAAGAAACGAATATAAAAACGATTGGCTTGTACGGGAACAACTCCTGCGCAAGCCAATTTTATTATTGCGGAAAGTTTCAAGGCTTATTTTTTTGTGTTTCTTTTTAGCCGTTTTTCCGATTCGACGTATATACATACGCCTGTCATCGGAAGAAAACGGCTTCTTCATCTTATTGAGACAGTCCAAGCTAAATATAATGTTTTATATAAATTTTAAATACAATGTAACACATTATTTGTTTTTTGTTGACATATTTTAAAAATTATGGTACTGTTTTTTTGCAAATGCCGTGCACCGATAATGTGTTACGGTAAAAATTTTGGAGGGATTTTTTATGCTTAACACCCGCAAAAGAAGAATCCTCGCTGTTGTAATGATGATTTCGCTCATCTTCTCCGCATTTGCATTCACCTGCTTTGCTGAGGGCGAAGAAGTAGCGGCAATCTCCGAAGAAGCAGGTCTGCTTTCTGCTGAGGCAACTGAGGTTGTTGAAGAAGAAGCTAACCGTTTTGTAAACACAGCGTGGGCATTGCTTCCCCCCGTGGTAGCAATCGTTCTTGCACTTATTACCAAGGAAGTTTATTCATCGCTCTTTATCGGAATTCTTGTAGGCGGTCTGCTTTATTCCGGTTTCAGCTTTGAAGGTACCATTGTTCACGTTTTCAGTGACGGTTTCGTTGCAAGCGTTGCCGATTCCTACAACATGGGTATTATCATCTTCCTTATTGTTCTCGGCGCACTTGTTGCCATGATGAATAAGACCGGCGGCTCCGCAGCTTTCGGCAGATGGGCTTCAAAGAGAATCAAGACCAGAGTAGGCGCTCAGCTTGCAACCGTTCTCTTCGGCTGCCTCATTTTCATTGATGACTATTTCAACTGCCTCACCGTAGGCTCGGTTATGCGTCCCGTTACAGACAAACATAAAATTTCCAGAGCAAAGCTTGCTTATCTTATTGATGCCACAGCAGCTCCCATCTGCATCATTGCTCCCATCTCTTCCTGGGCAGCAGCAGTTGCGGGCTTTGTTGCAGAAGAAGAAGTCAGCGGCTTCCAGCTTTTCCTTAACGCTATTCCCTATAACTTCTACGCACTTCTTACCATTTTAACCATGGTTGCTTTTGCCGTTCTTAAGGTTGATTTCGGTCCTATGAAGGTTCACGAAAGAAACGCTATGGAAAAAGGCGATTTGTTCACCTTTGATGCAGAGAGTTTTGCAAACTCATCCGATAATGAGGCTAACCCCAAGGGCAAGGTTATTGACCTTGTTTTCCCCGTTGTAATTCTTATTATCGCCTGTGTTATCGGCATGATTTATTCAGGCGGATTCTTTGATGTAACAAGTGAAGCATATCACGATTTCATCGTTTCCTTCTCAAATTCCGATGCTTCCGTAGGTCTTGTTTACGGCTCCTTCTGCACTCTTATTATTGCAGTTATCTACTTCATGCTTCGCAGAGTTATCTCCTTCAAGGATTGCATGGCTGCAATCCCCGAAGGCTTCAAGGCAATGGTTCCCGCTATTATGATTCTTGCCTGCGCATGGACTCTTAAGGCTATGACCGACAGCCTCGGTGCAAAGGAATTCATTGCAGGCGTTGTTGAAAATACAGCAGGCAGCTTTGCAAGCTTCCTTCCTGCAATTATCTTCCTTATTGCGGTTGGTCTTTCATTCGCAACAGGTACTTCATGAGGTACTTTCGGTATCCTCATTCCTCTTGTACTTAACGTATTCCCCTATGAGTCAGGTCCTATCTCCATCATCGCAATTTCAGCCTGTATGGCAGGTGCTGTTTGCGGTGACCACTGCTCACCCATTTCGGATACCACTATCATGGCATCTGCAGGAAGCCAGAGTAACCACATAAACCACGTTTCAACTCAGCTTCCCTATGCTCTTACGGTAGCAGGTGTTTCGTTTGTATCCTACATTATAGCGGGCTTTGTTCCCAAGGCTTACATTGCCCTTCCTATTGCAATCATTCTCATGCTTGCAACAGTAGTTGTGCTTAAGTTCACGGTTGCCAAAACTAAAGCAAGATAAGTAAATTTAAAGCGCCGTCTCCGAAGAGGAGGCGGCGCTGTTGTTGTATTTGAAAACCCCTGGCTGTGCCAGGGGTTCCGAAAAAGCTTTAGCGATGAAAAAAACTCCTCTTGCAGAGAGTGCGGCTACCAACAGCACAGCTAAGCAAAAGGAGAACATTCAAAAAGAATG
>JAZSIQ010000137.1:0-9381 GCA_045533875.1 Acutalibacteraceae bacterium | reverse complement strand
TCGAAGGTGTATTCGCTGGCTTCTTCAGCGTCAAGCTTCTCGATAAAGACAGTGTCGCCTGCCTGTACCTTGTACTGCTTTCCGCCGGTTTCGATGATTGCGTACATTGGTTTTTCCATCCTTTTTTCAGACTCGCTATCTCGGGCAACAAACTGTTTTTTGGCGCACTGATATGCGCCGCCCGTAATAAGCGGCATGTAGGATTATATCACAAACATCAACCTATGTCAAATGTTTTTTTCAATAATCCCAAAAATTTTACTGAATGCTTTCAGGCTCCTCAGGCATTATGAGGGCGAGGACAATATAAACGAGCACAAAGGGAATTCCCGTTGTAAAAAGAGCCGCTACTGCATAAATAATTCTTACAAGTGTTGCATCCATTCCGAAGTAAGCTGCTATGCCGCCGCATACGCCGCTTATCTTTTTGTCACTTCTGCTTTTATAAAGCTTTTTCTCCATTTAAATCATCCTTTCTTTTCAGTTGTTTTATTTATTCTGCTCCCTTGCGGCTGTGAGAGTATTCCTCATAAGCATGGTAATTGTCATGGGGCCTACTCCACCGGGCACGGGAGTTATCATGGAAGCCTTTTCGCTTACATTTTCAAAATCAACATCGCCGCAAAGCTTACCTTCTGCATTGCGATTCATGCCAACATCAATTACAACCGCACCTTCCTTAACCATATCGGCTGTTACAAAATTCGCTCTGCCGACTGCGGCAACAAGAATATCCGCCTGCTTTGTGATTTCGGGAAGATTCTTTGTTCTTGAATGGCAGATGCTTATGGTTGCATTTCTTTCAAGCAGGAGCATCGCCATGGGCTTGCCTACGATATCGCTTCTGCCGATTACAACGCAATGCTTACCTTCAATTTCAACACCGGAGCAGTCAAGCATACGGATAATGCCTGCAGGGGTGCAGGGAAGCAACACAGCTTTGCCGAGGGACAGCTTGCCTACGTTTACGGGGTGGAAACAGTCAACATCCTTCTCGGGCATAATACGGTCAAGCACGGCATTTTTATCTATGTGCTTGGGCACGGGGAGCTGGCAGAGAATACCGTTTACGCTGCTGTCAGCATTAAGGCGGTCAATAAGCGCAAGAAGCTCCTCGGTGGTTGTTTCCTCAGGCAGAGCAAACTCAAGGGACTTTATGCCTACGTTTGCGCAGGCTTTCTTTTTATTGTTTACGTACACTCTTGAAGCGGAATCGTTACCTACGATTATAACCGCAAGGCAGCATTCGATACCTTTATCTTTAAGGGCTGCCACTTCAACGGCAATTTCATCAAGAGTTTTTGCCGAAATTTCTTTTCCGTTAATTATCTGCATTTGAAACTTCCTCGCTTTCGCTGTTTTCATCGGTAACCGCAGCAGCCGCAACCACCGCTTTTGCTTCCTTCTCCTTTTTAAGCTCAAGCTCCCAAAAATAATCCACACCGTCAATGGGCTTGGGATTCTTGGTGTACTTTACAAGCAAAGCAATAAGCAACGCCGCGCACACAAGCACAAGCACCGCCGAAAGAAGCTGAGAAACTCTTATCTGAGTTGAGCCGACGTAAAGGCTGTCCGTTCTGAGGCCTTCAACAATCATTCTCTCTGCGCCGTACCATATTCCGTAGCAGAGGAAAACCTGACCGCTGAATTTTCTTGCCTTTTTGCAAATCACGTAAAGAAGCACAAAGCCGACAAGGCACCAGATTGATTCATAAAGGAAGGTGGGATGAACATACTCATCGGGCGAAACGCTGAAGCCCTTGGCGGCAAATTCCTCCTGATGCTCAATAATATAATTCTGCACCTTGGCGCTGGTCATGCCCCAAGGCATGTCGGTATTGATACCGAAAGCCTCCTGATTGGTGAAATTACCCCAGCGTCCGATGCCCTGAGCAAGAAGAAGACTCATGCCCGCAAGGTCGAGAAGATTGTAAAAATTAAGCTTCCTTACCTTGCATACTACGAAAGCCGCCGCTATTCCGCCGATTATGCCGCCGTAAATAGCCATGCCGCCTTCCCAGATTTTAGGAATTTCGGAGATATTCTTCGAATAGTAATCCCACTCGGAAAAAACGTAATAAAGCCTTGCGCCGACAATTCCGCAAACGGTGCCGTAAATGAGAACATCAAGCATTTTTTCAATGCTCATCTTCCAGGTGTAAGCTATTCTGCCGCCGAGAAGCACGGCAAGCACAAAGCCGAAGGCTATAATCGCACCGTACCAATGGATTGTTAAATCCAAGCCGAAAATTGAAAATTCAGCCGCAACGGAAGAAACGTTGAAGCTTATCGGCTCAGTAAAGCCCTTAAATGTTACAAGGGTATAATCTGACATTTTTCATCGTCCTTTCCTATTCAATAGGACTGATTACGGAAAGCGCCGAATACTCGGTTTTAAGCTTTCTCAGGCGCTTATTTACTCTTTCAAGAGTAATGCTTTTGCTCGCTTCAAGCTCGTCAAAGGGAGCGTAGCCGCCGAAATAAAGCGACATAAGAAGATTTGCCATGTGGTCAATATCGTTGTAGCCCATAACGGTTCTGCCGTAAAGCTTGCGCTTTGCTCTTTCAAAAGCCTCGGGTGAAATTCCCGTTTTGCAGAGCTTTTCTATTCTGTCACGGATAATTGCGGCTGTTCTTTCGGGGTCAGAGCTTGTGCCGCCGAGCATACAGCATGAATAGCCGAATCCGTTGAAAAACTCGGTTGAGAAGCCCATATCAACAAGCCCCTCTTCAAGCAATTCATTAAACAGCTCGGAGCTTTTGCCTGCGATTGCCTCAAGCATTACAGAGGAGGCAAGCTCATCCTCGAGCTTTACCTCGGGCTTTTTCAGATCCTCCTTGTAGCCGAGCATGAACTGCTTGGTTGCAACGGAGAGTTTTTCCTCAATATAATTCTGAACAGGCGTAGGTACTTCGGGCTCAAAATTCCTCTTTGCCTTTTCGCCCTTTGCTTTTTTAAGCTTTTTATCGGCAACCCTGAGCACGGTTTCACAATCGGTATTGCCGCAGACACAAAGCACCATGTTGTTGAGATTATAAAAATTGTTATAAAGCTTATAAAGAAGCTCTGCATCAATCCGGGCAATGGATTCCTGAGTTCCTGCAATGTCAATGCGCACGGGATGCTTGCAATAAAGCGCCCTGAGGAGGTTGAACATAACCTGCCAGTCAGGCTCATCCTGATACATTCTGATTTCCTGCCCGATTATGCCCTGCTCTTTATCAACCGTTTCCTGAGTAAAATAGGGCTTCTGAACAAAATCAAGCAGAATTTCAAGCGACTGCTCAAAATTCTCGGAGCAGGAGAAAAGGTAAGCCGTTCTGTCAAAGCTGGTGTAAGCATTGGCGCTTGCTCCTGTTTTTGAAAAAAGCTCAAAAGCATCCAAATCCTCGCACTCAAAAAGCTTGTGCTCAAGGAAATGCGCGGTGCCCTCGGGGATGGGGTCAAAGCCGCCCTGCTCATTGGCAACGCTTGTATCAATCGAGCCGTACTTGGTGGCAAAAATGGCATAGGTCGAGGAGTAGCCCTCTTTAGGCATTACCATGATGTTAAGCCCGGACGGGTGCTTCATGCAAAACACGGATTCTCCGAGCAATTCATTTCTTATTTCTTTAATTCTCATCGGCATCCTCCTGCAAAGCTGAAAGCATATACACCGTTTCAAGCGACATACGCTTGGCGGCGGCGCAAATTTCTTCCCTCGTTACATTCTCAAGCTGAGAAACCATTTCCTCGGGAGTTCTGAGCTGCTCATCAAGCACCATGGAATTGTACCATGAGCAGATTCCCGACGGACTGTCCACACTGCTCATCCAGCGCTCACGCATACCCATTTTGGATGCGGCAATATCCTCATCGGTGAAATTACCGTTTCTCATATCGTCAAGCTGAGAAATAATCTCGGCGGTTGCCTTTTTTTCGTTGCAGGTATCAATGCCGCAATCAACAAGCACGATGCCCTTCTTTGAAATAAATCTTGCCCAGCAATAATAGCAAAGGCTGAGCTTTTCACGGACATTCAAAAACAGCTTGGAATAAACATTGCCGCCGAAAAGGTCGTTCATTATAACCTCTGCGGGGTAGCAGTCATCCTTATCCTGCATACCTGCACGGAATCCCATAACGAGCTTACCCTGGTTTACCTTGAATTCCTCATTAACTCTTTTAAACTTGCCTGCCTTGGCGACAAACTGAGTTTCGGGCTTTACGGGCTCTCTGCTTATTCCTTCAAAGCGCTTTTCAAAAATGGAGGCAATCTTTTCGCCCGAAGCGCTTCCTACCGCAGTAATCATAAAAACTGCGCTTTTGATAACGCTCTGCCAGGCTTCATAAACATCCTGCGCAGTAACGGCTTCAACCTCTTCCACAGTGCCGTACTTGTTCTTGCCGTAAGCCTCTTCGCTGCACATAATCTGCTCGCATCGGTTGCGGGCATAAATTCTTTTATCGTTGATTTCTTCCTCAATGTGCTGCCTGAGAAGTCTTTTTTCTGTTTCAACGCTCTGTTCATCAAAGCGTCCGTTTTCACAGTTGGGGTCAAAGAGCATATCTGCAAGCAACTCAGCGCACTCGGCTATAATGCTTTCGCCCTTTTCGAGTGCAAAGCGGTCATCTATGCAGGTGATGCCAAGCTCAAGCACCTGAGCCTCTCCGCTTTTGACTACGCCTGCGGAAACGGCGGCGCCGTAAAGCTCATCAAGCTTTCCGCAAAGGGTTGAAAAGCGGGGATATTTTTTGCATGAACGCTTAAGCAGATAAATAAGCAGGGCATTTGCGCTGAGGTTGGAGGTCATGGGCATTGCCATGGCAATCCTGATACTTGCCGTTTTGAAACGCTCGGTTTCAACAACGCAGACTCTTGCACAATCGGCTACGGTTTTAACAATCGGCATAATTGAAGCCTCTCCTTTTATTTTTAGGGTAGCGAATGTAATCACTCTATGCTGTTAGTGTTTGCCGTGAATATGCTTTTTAATCAGACATCGTTCTGAGTAATGTTTTCGTAGGTTTCTCTGTTTACAACAAGCCTTGCCGCACCGTCACGCACCATTACAACGGGAGGTCTGGGGATTCTGTTGTAGTTTGAAGCCATGGAGTAGTTGTATGCGCCTGTGGAAAGCACGGCAAGGATATCGCCGGGAGTTACGGGCTGGATATGAGTCCACTCCTGGATAAGGTCACCGCTTTCGCAGCACTTGCCCGCTACGGTAGCAGTCATCTCACGGGCTTCGCTGGCTCTGTTTGCGCAGAGGATTTCATATCTTGACTGATAAAGAACGTATCTGGGGTTATCACCCATACCGCCGTCAACGGAGACAAAGGTTCTTACATCGGGAATCTTTTTGACTGCGCCTACTGTATAAAGTGTAAGACCTGCGGCGCCAACGATTGAACGGCCGGGCTCAATAAGAATAAAGGGAATCTTGAGGCCAAGCTCTGCGCAGTATTCCTTTACTGCTGCAGAAACCTTGCGCATATAATCCGAGAAGGGTCTGGGACGGTCGGTTTTCTGATACTTGATGCCGAAGCCGCCGCCGAGATTAAGCTCGGTAAGCTCAACGCCTGTTTTTTCCTTGACTGTCTGGAACAGCTCAAGCATTACTCTTGCGGCAAGCTCGAAGGGGTCAAGGTCAAAAATCTGGGAGCCGATATGGCAATGAAGGCCTACAAGCTCAATGTTGGGAAGAGCGATTGCCTTTTCAACAGCGTTAAGAGCCTCGCCTGTTTCAAGCGCAAAGCCGAACTTTGAATCTATCTGACCTGTTTTGATGAACTCATGGGTGTGAGCATCAATGCCGGGCTTTATTCTCATAAGAATGCTTACGGTTTTGCCCTGATTCTGAGCGATTTCATTGAGCATCTCAAGCTCATAAATATTATCAACAACTATTCTGCCTACATTGTTTTCAACAGCGAATGCAAGCTCATCATAAGTTTTGTTGTTGCCGTGGAAATAAATCTTTTCGGCAGGGAAATCTACCGAAAGAGCGGTGAAAAGCTCGCCGCCCGAAACAACATCAAGACCCATATTCTCCTTGGCGCAGATGCGGCACATCTCCTTGCAGCAGAATGCCTTGCTGGCATAAAGCACCATGCCGTTGCCGTCATAGTAATCATCCATGGATTTTACAAAATCACGGCAGTTTCTGCGGATTTCGTTTTCATCAAATACGTAAAGCGGTGTGCCGAACTTCTTGGCAAGCTCTACGGTATCATAGCTTCCTATTGTGAGATGACCTCTCTCGTTTATTGATATGCAATCAGAAACATACATAATTATCTTCCTCCGTCAATTTGTGGCATCTGTGATAGCCTTTTTCAATTCATTTATTCCTTCCGACTTTATTGCGGAAAATTCAATTTTCAATATATCCTCGTAACCCGCAAGCTCCTCGGCAAAAGCGGCACGGCGGGCTTCACGCTCGGTTTTGTTGAGCTTATCGCACTTTGTAAAAGCAATCATAAAGGGGTAGCCGCTATCCCTTAAAAATCCGAGCATATCCATATCCTCCTGCGAGGGGGCATGGCGCATATCTATGAGTTCAACCACAAGGCGGATGTTCCTGCCCGAGTTGAAATAGCCCTCCATAAGATCTGCCCAGCGCTTTTTCTCATCAAAATTTCTTCTGGCGTAGCCGTAGCCGGGAAGGTCTACAAAATTAACACCGTCGCCTTTAAAGAAATTCACCGTAACGGTTTTACCCGGCACAGAGCTTACCCTTGCAAGGTTTTTACGGTTGAAAAGCTTGTTTATGAGTGAGGATTTGCCGACGTTTGAGCGCCCTGAGAATACGACCTCAGGCCATTCCGATTTAACAAGCTGAGCCGCCGTACCGTAAGAAGCGGTGTATTCGATTATCTCAAATCTCATATCGTTTCTCCTTTACTGCGAAAGCCTTGTGCGTTCGGGTTGATTTGAAATGTTTGTTTGCACATTGCGTACCTTACCGTTTTCAGGCTCGGTGCGTTTGAGGTAGCCGTCATCGGCAAGAGCCTCGCTCCATACTGCCTCGGCACGGGTTACGGGCACAAACTCAATGTTGGCTTTTACCGCAGAATCAACCTCGTCAAGGTCTGCAAGATTTTCCTCGGGTATAATCACCTTTTTAATGCCTGCTCGGTATGCCGCCATGGTTTTTTCCTTAAGACCGCCTATGGCAAGCACCCTGCCGCGAAGGGAAATTTCACCCGTCATCGCCACATCCGCACGCACGGCTGTCCCCGTAAGCGCCGAAACAAGAGCAGTTGATATTGCTATACCCGCCGAAGGTCCGTCCTTGGGAGTTGCACCCTCGGGGAAATGCAGGTGAATATCCTTGTTTTTGTGAAACTCGGGGTCTATTGCAAGACTTCCGCTTACAGAACGGATGAAGCTCACAGCTGCCTTTGCAGACTCCTTCATCACATCGCCGAGCGAGCCTGTAAGCTCGATTTTGCCCGTGCCCTCAAGCACACAGGCCTCAACCTCCAGCATTTCGCCGCCGACTCTGGTCCATGCAAGACCGTTTACGACACCTGTTTCGTTGAGGGTTCGTTTTTTATCCTTTTTGTATTTTGCGCTTCCGAGTAACTGCACAAGGTCGGTTTCCTTAATGTTAACCCTACCCTCTCCCTCAGCAATTCTTACCGATACCTTTCTGCAAAGGGCAGCTATCTGCTGCTCAAGCTTTCTTACTCCCGCCTCGCTCGTATATTCATCAATGAGCGCATGGAGTGCGGAATCGGTAATTCTGATATTTGATGCGGTAAGACCGTGGCGGCTTACCTGCTTTTTGATAAGATGTTTCTTTGCAATGTGGAATTTTTCCTCATGCGTATAGCTGCCAAGCTCTATAATCTCCATTCTGTCAAGCAGAGGCTCGGGAATATTCTGCTTGAGGTTCGCCGTGGTAATAAACAAAGTCTGGCTGAGGTCAAAGGGCAACTCAAGGTAATGGTCACGGAAGATACTGTCCTGCTCAGGGTCAAGCACCTCAAGCAATGCCGAGGTGGGGTCGCCCTTGTAATCGGATGAAAGCTTATCAATTTCATCAAGCAGAATAAGCGGATTTGCCGTTTTTGCCTTTTTAAGAGCATCAATAATTCTGCCGGGCATTGAGCCGATGTAGGTCTTTCTGTGGCCTCGGATTTCAGCCTCGTCCTTTACGCCGCCGAGCGAAATCCTCACGTATTCCCTGCCCATAGCTCTTGCTATTGAACGGGCAACCGAGGTTTTACCTACTCCGGGAGGACCTGCAAGGCATACAATCTGACCCGTGATATCGGGCGCAAGTTTCCTTACCGCAAGCAATTCTATGATTCTCTCTTTAACCTTTTCAAGACCGTAATGGTCATCGTCAAGCACCTTGCGTGCACGCTTAAGGTTAAGATTATCCTTGGAATAAACTCCCCAAGGAAGCTCAAGGCAGGTTTCAATATAATTCCTTTCAACCGCCGCTTCGGGAGAAGTGGGCGAGCATTTCTCAAGCCTTGAGCAGCTTTTCAGAAGCTTTGTTTTCACCTCTTCCGATGCGTTCAGCATGGAAATTGCCTCTCTGAAGCTGTCATTCTCCTCAGCCGCCGTGCCCGAAAGCTCCTCGGAGATGGCACGCATCTGCTCTCTTAAGTAGAATTCACGCTGATTTTCGTCAATCTGCTCCTGCACCTTATCGTGAATATCCGCTTCAATCATAAGAAGCCTTGCTTCTCTTGTAAGCAAAACACACACTTTCTCAAGGCGTTTTACAGGGTTTGATGTTGCAAGAATTTCCTGCCTTTCGGTGTAATCAAGCATAATGTTGCCGGCTATGTAATCGGCAAGCTTGCCCGGGTCATCCTCACGCATAACGCTCATGCTCATATCCTTGGGAAGCTGAGGCGCACAGTCGCTGTAAGCATCAAAGAAATCCTTCGCCTGACGCACAAGCGCCTGCTTATATTCCTTTGTCACATTCCTCGGTGATTTTTCCTCAAGCACCTCAATATGACCCCTGAGGCAATCCTGACCTTTAAAAAGTTTAAGCAACCTACAGCGCTGAACTCCTTCAACTGAAACCCTTACGGGACCGTCAGGCTTGTTGGAAAGCTTTAAAATCTGACACACCTTGGCGGTAACGCCGATTTCGTAAATATCCTTCTCATCGGGATTTTCATCCGCCACATCTCTCTGGGCAACAAGAAAAACAGGTCTGTCCGTATCCATTGCACTCCTGATGGCGGCTATGGATTTCTTCCTGCCGACATCGAAATGAATTATCATTCCGGGGAAAACAACAAGACCTCTGAGAGGCACAAGGGGTATTATTACTGAATTTTCGGGTATTCTTTCCATTTTTGTTCCTTTCAAAAAGTTAAGTTATCAAAAATTATGTTATATAAAACAGTAAAGTTATCCATTTTAA
>JAZSIQ010000138.1:0-3536 GCA_045533875.1 Acutalibacteraceae bacterium | reverse complement strand
CACTCCGAAGCAACAGCTTTGGAGTGTTTCTTTTTTTGAGGAGATTCGAACTCCACAGTCCATGCGTGACGGTTCGCCGTGCAAACAATCAAAACTCTGCAAAATCAAATAAAAATACGGATTTTTCTATTGTTTATCTTCCGTTTTTTTGATAAACTGAAGTTGATACTTCAGGAGGTGTTTATCATGAGCAAAATCAGAATAGGTATTTTCGGCGCAGGCCGCGGAATTGATATTGCAGAAAACCTGATGCTTCTTGACTGCGAAATCGTTGCGCTTTGCGATTTTGATGAAAAAAGGAGAAACGAGGGTCTCAAAGAACTCAAATCAGATGTTGCGGTTTTTGATAATTTTGATGAATTTATTGAATACAAAATGGATGCCGTTGTGCTTGCAAACTATTTCCACGAACATACCCCGTACGCAATAAAGTGCTTTGAAAAAGGAATTCATGTTTTTTCCGAATGTATCAGTAACAGCACCATGGCAGAGGGTGTTGAGCTTATACGTGCCTACGAAAAAAGCAATTCCATTTATATGCTTGCAGAGAACTATCCTCAAATGATTTTCAACCGAGAAATGAAGCGTGTATGCGACAGCGGCACTCTTGGTAAAATCCTGTACGCCGAGGGTGAATACAACCACCCCGTATCCGCTGATGATATTGGTTTCTTCAAATCTCATGTATATTTCTTTGAGCATTGGAGAAACTTCCTGCCCCGTTCCTATTATGTAACGCACTCACTCGCTCCGCTTATGTGGTCAACGGGAGCAACTCCAAAAAGGGTAAACGCATTGCCCGTTTATGCTCCGCTTTATGAAAACACCACCGCAAGGCACGTTGGCGACAGAGCGGCAATAATAACAACTTTAAACGATGACGGCTCTGTCTTCAGAGTAACAGGTTGTGCCGCATTCGGCGCCCACCACAACGCATACCGCATCTGCGGAACGGAGGGTCAGATAGAAAATCTCCGCGGCATGGGCAGTAAAATCATGCTGCGCTACAACGAATGGTCAATCCCTGAGGGTAAAGAAGAAGTAAACCTTTATGAGCCCTCATGGAACGATGAGGATGAGGATTTCATCAACCAAAGCGGTCACGGAGGCGGAGATTATATAATTGCAAGAATGTTCCTTGACTGTATCAGGAGCGGCAAACAGCCTGAGCATCCTTACGATATTTATTCGGCGGTAACAATGGCAAGCGTTGCAATTCTTTCTCACCGCTCCATTCTCAACAACGGTATGGCTTATGATATCCCCGATTTCCGTTGCGAAGAAAAACGCAAAGAATATGAGAACGACAGGCAGACGCCGTTTTATGGCACTGACGGCAGTAAGCCGAATATCCCCTGCTGTTCAAACCCCGACTATAAACCGACCGAAGAGCAGATACGCAGATATCTTGAAATTATATAACCCTCTCTCTGTTAAGAATGGCAATTACAGTTCGATTCTTTTGACTTTGAGGATATTATAAAAACACAAACAGGAGGTAACAGGCATGGCTACTCTTATTGAAAGACTTATCGCCTTTTTCTCTTCTCTCGCAATAATTATTTTAAGCTTTTTCGGCATCAGTGCAGATCCGTTCTTCAAAAAAGCTGACAACTTCAAGGTTACCTCTTACATAAGAGGCGATTATGTTCAGCAAGAAAACAGTCTTAACCCCGAAGATTTTGATATTATTACAGATGTTATTCTGTTTGAGTGCGCTTCATTTAACAGCGAAGGCGAAATTATATACGATAAAGTAAAGCTTGAAACCGCACTCGGCAATATCCGCAACGCAATAGCGCAAAGAGATATAAATATCACCCTTAATCTTCTCGGACCGTGGGGAAATACCGATTCGGATATTTGGGAAGAGCAAATGGAAGCCCAGAGCGCAGAGCATAACAAGGCTTTTACAAGCGGTGTTCTCGAGGACAACATCGTTGCCATCCTTGACAAATACTCCTTTGACGGCGTTCACTTTGATTATGAGTATCCCTTGTCTCGCAACGCATGGAAATATTACAATAATTTTCTTGTTTCTCTTGATAAAAAGCTGGGCGAATATACCCTCGGCGTAGCGGGTAATGACTGGAATCTCAAATTTTCTTCTGCAGCCGTAAAGGCAATAGACACATTTGAACTAATGGTTTATGACTTTGTTGACAGCGAGGGAAAACATTCAACCTATGAAGGCTCTGTTGATCTTATCAAAAAGGTAGGGCTTTACGGTATTCCGCTTAAAAAAGTCAATTTAGGTCTCCCGTTCTATTCGCGCCCCACCGATATGTCTGCATATTGGTACGGTTATAACGGCTGTTACGGTAAAATTGACGAAAACGGCTGGTATCACTGCGAAAACACAGGCAAAGACTTTTGGTTCAACACCCCCGAAGTCATCAGAAAAAAAACCGAATTCGCCTTAAACAACGGATTTGGCGGGGTAATGATATGGCACTATAACTGCGATCTCCCCTCCACCCATGAAGATTCGCTTCTTAAAGCAATCGGCACGGTAACAAAATAAACACGGCATAAACAAACAATTAAAAAAGTGGTGAAAATATGGAAAAGAAATTTTTTGATTTTATTGTTCACGGCGGCGATTACAACCCCGACCAATGGATTAAAACCCCCGAAATATGGGATGAAGATATGCGCCTTATGAAGCTTGCGCATATCAACAGCGCTTCCATCGGCATTTTTTCATGGTCCATGCTCGAGCCCGAAGAGGGTGTTTACAATTTTGAATGGCTTGACAAACTCATGGACAAGCTGCACGAAAACGGCATTTTCGCCATACTTGCCACTCCCTCAGGCGCAAGACCCCCTTGGCTTGCGCAAAAGTACCCTGAGGTATTGAGAGTTGCCGAAAACGGAATAAGGAACGAATTCGGTGTGCGCCACAACCACTGCCTCACCTCTCCCGTTTACCGTGAAAAGGTGCGCAACATCAACCGTCTGCTTGCCGAAAGATACAAAAACCACCCCGCTCTTAAGATGTGGCATATTTCCAACGAATACAGCGGCGAGTGCCATTGTGAGCTTTGTCAGCAGGCTTTCAGGGATTGGCTTAAAGAATATTACCACAACAGCCTCGATGAGCTTAATGACAAATGGTGGAACGGCTTCTGGAGCCATACAATAACCGATTGGAGTCAGATTAATTCACCAAAGTACAGAGGAGAAAACCATATTTCCGCAATGGAGCTTTGCTGGGACAGATTTGTTTCTGAAAGTCACATCTCTTTTTATGAAAACGAGATTGCTCCCCTGCGTGAAATCACTCCCGACATTCCCATAACAACAAACTTTATGAGAATGCATAAGGAAATCAACTATCAGGATTTTGCAAAACATCTTGATTTGATTTCATGGGATAATTACCCCTTCTGGGATAAGGGCTATAACAGAGACGAAGCAGCTGAAACCGCATTTGTGCATGATGTACTTCGTTCGATGAAGGACGATCAGTCCTTCTTTATGATGGAAAGCACCCCCTCAAAAGCAAACTGGCATGAGGTAAACAAGATACCCAA
>JAZSIQ010000097.1:0-8469 GCA_045533875.1 Acutalibacteraceae bacterium | reverse complement strand
GATGCAGATAATCCTCTTGCAAAACTCAGCCCGAAGAAACGTGAGGTTGCGGAGCTTATCTGTCTTGGCTACACTAACAAGGATATTGCAAAAACCCTTGTCATTTCCGAGCATACCGTGAAGGATTATGTAAAGGATATTTATTATACTCTGGCGGTTCACAGCCGTCTGGAACTTGCCGCCCTTGTAAACAATTACCGCCTGGCAAACAAAAAATAACAAACTGAAAAGATTCGTATATTTAATAACTGCTGACAGTGTTTATTAAAACTGTAATACACAAATATATCTTACAGAAAAACATAGTAAAAAAGATAAAATCAGGTGCAGCAAGAGTTTAATCCCGTTGCACCTGATTATGTTTTTTAGAAATGATTATACTGTAAAAATCAACTCGTAATCAACAATTTCTCTTGACCGTGCTTCAATATTATCCATACGTGCAACCCATTTCATTTGATTATCTGCTTTGAGCTGTTTTGTGATACCCTCATTGACCTTCATCTGTTCTACCAGCCGAGAGAACATAGCTGATGCTAGTTCATCAACCTCTGCAAGATACGTCCACAATGTACCATTCATAAGCAAAATATTGAACTGTACTCGTTTGTGATGCATAAGATAATCTTTGCGTTTTAATCCCCATAATCCAAGAGGCTTGTTTGCCTCGTCATGTAATGTGATGTTGGGGATTTTGTAATCACCGACTGTTCTGTATGTTCCGCCGTTCTGTACAAGCCGTTCTGTACAAATGATGATTTATTCATAATTTTACTCCCTTTAATCAGTAACAAACGTGTCGTATGTAAATTTAGCACCGAGTCTGAAACCTGCTATAAAGCTGTCTGCATTACTTGCACAAAGAAAATCGTTGGATTGACTTACGTACTTCATAAATAAATCTTTTTCTTCTTCGTTCAAAGTTGATGTCAGCTGTTCTTCGGTTTGTGACAGTGCATCCAACTTCTTCTTGATTTCCGCTTTTAGTTCTGTTATACTTTCTTGGGGTTCAATATTTCCGTAATAAAACTCTTCAATTAAAATGTGACATAACAATCTCCTTGTAATTAAGTTGTTAGTTTCAGCAAAAGTACAAGAGTAGAATATGTATGTTACTGCCGACAAACGTTTATTTTATTGAATCCGTTATTAACAATCGTACCAGACAGCGCCTCTTGCGAGGCTGAGATAAGAAATAATATTGAATAAATAACAGATAATAGTGAACGCAGAGTGGAGGGCGCTGTTTATATTATTATCTATTCTTTATTATCTCTTATCTATTATCTCAACTATCTCAACAAAAGACAAACAGAGCAGGAAGGTGATTCTTTGCTTAGCGATTGCATTGAAATAAAGAGAATTCTTGTTTCGACCCTGAATACGTCAAAAAACAGTTCAAAGGGATGACTTCTGGTGATAGAGTTAACAACTAAAATTGAACAGATAAGTATAGAACCAGGGAAACGCATTCTTGTTACAAGCGACATTCACGGTCATCTGTCTTATTTCAAGAAAGTTTTGAAAAAAGCTTCTTTTTGCAATGACGACATTTTGTTTATTGTTGGAGATATGATTGAAAAAGGTCCTGAAAACCTTGAAACCTTGCGTTATATTATGGGTCTTTGCAAGCAAGGAAACGTTATAACTCTTATCGGTAATGTGGATGCATACAGGTTGAAGCTGATATATGAACTCTCAGAAGAGAATGTGAACGGCTTTTATAACTATATTCTGAATTTAAGGCAATGGGTTGGCACGTCGTTTTATGAGGAACTTGCAAATGAATGCGGATACTCGATAAACAGTCCTGAGGACATTCTGTTATCAAAGCAGGCTGTTATATCTCATTTCAAGGATGAATTCGGATTTATTGCCGGCTTGCCGACTGTTGTGGAAACACAGAATTATATTTTTGTTCACGGCGGCTTGAGAGAAAAACAAGTTTCGGAAAATATCGGTAAAAGAGTTCTTGAATTAACAAAATTTGATGCTTTTGCAGAGAGGACGCCCGACATTTTTGATAAATATGTAGTTGCAGGGCATTGGCCTGTTGTTCTGTACGGTTCAGAGATACCTCAGATGAATCCGATTATAGACCGCGACAAAAGGATTATTTCAATAGACGGAGGCTGCGGGGTAAAGAAAGACGGGCAGTTAAACCTGCTTATCATTCCTGATATAAACAGTTGCGTTGATGATATATCTTATATAAGCTACGATGAGATTCCAACGGTATATGCCCTTGAAAGTCAAGAACCCAACTCTGAGTCACTCTATATATCCTGGATAAACAGAGAAATCAGGGTGTTGGAGAAGGGCGAAGAGTTTTCGTATGTTGAGCACGTAAAAAGCGGACGGAAATTATATATTCCCAATTCACATATCAGAAACGAGAACGAAAGCTTTGATTATACCGATTACGTTTTGCCTGTGAAAAAAGGAGACAGACTATCGGTTATTTCAAAAAATTCAAAAGGGTGTATTGCAAAAAAAGACGGTGTGGTTGGGTGGTATTGCGGTAAATATACAATTTAACCAATCCATTATTAACACTCGTACCAGATTAAAGAACAAATGCCTTTTGGTATTTGTTCTTTTTTATTTGCAGTTTTGTAAGAGGGATTCTAAGGACGAGCGGCACAGAGCAACGGTCCGGTGGACTGTTGCGACCGCGAGCGACCAAACGCCCGCAGGCGTGCGAGTCAAGTCCTTCTGCCCCTGCCAAGAAGGAACAGTCACTGTCGGGTGGCTGTTTTCTTTTTTACAAACAAAACCGACATCTTTTGAAAAGCGATGCCGGGGTGCAGCTTAAAAATCATTTTATCTGCCATAGGAGTGTTGCTTTGTGCTGTCCGCACAATTCAGTGCAGGGTAATTACATCACAGGCAGCGATGAGGCGTTTTTTTGTGAGGGAGGATTAATCACTGTTGATAAAAATAAAAATATGTGTTATATTTAATTACATAAATTTCAGGTTATGAACGAGGTGATAGTATGTCCCTGTTTAACAGAATAATCAGTTTTATAACAGCCTTGATAATTGCGATTTTTCCGTCGTTTGGTGAAAATTCCGAAGTTCCCGGATATTTTGAGGATGACCCGCAATACGTTGTATTCATGGTAACAAATGTGCATTACCTGAATCTTGAACCTTATGTAAAGCAGATGGTTGAGCTTCACGGTGAAATTAACCCCGATTCAAAGCGAATGTATGCTTTCGGTGTTATTGGTCCGATGTGCCTGACTCAGTCTGTTGAGCAGATGAACGAAGAAGTCAACCATGTTTTTTCACTTGCGGAAAAGTATAATGTTCCGGTTTATTTCCAGATGGATGACTGCACGAATTACTCCACCTATTTCGGTGATGGTGCGGTAACCGATGAAAACGGCAGTAAATTTTATAATGACCCCGATATGTGCGAATGGGTAGCCTTCCCCGAGGAAGGTGAAGAATGGGGCGGTCAGTCATACGGTATGCTGCCGAGATGGCATTGTGACTGGAGCGGAGTACCGTTTGCAACAGCAGGCGGTTTTCCGTGCTTCAATTCCGAAAAATATCTGAACTGGTACTCGAATCAGGTTACAAAGGGCTTTATTGAGCCGCTTGTTGAAAACTATACAAGGCTTAAATCTCAGGGCAAGGCATATCTTTTTGCGGGCATAAATACAGGCTGGGAAACACAGATTCCCGATTACAGCGGCAGTGATTACGCTTCAATGGAAGATTTTGAGCGTGCACAGTACGGTATGCATGCTCTGCACAATATGGGCTATGATGAAAAAAGCCTTAAAAAAGAAGCTTATAAAAACCTGATGTCCGTTGAGGATTTTATGAGTCAGCTTCTTTACGGTGTGCTCGCCGATTATATCGAGTTTACCTGCAAACTGTTTTATGATGCGGGAATTGAACGGCATAAAATAATTTCGCATATTGTTTCGCTTTCGTCTTATACGGAGGAATACAGCACAATGCGTCCGCCAACATGGGTCTGCATCAACGATTACTGCACACCGGGCTGGACAATGAGCCCCAAGACCTGCCCGTATGACCTTGATACTCTTTATATGCAGTTAGCGCAAAACGGCAGAAACGAATACGCCAACGCAGAGGGTTACGCACATTATGATGATGTTGAAACCTGCCGTGCCTATTTTGAAGAAAGCCTGCTCGGTAACGCAAAGCTGATTACCGTTTACGGCTATGACCAGGAAACGGGAGCTTACGGCTATGTAAAAAGCGAGGATTTCTACTTTGTTAAGGTTGTTAAGGAATGGCTGAATTACGAGCTCGGACCTGATTACAAATGGACCGAAAGACCCGATTTGTCGGTTGATTACGGCGGCTGTGAGCAGTTGGTAAGGTTGAAAATAAAGATTAAAAAGCTTTTTAATTAAAGGAATCGCAATCACGATTTTTGCATGATTTCATGAGCTGATTCGGTTCTTTCATAAAAGACGGAAAACCGCTTCATCAATGCGCAAGGCACGGTGAAGCGGTTTTTTTCTTGAATTGTAACAATAAATCGTTTTGTGTAAAAATGTTTATCGAATAAAAATTTTATTGCGTATACAGCGTAACAGGTCCGTACAGTCCGCCTGATACAAGGTCTTTTGCATAGTTTAGCTCTGCCTCAAAATACGGAGATAAATCTTTGATATTCCATCTGTCAAAATAATCGGTGTGAACATACCAATTCGCCGATGTTTTGTTTACAACTATTTTCAAATTATTTTTTTCATCGAGCACACCGGAAGGTATTTTTAATCTGTAAGGAGGCATCAGAGCTGTTCCCAAAGATTGACCGTTAAGATATACCCGAGCCGCAAAATGCACATCTGAGAGCTCGATTTCTCCTTCCTTTCCTTTCTTTTCGGAAGGGAGTGTAAATGTTGTTTCATAAACACCGCTTCCCGAGTAAGCGCTGCCAACCTGATTTGCCCAATCGCCGAGGTTGACGGGAACTGATTTTTCGGAATGTTTGATATTCTCAAATCCGTTTTCGCTGCAGGCGAGTTCAAGCTCTTTGCGAAAAAGGAATCTGTCGGAAATATCGAATTTTTCTCTGTATTCTTTCATGCTTTCTGCATTCAGGATTTCATCAGTCAGCAGTATCACCGCCGTTTCGCCTATGGAAAGAGAAAGCTTCAGAGTGCGGTTTTCTGATTTAAAATGCTGTAGTTTGCCTGTTGCCAAATCAAGCAGATAACCGTTTGACGCAGGCAGGTGAATGAGATAATTTCCGTTTTCACCTTTTTCACGGAACAAGAAGAACAGTTCTGCGTTTTCTGCCTTTCTGTGCATTGCACGCAAACCGTTGCCCTCAACCTGAATAACCGGCGGGAGAGCGGAAAGACTGTGTGAAACTCTTCCGCCGCCTTTGATAAAACGCTTGAGCACCTTTTGGGTTTCTTTCGGAATAAAGGCTCCCTCGGGGATGATGATGTGGCGGTATGCCGCAACTCCGATGTACATACAGCCGTCGTCTGCTCCGTTTGAATTCTGTATAACATCATTGTCAACAATATCAAAATCCACCGTCATATCTTCGAGCGCTCTGCCGAGAGAGTCAAAAGCCTTCGCAACGGCATCCGCTTTAAGACCGCCCTGAAAATCGTGAACAGGATAATAAAGTCCCGTTTCATATACACGTTCTCCGAGCGATGACAGATATGACAGGCGTTCGGTATAACTGTTGAACTGACCGAGGAAGCAATAATACGGTTGATTTTCCGTAAAAACAGGAAGCTCCTGAGCAAGAAGAGCATCTTTGCGCCCGAGAGGGAAGTTAAACGGATTGAATATGTTTATTCCGCGTACAGCCTGATATCCTACGGTATAGCGCATTATATCATAAGTTATTGCGGCGCCTGCAACGCCGAAAATTTCGCTCATCGCAAGCTTCGTGCCGTTCTGAGCGGCAGCAGATGAAGCATATCTCGGAAAGAATCCGTTGTAAGCGTTCATATCATCTCTGCGTTTTGCGATGCTTTCAGGGTAAAGCTGACGCCATATAACATCAACACCCGGAATGTCAAAGCACCGCAGAGCACGCATAAGGTTGAAGTTTCCGCCGCCACGCGTACAACCGAGAGGCTCGTGGTCTTTATCCAGATGACCCGTAAATGCCATGCCGTGATTGTTTGCCCATTTTTTGCACGGGAGAAGAAAATTATCGCAGAACATCCTGCTGCACAAATCGTACCAACGGTGCAGGATGTGAACGTTTTCTTGCGTCACCGCTGCTCTTTGAAAAATCAGCGGCAGATACGGCAAGATTGACTCGCCGTATACAGATTTATATTTCTCTGCTAACTCTTTATTGAATGCTTTGGACGGCGCTTTGGGCTCATCCGTAAATACAGCGGTAACGTTTTTGCTGAGTGCGTTTTTCATTGAGGATGCGTATTTTTCGTGAGTGATTTCGAGAAAATATTCAGTTGCATCCTTGTTGAGCAAATCGGGATAATCCGCATTGCCGCAGATTTTCTTTTCCGTTACATACTCGGTAACAACAGAATCAGCAATGAATTTATATTCTTCATCTATCATTTCATTGTCTTGCAGAAATGCCGCAAGGACATCGGGTGTTGACTTTTTATATACATCTCCTGCGAAAAAAGAGCGCTCGTTTATCTTCAGCACTTCTCTTGCATATTCGGGATGATCCTTGAGAATTTTTCCGCACGCACCGCCCGAAGGCCATCCGCCCTCATCATAGAGCCAGCATAGCATGCCGAGCTCTTTTCCTTTTTCGGCAGCATACGCACAAAGCTCAAAGTATTCGGGAGAGAGATAATCGGGTGTAAGATTTGTCGGCATACTGTCGGGGCGGAAATTCTTCGGCTCGGGAAGAATATAGAATGCCCGGATGCCGAGATTTCGCATCTCGGTAAGCTGAGCGTCTATGATTTCGCAGGTGCAGATGTCATTCCATACCCATACATATACGGGAGAATGGGAAGCATCGGGAGAGATGAAGCTGTTTATATCGAATTTATGATTGTTTTTCATTGTTAAGCCGTCCTTGAAATTCAGACATTTGCATTGTATTTATCCTGCTTTTTAAGTCTGTTTACGAAGAGCTTGAGAGCAATAACCATTATCACATAGAGAATGGCAAGCACAACGGGATATATTTCTATACCAAACAGTTTGCTTATAAGGCTGACCATCGGCGGTGCCAGCATAACACCGATGTAGGCAAATGCTATCTGTGAACCCATAATAGATTGTGATAATTCTTTGCCGAAATTGTGAGGTGTAAGGTGAATCATGTTCGGGTAGATTGAGCCGTTACCCAGACCCACAAGGAATAAACCGACAACGGTAACCGCACCGTGAAGAGGAAGAAGCATAATTGCAATTGCGGGAGCAAGAATTGCGGCACCTATACCGATGCGTTTCCATGTGCTGATTTTATCGGAAAGCAAGCCCGAAATGAAGCGTCCCAAAGACATTCCTATATAATATACGGTCAGCGCAAGCGCACCGTGCTTTGCCTCGAATCCCTTTTCTGTTACAAGATATGTACTTCCCCACACTCCGCAGGCATATTCAATTGCGTTCGTTGCAAGCATAATAATCCATACCTGACGCACTTCAGGCATTTTTGCCATCTGCAAAAGAGTGAGGTTTACGCTGCTTTCATCTTCCGCTTGTTCGGCTGATGATGACTTTTTCCACAGAGGTACGGACACAATCAGCAATAATGTGATAGCTGCCTGAACATAGAAAGCATAGCGGTAACCGCCGCGCCAGCCTGCATTGCTTAATGCCTGCGACATAAGATAAGGGCTGAGGCTTACACCCACCCCGTAAAAGCAATGCAGAAAATTCATGTGGCTTGCTTTGAAATGAAGAGCAACATAATTGTTAAGCCCCGAATCAATTGCGCCTGCACCGAGCCCCAGGATAACTGCCAACGGTATCATAAGCCAAAAGGACGGCGCAAAAGAGAAGCCAAGCAAAGCCGCCGCCGTCATGGCTGTGCTGAAAGCTGTAACTTTGGCAGTTCCGAGTTTATTGAGAATTCCTGCGCTGAACATACTTGATAACACGGTGCAGCCTGAAATAATAAACGTGAGAATACTTACCGCTTCAACGGGTATGTTCATTTCAGCATGAATGGCAGGCCACGCAGAGCCGATGAGAGAATCGGGAACTCCGAGACCTATAAATGCAATATATATAACAAACAATAAAAAAACCATAAACCCTCCGGAGTGTTTTGGTGTGATTTATTTTCATTAGGCTGCAACACGGATAAGCAAAGCCATATCGGTTGCCTGCGGTTTTTCTCCGATATAAAATGTGCCGAGCTTTGAGGCTGTGAATTTGCACTCTTCGGAGTGTTCGCCCGTTATCGGGTCAAACCATTGATATGTATAGTTCCCGTTGGGGATAAGGTTACCGACGGTACCTGTTTTTAATCCGCCGTAATACTTTGTGTTGGCTTTTTGTGCAA
>JAZSIQ010000175.1:0-14224 GCA_045533875.1 Acutalibacteraceae bacterium | reverse complement strand
AACGTTTTCGCCGGGAACATCTTCAACAACCTTGCTGATTTCCTCGGTGGTTGCGGTGGTCTTTTTCTTGATTGTTACGGTGCCGTCATTGGCGATAACAACATAGTAACCCTGCTTTTCAGCCTCAGCTTTGATTTTATCAAGCTGTTCCTCGGTAAGGTCGGAAAGGTTGCCGGTGAAGTTGGCAATATCGTCACCGAGCACCTTGCCGGCAAGCTCGATTACTTCGTCGTCAGAAAGAGCGACAAGAGGAACTGCCTTGGAAATACGGATGCTTCCGTCATCGTTTTTGTCAATGGCATAGCCCTTGGAGGAAGCGAGGGTTTTTACTTTGGTGAGCTGTTCTTCTGAAAGAGAGGAAAGGTCGCCGCTGAAATCAGCCGCTTCTTCGCCGAGTGCTTCCTTGACGAGAATTATAAGCTCTGTTTTGGTCAGCTCCACCATGTCGGTGGGAATACCCTGACTCCATGAGCCGTTGCCTGATGCGGTGGAGGAGGTGGATTCCTCATTGGTTTTGTCATTGTTGCAGGCAACAAGAACGGACATCATAAGCACAAGGCACATGAGCAGAGCCAAGCCTCTTACTGATTTATTCTTCATATTGTATGTAACCTCCTTGTGGGTAAATCTTAATATGAGACCATGTAAATATTATCACAATGTATATTTAAAATCAATATTATAAAATTAAAGTTAACAAAATTAACAATTTTTTTATAAAATCATTTTACTTAGTTCTCAGTTTGATATATAATTGTATTATCGTTGTATTACGGAGGTTTTTATGACTGATAAAGAAAGAGCCGCCGCCGCTGTGGAGGCATTAAAAAAAGAATATCCCGATGCGGTATGCTCGCTTGATGCGAAAAATCCTTTGCAGCTTCTGATTGCAACAAGGCTTTCCGCCCAGTGCACGGATGCAAGGGTCAACCTTGTAACTCCCGGGCTTTTTGAGAAATATCCTGATGTGCAGAGTTTTGCCGAGGCGGATATTGAGGATGTGGAAAGGATAGTGCGCCCCTGCGGATTCTATCACACAAAGGCATCGGATATAATAGAAATGTGTAAAATGCTTATTGAGAATTACAACTCAACCGTGCCTGACAGTATTGAAGAGCTCACAAAGCTCCCCGGAGTTGGCAGGAAAACCGCAAACCTCATTGTGGGTGATGTATACGGTAAGCCTGCCGTGGTTGCGGATACACACCTTATAAGAATAACAAACCTCCTCGGGCTCGTTGATACCAAAGACCCCAAGAAGGTTGAATTAAGACTTAAGGAATTGCTCGATCCTGCCGAGAGCAACGATTTCTGCCACCGTTGCGTGCTTCACGGAAGAGCGGTGTGCGTGGCACGCAGACCTGCATGCTCAAAGTGTGTTATGGCTTCATTCTGCGTCAGCGCATCAGAAAGAGGCTAAAAGAAAAGCGGCGCTTGCCGTGGCGGCGCCTATTGCGCCTGCGGCAAGGGTGCGAAGCCACATATTTATTTTGTTCTTTCTCAGCCTTGCGGCGGGTGGGATTCCTGCGCTCTGGGCAATAACCGTTGCACGCTCACGCAGATTGCCTTCGCTTACCGCAGAATACTCGGGCTTGATGAAAAACAAGACTTTTTCAAAATATTCGCACTGAGTTTGTGTTACCTCCACTACCTGCCTGTTTACACCCTTAATCATTTATATATTTCCTCCTGTTACATTGCTTCCCGATTATTTTTGGCAGTGCAGGTATTTATTATTCTGAAAAGTATAAAGGTAAATATACTCAATGTAATTTTGACAGAAACCGCGTCTGTGGAAAACTCTGTGGAAAATGTTTAAAACTTTGCCCGAAAGCACTTGATTAGCAAAGTTTTCCGCTTGTGGAAAAGTTTTTATTGGGCAAAAAATTAAAATACTTTGTGTTGTAAAAGCTTTACATTTTGTCGATTTGCGGCGAAAAATGCAACAAAAAATTATACGGCGGGTGATGATTTTGTCCGAAAATTTTAGAGTTGAATATATAGGCAACGACACCGTGATAACGGGTGCCTGTTTTGATGCGGCGCTTTGCCTTGACTGCGGTCAGGCATTCAGATGGAAGTGTGATGAGCAGGGAATATGGCACGGCGTTGCGCATAAAAGGCTGCTTGAGGTTTATCAGGACGGGGACAGCGTGGTGCTGAAAAATACCGATAAAGCCTGCTTCGAGGAGATATGGAGAGGCTATTTTGACCTTGACAGGGACTATAAAGCGCTGTGTGAGTCTTTTTGCGAGGATGAAAGTCTCAGAAATGCGGTCGGATTTTGCCCGGGTATAAGAGTGCTGCGGCAGGAGCCGTGGGAAGCGCTTTGCTCATTTATTATTTCACAAAATAACAATATACCCAGAATCAAAGGTATAATAGAGCGTCTTTGCGAATTGTTCGGTGAGGAGATTGACGACGGAATCTATTCCTTCCCCGAGCCGGAGGTGATTGTAAAAGCAGGTGTTGAAGGGCTGGCACCGATAAGGGCAGGCTTCAGGGCTAAATATATTTACGATGCCGCCTGTAAGGTGATAAACGGAGAGATTGTTTTTGAAAAAATCGCCGCTCTGGAGCTTGAGCAGGCTCAGCAGGAGCTTATGAAAATCAAGGGTGTAGGGCCAAAGGTTGCAAGCTGTGTGTTGCTTTACGGCTTTGCAAGGTCGGATTCCTTCCCCGTGGATGTATGGGTCAAAAGAATAATGCAGGAGCTTTATCCTGACGGTTTGCCAGGATGCGTAAAGGGCAATGAGGGCATTGCTCAGCAGTATCTTTTCCATTGGCGCAGAACTGCTTTTTGACAAAACAGAAAAATTCTGCTAATATAACAAAAAACACTCGGGAGGGTCAGCAGTGCTTCACAATCAGTCAGTTATGAGAATTATAAGTGCCGTTACGGTGCTCGTTATGCTTCCTTTTTATCTGCTTACATACGGAATTGATTTGATTTCGGTTTCAGGCAGATGCGAGGAGGTAAGCAGCAATATAGTAGGAATAGGTGCATATTTCCGCTCGCAGGGCGTTACGGCGGATGAAGAGGGCAATCTGTATTTCAGTTCAAAAACAACTCTTGTTAAAACCGAGGCGGATGCGAGGGGATTTATTGCGGCAAATTATTCGGCTATCCCCGAAGAACTTGCTGAGGATTATGCAATAAAGCATATAGGCGGTCTCAGTTATTATAACGGCTATATTTACGCAGGGCTTGAGGACAGTAAGGTCTGGGATCACCCTATAGTCTGCGTTTATGATGCTCAAACGCTTGAGGCAGTTGAGTGGTTTGAGCTTGATGACGAGGTGCATACAAGGGGACTTCCGTGGGTTTGTGTAAACCCCGACAACGGTTTGCTTTATGCGTTTGACCATTCCAAAAATCCTACCGCCATGCTTGTTTACGATACAGCGGATTCAATGAAGAATGTTGGCAGGGTAGAGCTTGAAGAAAGCATATACAGCATTCAGGGTGCGGAATTCTGTGACGGAATTCTGTATGTTGCCACAAATGATGATACTCAGGCGGTTTACTCCGTTGATGTAAACACGGGCAAGAGCGAAAAGCTTTTTGACCGTAACCTTACCTCGGGAAGCGAGGGCGAGGGAATGACCTTTGTTGAAAAAGACGGTGAAACATATCTGCTTGCAATGGATATGGGTCCGCTGTTTATAAACGCCAACGTCAGGTGGTATGAATTTGAAGGGCAGGGGCTTGAATGAGTAAAAAGTTAACTGTTATTTTGGCGGCTGTTGCAGTTGTTTTAGCGGCGGGGGCGGGAATATCGGTTTTTATGAATTCACGCTCCGAAATACCCGTTTATGAGCAGCCGGAGCAAGGTGCTACACAGGCTTACAGTCAGCAGCCTCAGACGCAAACAACCGAACAAAGTGTTACTCAGGAGAGCGAAACTTCAGAAATGACGCTTGTTCCCGAGCCTGAGCAGACCGTCAGCGTAAGCCAGACTGAAACAACGGAGCAGCAAACAACTCAGACCGAGACCACCACTTTGTTGCAGACGGTAACAACGGTGATTGACACCGTTAAAAATACCCTTTGCACGCCTACGGATATAAGCGAGCATTTTGTACTCCCCAAGGCTAAAAAATATATCTCCGATTACCCTGATATAGATTTTTCATCCATAAACCTTGTATCCTACAAATATGACCCTGAGGGCAACTATTATTATACGGATGACAAGGAATGCTGGCAGGATAATTTCGGGTATTCCCAGATTTACGATAAGCTTGCGGTAGTGGGCCACATGTATTACGATACCGTAAGGGTTGAATTTGTTTATGATGACAGAGAGTGGCTTGTTCAGCTCTGGAAGGGGCAGTACGGTTATGTTTTTGTTGGCGCCGAGATGGGTGTTTATACAAGAAAACTCGGTTCTGTGGGCACGGCGTATGCCTGCGCCGACAAAGAGGATTGGCTCTATATGGAGATGACCTGCTTCTGGGATGTTTATGACGAAAATAATTACGAGCCTGTTTTTACGAGACCTTACGATAAATACTGGTGGTGTACGGGCTTTGTGCTCGGCTGGCTTGAACACACACGCAAGTGCGATGAGCTTGAGCTTGTAGGCAGAATTACATTCAAGGATGAAGCGATGGCTCAGGCCTTCTGCGAAGCGTTTGAAAAGAAGGGCTTCAGCCGCAAGACGGGCTATGATTTCAACAGCAAGGATTCCTTTGCAAAAATCGGCAGGGACGTTGCTTTTGTATGGCTCAATATAGATGAATAACAAAAACGGCTTGCACGGGATTTTTAACCTGTGCAAGCCGTTTGGTTTTGTTTTATTTATTTAAAAAATCAAGTGTTACCTTGCAGAGCTCGTCCGCTCTGTCCTCAATGCACTGATGCCCGCCGCCCTCTACTGTGTAGGCTTCGGCATTCGGGAAAGCGGAATTCATCTGCTCTTTCATCCCGTTATTGAGTATGATATCGCCGCTCGCCTGGCAGAGAAGCACGGGGCAGGTGATTTTATCGGTATTCTCAAGGTTGGTGGGCTTTACGTTATACATCATTTCGCATATTCCTGCACCAAAGCCGTCATACTGTACGGCATCGGTAACACCCGTTACGTCATAATCCATGGCAAAGGACCAATTGAGAGTTGCGGCATAAATGATAAGCTTTACAAGGGGCTTTACTCTTGTGCCGTAATTAAAAAATACATTCATGAAGCCCTTCATAAGCCGTGAGGAAACAATTCCCTCCATTGCCTTGGGAAATTCGCTTTGCGCAGCGGGGCAGTAGAGCAGAAGAGCTTTTACGCTGTATTGCTCTGCAATGTTTACGGCAACTCCGCCGCCCATTGAGTGCCCTGCAATAATCCATTCGTCCATGGGAGAGATGCTTTTCATAAGCTCAATTATAAGTGTTTCACGGTCAATTATTTCCATGTCCTCGGTTTCTCTTGTGCTGAAGCCGAAGTTTGGCAAATCGGCAAGCACGCAGTCATAGCCTGCCTTGCTTAAATTTGCCGCCATGTTGCGCCACGCGTATGTGGAGCAGAGGAAGCCGTGAAGCATCATTATTCTGCCCTTGAATTCGCCCTCGTGCTCAATTACTCTGTAATGAATATCGTAATCGCCCAAGGTGAAATACTCGCTGTTTTCGTAGGGCTTATATGAAGTGTCTGCTGCGTGGGCAAAAACCGAAACACAGGAGAGAAGAATGCTTACAGCGCAAAGGATGCTGATAAATCTTTTCATTTTGAACTCCCTTTAAATAAAATGCGCAGCTAACTGTTCTGCAAATCCGCGCAGTAGATTGAAAATGATAACCGTAAATCCGATAATCGGATAAAGACTTAATGCAAGGCTGATAATCGGTATAAGCTTTTTCTTTCGTATTACAATATCAAGAATTGCAAAAACAATGCCGAGCGGCAAAACGAAAACTATGCAAAAAATAACGGGGAAAACTAACATACCGACCGTACTCGCAACAAGATATGTAAAACCGAGACAGCAAAGGCTTAAAATTCCGAACGGGATTTTTTTAAGATTTTCCTTGATTTTCATTTTTACACCTTGCCCGTTGAACCGAAGCCGCCCGCACCTCTCTCAGTTTCGTCAAGTGAGGTGACTTCAACGGGATTCATCATGCTTACGGGCATTATAACAAGCTGAGCAATACGCTCGCCGGGGGCGATTTCATAAGGCTCGCTGAGTTGGTTGATAAGACCTACGCAGATTTCACCTCTGTAATCGCTGTCAATAACTCCTACCGAATTGAGCAGACCGATACCGTGCTTTATGGCAAGTCCGCTTCTTGCAAA
Organism: Acutalibacteraceae bacterium; assembly: GCA_045533875.1. Lineage (GTDB taxonomy): Bacteria > Bacillota > Clostridia > Oscillospirales > Acutalibacteraceae > CAG-177. The sequence continues at coordinate 7,934 of JAZSIQ010000175.1, read as the reverse complement.
AACAAATGCTGCAAATTCGTTTGATGGCAGTTCTATTGCCAGCCCCGTTGGTATAACCGCTTTTTCGCCGCCCTTTAAGGTTACGGGCGAATCAATGCAGGCGCAAAGGTCAAGCCCTGCGCTGCCCTCGGTTGCTCTTTTGGGAATTTTTGCGTTTTCGTTGAGCTTGGTTATTTTAAAAGTGTTCATTATATACTCCTCAGTGCTTTTTTGCATCCGCTTCGTGTAATCTTTCTTCAGGCGAAATCTTTGCATGACCCGTGGGCACATCAAAAACCTTCCTGAACGGTGCCGCCCAGCGGACTGCGTTTATGATGATACGCTGAATGTTTTCGTCGTGATAGGTGGGGTTGGTTTCGTGGCCGGGCTGAAAATAGAAAACTCTGCCGAGCCCTCTCTGCCAGCAGCAACCTGAACGGAAAACCTCGCCGCCTGCAAACCAACCTATAAATACGAGATGCTCAGGCTCGGGAATATCGAATTTCTCGCCGTACATCTCCTCAACAGGAATGTTGATGAAGGGCGGTACGCCCTCGGCAATGGGGTGAGAGGGGTTGACGGTCCACAGACGTTCTCGGTCCCCTTCGCGCCAGTTGAGCGAGCAGGAGGTACCCATGAGAAGTTTGAAGGGCTTGCTGTAATGGGCGGAATGAAGGGCTATGAATCCCATGCCGTTGAGTACACGCTGAGCGACTGCGGCGGCAATTTTGTCGGGAACCTTTTCGTGAGCCATGTGACCCCACCAGATGAGAACATCGGTGTCATCGAGCACTTCCTCAGTAAGACCGCACTTTTTGTCGGAAAGAGTAGCGGTGCGCACAACGATATCCTCCTGAGAGGAAAGGAAGCCCTTGATGCAGTTGTGAATTCCGGCAGGATAAATTCCTGCTACGGTTTTGCTTAATTTTTCGTGAAGACCTTCGTTCCAGACAGTTACCTTTATCATGCTTTTAACCTCCTGTTTATTTTTTATCCTCTGAGCAGCTTTGCGGCTTTCTGCAGAGCACCTACGATTTTTGCGGCTTTTTTATCAATTATAAGGTCAGCCTCTCCCATGAATTCAACAAGTTCGCCGTTGAAGCCTTTCTTGAAGCGGTAAAGACCGTAGAGGGGATTGCTTTCGTCAATTATACCCGAAACTCCCCTGAAATCGTAGATTTCGCATCCGAGCTCAACAGCCCACGAAATCATATTCCATTGCAGAAGATAGTTGGGCATTACATTGCGGTAGCTGTTGAGAGAGCCGCCGTAGAAGTACCACACCTTGTCGCCCCAATGCACGGCAAGGGTGCCTGCAATGGGCTTGCCCTCGTGATAAGCCATGTAAAGACGGGCATTTTCACCGAAGGTGTCGATAATCTTTGCAAAGTAATCGGCGCTTCTTATGGGGAAGCCGTCCCTTGCGCCTGTTTCAACCATGATTTTGTAAAAATCCTCAGCCATTTCGCTGCCGCAGAGCTTAACCTCAACGTTGTGCTTTAATGCAACCCTTACATTGTAACGGTGCTTTGAAGCAAAGGAGGCAAAAACCTCATCCTGAGTTCTGCCCTGAATGTAAATTCTGAAAACAAAACGGCACTGGAAGCCTTCAAAATTCATGAATTTTTCCTGAGGAACGAAGCCGGCCGCTTTGATGATATCCTGATATTCCTCATCGTCTGCGGGGACATCGGTATCAATCTTGAGCATGTATGCGTTAAGCTCTTTTTTGCCGTATTCCCTGGCGGCATCAATAAGAGTATTGAAAACCTCTGCATCGTGAAGGTCGCAAACGGGACCTCTGGGCGCATAAAGCATGTGGTAAGGGAGCCTGGAAATTCTTCTTGCAAGCACGGCGAGCGCGCCTACGGTTTCACCGCCGTCATTTTTGCATAAAACACCGAACCACTGCCAGTCATCCTTCACCTTTGCCCAAACGCTCGTCTGCAAAAAGTGACCCTTAGGATGTGAGGCAACAAAGGCATCAAATTCTGCGGCATTGTTTCTTGTAACAATCTGAGTTTTCATATTTTTCTGCACGGATTGCCTGAATCCGCAAATCCTTTCACTAAGTTTTTACATAATATATTATAACCTTAAATGTACTTATTTTCAAGATATATTAAGGATATATTAAATATTGAAATGTTAAGGTTGATTTTTCGGATTAAATAGTTTATACTATATTGGAAAAAATTGAATGAGAGGGGTAAAACATTATGATTACAAATTTCTTTGCTTACATCACTATTCTCTGGAATGCGGTTGTTTCCTTGTTCACAGGTGAAGAAACTCTCGTTATCAGCGGTATTGCTTCCGTTTTTGATAACTTGGAATACGCTTTTGCACACCTTATCAACTCAATTCTTTAATAAAGATGCTTTGGCGGCATCCTCTCAGGAGGGTGCCGTTTGACTTATCACCAAAAGGAGCTGTAAATGGTACACACTTATTATGTTTATGCCCCGTCATTGCCCGATCCGTCAGAGTGCCCTGAGGTGCTTGCAGGGCTTGATGAGGAAAGAAAAGCAAAAACTCTGCGCTATCTTCGTCAACAGGACAGAAAGCTCAGCCTCGGTGCAGGTCTGCTGTTGCGCTTTGCACTCAGGGAGCACGGAATAACAAAATCCGAAATACTCACCGATGAAAACGGAAAGCCGTATACTGAGGGGCTTTTTTTCAATCTTTCTCATTCCTGTGATTATGCTGTTTGCAGCGTAAGCACCAAGCCCGTAGGCTGCGATGTGGAGAGAATAAGCGACAGGCATTTAAGGGTTGCCGAACGTTACTTTTGCGAGAGTGAAAGGGATTACATTTTTTCATTTTCTGCTCAAAAACAGGCAGAGGAATTTTTTAGGTTGTGGACTGTGAAAGAGGCATATATGAAGCTTACAGGTGAGGGGATGCGCCTTGCTCTTCACAGTTTCAGCGTTGATGTTGGTGAAGAAATCAGCATTTACAGAGACGGCAAAAAAACAGATTGCTTTGTTAAAGAATACGAACTTGGCGGTTATAAACTGAGCGTGTGTGCGGCTGAAAATGAATTTGCCCCCGAAATCCTTGAAGTAAAATCAGAAGAATTATTGAAATGATAAAGGCGAACGGAATTTTCCGTTCGCCTCTTTTTGATTATACTATTCTGAAAGTAAGAACGTCAAAGGGCTTGATATCAAAGGAGAATCTGCCGTTTTCAAATTCAATTTCGCCCTCGTCGGTTTCCATAAGATTCGTTGCGAATACCTTGTTTGCAGGCAGCTTCCAGTCAACGGTTACTTTGCCTCTTCTCTGCTGGGTTTCAACTACTCTGAGAATTATTCCGTTGCCGTCCTGTGCCTGCTTTACGGCATCAATTATAACGTTGTCACAGCTAAGGGTGATAAGTGAATCAACCTTGTCAAACTCGCCGCTGTTTGCGGTAAGGAAGCTTGCAACGGGAGGTATGTTGAGCGCAAGTGCCTTGCGTACGGTTTCGGCATCCTGCCAGCCGTTTTTGTGGGGATAGTAGGTGTAAACAAATGTGCTTACGCCGTGGTCGCCTGTCGGGTCGGGGCAGGTGGGTGCACGCATGAGAGTGATTCTCATCTTGCTGTCGTGAATATCGTAGCCGTATTTGCAGTCATTAAGCAAGCTTACACCGTAGCCGCCCTCGGAAAGGTCAGCCCATTTATGGCCGCAGACCTCAAACATTGCCGCATCGTAGCAGGTATTTGAATGGGTGGGGCGCTTTATTGCACCGTGAGCAATGTCATAAGTAGCCTCGGTATTGATAACAGCCACATCGAAAGCAGCTTTAAGCACCTTGTCGGTTTCCCACCAGTCAACGCTTGTGTCAAATACAAGCTCATCGCTGTCTGCATTAAGAATAATATCCTGAGTTATTGTGGATTTGTTAAAGGTGCGTACAACCCTGATAACACCCCTCTGAGCGTTGGATTCGATAACCTCCACGCTGTCCGCCGTATCAAGCTCCCACATTTTTTTGTGATAATTCACTTCAAGATTCCATGCGGTCTCATGGTCGCACTTATCCTGTGAAACGGAGAGAAGATTTCCTTTGCCGTCAAGGGTTTCACGGCAGTTTACCTTATCGTAAATGCTTGTGATTGTTGCGTTTTCATCAAGAGTTACACGAAGCTTGGAGTTTTCAAGCAGGGTCTTTTCCGCTTTAACTGCAGGTGCGGTATTCTCTGCTTTTGCAAGAGCAAAAACTTTGCAGCCCATGGGAGGAAGGGCGGGAGCGGTAAAGGTGAGAATGAATTTTCCCTCTTTTTCGGTAACCGTGGAGGGGAGAATATCACCGCTTGCATCAACTGCGCAAAGTCCTGCACATGGTACTTCAACGCTTACGGGGCAGGTCTGCTCAAGGGAAGTGAGGTTCCATACCGCTACGCTGTCTTTTTCAATGTTGAGATTTGAATTAAGGCGCTTTACTGCATCTGCAAGCATCGCCGTTGTTCTTTCGGTAAGTGCGGCATAATCACGCTTTGCATCCTCGTAAACCTCGTGGATTGAGCTGCCGGGGAGAATATCGTGGAACTGGTTTGTAAGCAGGATTTTCCAGCATTCCTCAAGCTCTGCCTTGGGGTATTCGCCGTTTGCAAGAGCGCAGGCAAAGAGGCTTGCCATTTCACCCCTGGAGAGGCGGTATTCATTCTGACGGTTATTTTTCTTTACGAAAGCCTGGCTTGTGTAGGTGCCTCTGTGGTTTTCGTAATACATTTCGTGATTCCAAACGGGAAGCTTGTCGTAATCCTCTGCGATTTTATCAAAGAAGCGGTCAACATGGCCGATGCTTGTTGAGGGAAGACCGGGGAAATTCTTAAGCCTTTTGCCTCTTTCAAGCATTTCGTGCATTGCACCGCCGCCGCCGTCACCGTGGCCGAACATAGCCATAGTGGTGTTGAAAAGAGCTTTTTCGTCGTTGGTTTCACATTCCATAAGCTCGCTTACCCTGTATTCGCCGTTATAGCAGGGGCGCTGGAGATAAGCTACGATTTCATCGCCGTTGTTGCCCTTCCAACGGAAAAGGGTGTGGGGAAAACGGTTTGTATCGTTATTGTTGAGCTTTGAAGTGAGGAAATATTTCATGCCGCTTCTTTTGATAATCTGGGGCAATGCCCAAGAAAAACCGAAGCAGTCAGGTAGCCAGTATGTATCGGAGCATTTGCCGAATTCGGTGAGGAAATACTCCCTGCCGTAAAGAAGCTGGCGAATGAGAGCTTCGCCTGAGGCTATGTTTGTATCAGCCTCAACCCAGACGTTGCCCACAATATCCCACTGACCGTTTGCAACCTTTTCCTTAATCTTTGCGTACACGTCGGGATAATAGCGCTTCATCATGTCATAAAGCACCGCCTGACTCTGAGCAAAGGTCATTTCGGGGTACTTATCCATAAGCGCCATATTGTTTGAGAAGGTTCTTGCGCCTTTTCTTACGCTCTCCTGAATTCTCCAAAGCCAGGCAACGTCAATATGACTGTGGCTTGTGTAGATTACATCGGACTGAGGAACATATTTGATGTTTGAAAGAGCTTCTCTGTAAAAATCTGCAGCTTTTGCAATGGAAGCACGCACACGGTCTTCCTCAAAATCAAAATCAACAAGGTGAAGCGAATCGTCAATTGCCTGATAAACCGCATTTCGGATATAATCATCCTTAATTGCATCAAGAGCTTCAAAGCCTACCTGCAAATCGTACCAGTAGCCCTCCGCAACGGTGTCAATAAAGGTAAGCTCGGCTTTTTTAAAGGTATATTCCGTATCCTTTGCGCCTGCCATGGCTTCGTCACAGAAATCACCTGAATTTACGGTAGCTTCAATGTCGATTTTCAGAACATCGCCTGCGTTAAACTTTTCATTTATGATAATCACTTCACGGTGCTGACCGCCGGGTGACTGGGTAACGGAGCCTCTTATTACTCCGTTTACTCTTATGAGTGCTTCGCCGCCAATGTTAAATTCAAAGCGCATTTCTTTGCCGTCAAAGCCTTCGGGCACGGTGATTTCGGAGGAGAACCAATGGGCGCTGTCATAGCAGGCGCGCCATCTGTCGCCAAGCTTTATTTCGCCTTCAAAGTCTTCTTTTGAGTATTTGCCGCAATCCGTGTGCATCCCTCTTGTGTATTTCCACACCTCGATGGGAAACGCCGCATAGCGGATATATTTGGGAAGGTAACGTCTGTACATATACTTGAGAACGCTGATTTTAGGTGTAATCATACAAAGCCTCCTTAAGCCTTAAATTAACATTTCAATTATATATATAACCAAAGAGATGTGTCAACCTATTGTATCAATAAATTTTCTTGCGGCGGGAGAAAGCTCAAGCTTTTTGGGATAACAGAAGCCTATTGAGCGTGAGGGAACGGGCTTCCTCAAATCAATTTCAAAAACACTTTCGTCATCAAGATATTTCTTTGAGAATTCCTTTACAACGCAGCTTACCCCCAGCCCGATTTGCGCAAACTGAAGAAGAAGCTCGTGGGCGCCGAGCTCAATGCTGGCTGACAGACGGCTTCCCGATTCAAGAAAAACACGGTCAATATAGTTTCTGGAGTTGGATTTTTTTTCAAGCAGGATAAGCGGAAGCTGGGCAACCTCCTTGCGAGAAAGTGATTTGCCTTTAAGCTGCTCAAAGCCTTTGCCTGCAACAAAAACATCATGCACCTCAAGGCAGCTGCGTATCTCGAGTGAGTCATCCTCAAGCGGCAGATTGCCGAAAGCGAGGTCGATGCGTCCGCTTTTTACAAGCTCAACGGCTTCCTTTGTAACTCTGTTTATAACCTCGATTTTTATGCCGGGATAAGCCTTGTGGAATTCTTCAAGCTTTTCAAGCAAAAAATATGATGAAAGGGTGTCGTTTGCGCCTATGCGAAGCTCACCGTCAGTAAGCTCTCTGAAGGATTCAAGCCTTTTGCTGCCCGCAGCGAGCAAGTCGAGGGCGGCTGAAGTATGCTGATAAAGAATTTTGCCCTCAGGCGTGGGAATAATTCCTTTGGGGCTTCTCAGAAAAAGGGCAACGCCCAGAGATTCTTCAAGCTGCTTTATTGCCTGGCTTACCGCAGACTGAGTTACAAACAGCTTTTCGGCTGCTTTTGAAAAGCTGGCGTGCTCTGCGACTGCGTTAAAAATCCTGTATTGCTCCAATTTGATATCCATATTAGCCCTCCTAATATCCGACAACAATATTACTAATTTTACTTATAACATAAAGTGTGCTATAATTCAAGTGTAAAAAACCCGTAAATTTATATTTTGAAAGGGTGCTGTATTAATATGGAAAGACTTATCGGAACAGTTTCAAGAGGCGTTCGTGCCCCCATCATCCGCAGCGGTGACAATCTTGCAAAAATCGTTGCAGATTCTGTTATTGCAGCAAGCGAATCAGAGGGCTTCGAGCTTAATGACAGAGACGTTATCGCAGTTACCGAGTCCGTTGTTGCAAGGGCGCAGGCAAACTACTGCTCTGTTGATGACATTGCAGCCGATGTTAAGGCAAAGCTCGGCGGCGAAACCGTAGGCGTTATTTTCCCCATTCTCAGCAGAAACCGTTTTGCAATCTGCCTTCGCGGCATTGCAAAGGGCGCAAAGAAAATCGTGCTTATGCTCAGCTATCCCTCAGACGAAGTGGGCAACCACCTTGTATCCCTTGATGCTCTTGACGAAAAGGGTGTTAACCCCTATTCTGACGTTCTCTCACTCGAGCGTTACCGTGAGCTTTTCGGCGAGAATAAGCATCCCTTCACAGGTGTTGATTACGTTGAGTATTACGGCTCAATCATTGCAGAAGCAGGCGCAGAGTGCGAGATAGTTTTTGCCAACAATCCCCGTGCAATCCTTGATTACACCAACAACGTTCTTACCTGCGATATTCATACAAGAGCAAGAACAAAGAGAATCCTTAAGGCTGCAGGCGCAAATGTGCTCGGCCTTGACGATATCATGAACGCTCCCGT
>JAZSIQ010000205.1:0-10228 GCA_045533875.1 Acutalibacteraceae bacterium | reverse complement strand
AGGCGTAGTCGGCATGGGCGGCATCGGCCGCACCCATTGCAGAGCTTATGTCGCCGATGAGCTTGCAGAGCTTGTTGCGGTTTGCGACCTTATCAAAGAAAGAGCAGATGAAGCGGCTGAGGAATTCTCCGTGCCCGCTTTTTACAGCCTTAAGGAAATGCTTGCGGCTTTCCCTGAGCTGGATATAGTTGATGTTACAACCAGCGGCCTCGAAAACGGAAGCTGGCACTATGAGCCCGTTATGGAAGCTCTTGATGCAGGCAAGAATGTTTTAACCGAGAAGCCGATTTCCAATAATATACTTGAAGCCAGAGAAATGGTTGACTATGCTTCAAAAAAGAATGTGTATCTCGGCTGTAACCTTAACCATTTCTTCTCCGAGCCCGCAGATATTGCAAGGCAGTATATTGCTGACGGAAAAATCGGCGAGCAGATTTATTGCATAAATAAGGTTGGATTTAACGGAAGCGTTATTGTGCCTTCAGATATTGATAAGAATTCCCGTTGGCAGCTGCCTTATTCTCATGCCAAGGCTTTCCTTACCCATCCTTTCTCTGTTATGCGCCATTTCTGCGGTGATGTTTCTCACATTCAGGCGTTCATGGATAAGCCCGGCCCCCGCAGGCAGGGCGGCGACCTTATGCTTTCAATCCAGAGTATTCACATGAAATTCCAGAACGGATGCGTCGGTTATCTTCTTTCGCAGAGGGGCGATGCCCATTTTGGCCTCGGAGGTTGGTGGAGCTTTGAGCTTGCAGGCACAAGCGGCACCTTCTGCATTGAAAACTGCGTTGAACAGATTACATACTGGGAGCTTGATAAAGAGCCTGTTGTGCACAATACGGGAGTTACCGATTTCGGTGCAACCTTCCCCATCAGAATACATGCATTTCTCGAGGATATTACAAACGGTGTTCCCAAGGAGCATATACGTGCAAGCGGTAGAGATGCTCTTGCTACAATGGAGTACATTTTTGCTGCAATTGATTCGTTTGAATCAGGTGGTCAGATTGTGCGACCCCATGCGCTTCCTCCCATTCACGGCGATTGCCGCATAATCAAATAAACCAAAAAAATTGAGCCGCCTCACATGAGTGAGACGGCTTTTTTTCATGGCTTTAATCGTTTATAACAGCTTCTTTAATGCCTGAAGCAAGGCCTGCGATTGACTGGATTTCGCTGGGAATAATAATCTTTGTAGCCTTACCGTCAGCGGCGGTTTCAAAGGCTTCAAGGCTCTTTAAGGTAAGATAGCCTGACTTGGGGTTGGATTCGTTGATAAGCTCGATAGCCTTGGCTCTCGCCTGCTCAACCTTGAGAATGGCTTCGGCTTCACCCTCTGCTTCGCGGATTTTTGATTCCTTGATAGCTTCTGCGCGAAGGATGGCTGCCTGCTTTTCGCCTTCGGCGGCAAGAATCTGACTTTCTTTATGACCTTCAGCAACGAGCACCTTGCTTGCCTTTTCACCCTCGGCATTAAGGATCGCTTCACGGCGCTGGCGCTCAGCCTTCATCTGCTTTTCCATTGCATCCTGAATTTCCTTGGGAGGAATGATGTTCTTAAGCTCAACTCTGTTAACCTTAATTCCCCACGCATCAGTTGCTTCGTCAAGAATAACTCTGATTTTTGCATTTATGGTGTCGCGGGAGGTGAGGGTACTGTCAAGCTCCAGGTCACCTATGATGTTACGCAAGGTGGTAGCGGTAAGGTTTTCAATAGCGGAAATGGGATTTTCTACGCCGTAGGTATAAAGCTTGGGGTCGGTAATCTGGAAGAAAACAACCGTGTCTATCTGCATTGTAACGTTATCCTTGGTGATAACAGGCTGGGGCGGAAAATCAACAACTCTTTCCTTAAGAGAAACACGCTTGGCAATTCTTTCAACAAAAGGAATTTTGATGTGAAGACCTGTCTGCCAGGTGGTGCTGTATGTGCCGAGTCTTTCAATGACATAAGCTGTAGACTGAGCAACAACCTTAATGTTTGCAACAAGTATCGCAAGTACAACTACTATGATAATAGCAAGAGCTATAAGTAAACCCATGATAAATACCTCCGTTAATTATTAAATCATACACTAGCGGCGATTGCGGAAACAACGACCCTTACGCCTTTGATTTCCTTAATAACCACTTTTTTTCCTTTTGAGATGATTTCGCCATTTTCCGAACGTGCAGACCAGGTAATACCGTCAATAACGACACAGCCCGTTCCTTCAATATTATTGATATCTTCTGTTACAACAGCTTCTGCGCCGATACATCGGTCCGCATTGGTGGGCTGAATCTTGCTGTGAGTGAATTTCTTAACCAGCGGGCGGGTGACAATAAGAGCAACGGCAGATACAGCAATAAACAGTACAATTTCAAGCCAGAGCTTAGCGCCGCACAAATGCGCAATAAGCGCCGCAAGAGCACCTGCCGCAAACCAGATTGTAATCAGCTGGGCGGTTAAAGCTTCAACAATAATAAATAAAGCAAGAAGACCTGCCCACACCATTAACTCAATTGACATCACCTTGCCTCCTTTCTTTTTCATTCACCTTGGTGTATTTGCATTTTAGCATAATATCCGGCAAAAATCAATATATTTCGGAGTGGATTTGTCCATATATCGTGTCAAAAACAATTAATATCCACAATGTATTGTGGATATTGCTGAATTGGTATACTTGCGGTTGTATATGCGGCTAATTGTAAATTATTTGTGAATAAAGCCGCTTGAAATAAGTATATTTTCCTTGATTAATATTTCATTATCTCTTAAAGCTGCGATGGAATTTTTTACATCAGAGCAGGCCTGCGTATATTCCACACGGTCTGATTCGGCTGTATAAATAAGAAGTGAATCAATGCTTCTTTGTGCTGTCTCGATGTGTGCGTTAGAAGAGAAGATTTTAAACAGTTTTTCGCTTTTTTTCCATTTGTTTATAAATTCCTCTGTATGCTCAATAAGATCCTTTTCCTCAGCATATTGTGAAAAATCAGAGAGATTATCTATTTGAACCAAAAGAAGTGCGGTGTTGCTTTCAAATGAAGAATGAACCCATGCAGCCATTAATACAACCGCTACCAGTATAGATAACGATAAGTAAAATCTTTTCATAAGCTTTACTCCTTTATTATAATCTGTGTTTCTCCGGTGCTGTCAACGGTCATCAGCAGAATGCTTTCAAGCAACAGTTTTTTATTTTTGATTTTTTTCATAATTTCTTTTTCACTTGTTTCGGCTTCCTTTATTCCGTCAGCGCAAAAGCAACCGTCACATACAACGGTAATAGGGAAATTCCTTTTCTTAACCTTGAGTTTCAAATCTTGCGGAGTTACGGGAGTTACCTCTGAGCGTGTCAGTATGCTCAGCTTGCCGTTTGTCTCAAAAACGGCATATTCAACATCTTCAACGGAAAAAACATCTTTTTGACGCATTGCGCACAGCAAATCGTCCGTTGTTATTCTAAGCCTTTTCATCTGCGCCTGGTCTATAACACCGTCTCTTATTATCACCACGGGGTTGCCGTCAAGCAAACGGCGGCATTTGTATGATTTCATGCTGATGACCGAGCTAATCACCTCGAAGCTGACAAACACAAGCAGCACGGCAACAGAGTTTATAAGCGGCAGGGAATTGTCCTGAATGGGTATAGCTGCTATTTCTGAAATAAGAATGGTTGTTACAAGCTCAGAGGGCTGAAGCTCTCCTATTTGCCTTTTTCCCATGAATCTTACCGAACAAACGGTGATTACATAAATAAGTGTTGCTCTGATTAATGTAATAAGCATAAAATCTTCCTTTCAAGGTTATATGCTTATTTTATCCCGATTAAAAAAAATATGCTTGTTTTACCGTATTATATGGTTTATACTTTATTAAGAATAAATTTTGGGGGTGTTTTAGTATTAAATATTATTTAGGTGTTGATATAGGCGGTACAAAGTGCGCCGTAATACTTGCAGAAAGTGATACAGTAAATATTATTTGCAAAACAGTCTTTGCTACCGAGCAGCCCAAAGGCTATAAATATGTGCTTTCCAATATTATAAATGCGGTTGAAAGTGTTCTTAAAGACAATTCTGTTGACCCATCGGATGTGCTTGCGGTCGGAATAAGCTGCGGTGGTCCGCTGGACAGTAAAAACGGAATTATCAGGTGTCCGCCCAATCTCCCTGATTGGGACGGTGTGCCCGTTACCGAAATAATCAGCAGTCATTTCGGATTCCCTGCTTTCCTGCAGAATGATGCAAATGCCTGCGCACTCGCCGAGTGGAAATACGGAGCGGGCAGGGGATGCAAAAATATGGTGTTCCTCACCTTCGGAACAGGAATGGGTGCAGGGCTTATTCTTGACGGTAAGCTTTACAGCGGCACAAATGATATGGCAGGCGAGGTTGGGCATATACGCATTGAAAATGACGGGCCCGTCGGCTATTCAAAAGCCGGTTCGTTTGAGGGCTTTTGCAGCGGAGGAGGAATTGCAAGAACCGCTCAGCAGGCGGCAGCGAAATATATTGCATCAGGTAAAAAATCCTCGCTTTTTTCTGCACATGATGATATAGCGGAAATTACTGCAAAAGCCCTCGCAACAGCCGCCGGTGAAGGGGATGAGTTTGCACTTGAGATATACCGCAGGTGCGGTGAAAAACTCGGCAAAGGTCTTGCAATAATAATTGATATACTTAACCCTGAAAGAATAGTAATAGGCAGTATCTATGAAAGAAGCGGACATCTATTAAAGGAAAGCATGTACCGCACTCTCGAGGATGAGGCGCTCGAGCTGTCTTACGGATGCTGTGAGATAGTTGCGGCAGAGCTTGGCGACAGCATCGGCGATTACGCTGCGCTTGGAATAGCCGCCACAGGCTACGAAAGGATGTGTGAAGATGAAAGTAATTCTTGACAGTCTTGTTGAACGTTACCCGGTGCTTGAGTGCGTTAAGAACGATATATGGAACGCTTTCAAGATTATTGAAGAAACCTACATTAACGGCGGTAAGCTGCTTGCGTGCGGTAACGGAGGAAGTGCGGCCGATGCCGATCATATAGTTGGCGAGCTTATGAAAGGCTTTTTGCTCCAAAGACCGCTTGATGACATCGAAAAGCGCCGTTTTGATAATTTGAGGGACGGAGCAATTATTGCCGAAGCTCTTCAGGGCGGTTTGCCTGCAATTTCGCTTTGCTCACAGTCGGCGCTGATGACTGCTTATATGAATGATGTGGGCGCTGATACCGTTTTTGCTCAGCAGGTTTATGCATATTCAAAAAACAGCCACGATGTTCTTATTGCGCTGAGTACCTCGGGCAACTCGGATAATGTTGTTAAAGCCGTTGCGGCAGCGAATGCCGCAGGAATTAAAAGTGTTGCAATAACAGGTCAGAAAGAAAGCAAGCTCAGTGAGGACAGTACGGTTTGTATCAGACTTCCTGAAACCGAAACATATAAAATACAGGAGCTTACGCTGCCTGTTTATCATGCACTTTGTGCTATGACAGAAAAACGCTTCTTCGGCAAGTAATATTTTCCCGTGTGAGAGCATATTTTGAAACAGTAATCATTATATTCTGTTATTCTCACACGGGAGGTTATCCGATTGAAGGGCATTGTAGAAGAACGGGCAGTTGAAATTGCTCAATATATTATCGAAAATCATGCAACAGTGAGGGCTGCTGCCAAAAAGTTCGGGATTTCAAAATCTACTGTACATACCGATGTTACTCAAAGGCTTAAGAAACAGGATCCGTTACTTTATGCACAGGTCAAAAAAATTCTGGATGTTAATAAGGCACAGCGTCATATCAGAGGCGGAATTGCCACAAGAGAAAAATATCTTAAGGAAAAATAACGGATTTTCTGTTGAATTTCCGTAAATGCTGTGTTAAAATTAATTAATTATTTTTAGGAAAGGATGTTTATCATGGCTCAGCTTAAAATAGGCATAATTGGCGCCGGCAGAATCGGCTCCCTTCATGCCAAGTCAATTTGCTACAATGTTCCGACAGCTTGCGTTGTCGGCATTACCGATGTTTTTGCCGAAAACGCAAAGAAGGTTGCGGACGAGCTTTCAATTCCCAAGGTTTATGCTGATTATAAGGAGATGCTTGCAGACCCGGAGATTGAAGCAGTTCTTGTTTGCTCTTCAACTGATACTCATGCGGATATAGCTATCGAGGCTGCCGCTGCAGGTAAGCATATTTTCTGCGAGAAGCCCGTTGACCTCACTCCTGCAAAGGTAGAGGCTGTAATTGAAGCTGTTAAAAAGGCAGGCGTTAAGCTTCAGGTAGGCTTTAACCGCAGGTTTGACCATAACTTTGCCAATATCAGAGCAATGGTTAATGACGGTAAAATCGGCGATGTTCATATTGTTAAGATTACATCAAGAGATCCCGCTCCGCCCTCAGCAGAATATGCAGCAGTAAGCGGCGGAATGTTCGTTGATATGACTATTCATGATTTTGATATGGCTTGCTTTATGGCGGGCAGTGAGGTGACAGAGGTTTATGCCAATGCTACCTGTCTTGTTGACCCCGCTATCGGTGAAGCGGGCGATGTTGACACCGCAGTTATCAGCCTTAAGTTTGCAAACGGCGCCATCGGTGTTATTGATAACAGCCGCCGTGCTGCTTACGGTTATGACCAGAGAGTAGAAGTTTTCGGCAGCAAGGGCGCTGCAATGGCTTCCAACGATACTCCCACAAATGTTGTTTACATGAGTGAAGACGGCGTTGTGGCTGACAAACCCCTGTATTTCTTCCTTGAAAGATATATGCAGTCCTTCAGGGATGAGATGCTCTGCTTTGTAAGCGCCGTACTTGAGGACAAGCCCGTTCCCGCAACCGGCACTGACGGACTTAATGCTATCCTTATAGCTCTTGCAGCAAAGAAATCCGCTGCAGAAGGCAGACCCGTACTTATAAGCGAAATTAACTGATTTTATCGCGGCTGTTTCGTGCTGTGTGTCTGAAACGGCCGTGAATGTTTTAATTAAGAGGTTGTTATGAAAGTTTTATTTAAAATTTTGAAAGTTATTGTAAGCATTGTACTTGTTGTTGCGCTGCTTCTTGTTGCAGCCGGTGTGATTTGCCGAGCTTTCCCCGGCAAAGAGGCTGATTATTCTCAGATTACAAATCCCCATATTTCCGTTGATGGTAAAACCCTTGTTTCCGCTCACCGTTCAGGCGGCGATATTGCTCCCGAAAATACTCTCGCCGCTTTTAAGAATTGCATTGAAAGTGAAGATTTCAATGTTGATATTTTTGAGTTCGATTTACATATCACTTCAGACGGCAAGCTTATACTTCTGCATGATTCCACCCTTGACAGAACAACAAACGCCGTTTCTCATTTCGGAGAGGAAAATGTTGCTCCCTCAACAAAAACATACGCCGAGCTCAGAGAATTGAACTTCGGTGAGAACTTTGAGGATGTTGACGGTAACTATCCTTACAGAGGTCTTACAGGTGATGAAATTCCCGAGGATTTAAGGGCTGTTCTTCTTGAGGACGTGCTTGATTACCTTGAAAGCAACGGAAGCTTCGATTATATAATCGAAATCAAGGATTCGGGCGAAAACGGCTTTAAAGCGGCTGATGAGCTTTACAGAATTATCTGTGAAAAAGACCTTCTGGATAATGTTGTTTTCGGTACATTCAACATGGATGTAACAAATTATGTTGACGATAATTACCCGGATATGCTCCGCTCTGCAGGAATTCCCGAGGTAATTCTTTACTACTTTATGTGCGCTTTCGGAATTGAACCGAACGAGGGATTCTTTAAATATGAAGCGCTTCAGATTCCTACGGGATTCAGCTTTATAATCAGCCTTGATAACAGCAGGGTAATCAATTACGCTCACCGCAACAATATCGCTGTACAGTATTGGACTATTAACGATGTTGAGGATATGGAGCACCTCAAGAGCATCGGCGCTGATTGCATTATGTCTGATAACCCTGCGCTTGCTCATGAGGTCTTGAACGGCTGAGTTTCGCTCAGGCTTTGAATAACAGACGAATCGGGGACCGCCTTTTTGCTTTGCGCAAAAACGTCGGCTCCGATTTTTGTTGTTATAAATGAAAATCGGTAATGCTGTGTTTCGTAAAAAACAAAGTTATCTTTTTCAAAATTACTTTTTGAAATATTCAGTTTTTCTGTTATTTCATTGCTTTGCTCATGGGTGAAATTGTTAATAATCAGTTTTGAAAGTGTTATGAAATCTGCTTTCTGAGTGCCTGAAATACCGCTTTCGCAGGAAAGGGTTATTCCTGCCCCTGCAAGCGTTTGAAGGGCATTGTCGGCGGCTTCGAAGCGTAAAATTAACTGATTTCCTGATTCTGATTTTAAAAATCTGTATCCCGATTTTCCGTTGAAAACTGTTTCGGATGCAAGGGGAGTAAATATGCCCGATTCGCATATTCTTGCGGTCAGAGTGTCTGCATTTACTTCCTGCTGAACGGTGCATGAAGTCAACAATACACTCATTAAAAATGCTGTAAAAACCGAGAAATATTTTTTCATTTTGCATAACCTCCGCTTTTTTAAGCAACTATCTTGAAATTTGCCTTAAAAGTGTTATAATAATAAAATAATATGCTTTAGGAGGAATACACATGAGCAAAAAACCCTATTATATTACAACTGCAATCGTTTACACATCCGGCAAGCCCCATATCGGCAATTCTTATGAAATTGTATTGACCGATGCCATTGCCAGATTCAAGCGAATGCAGGGTTATGATGTTTTCTTCCTTACCGGTACCGATGAACATGGCCAGAAAATCGAGCTTAAAGCAAAGGATGCAGGTATCACCCCCAAGCAGTTTGTTGATGCTGAGGCCGCCCAGATAAGAGGCATCTGCGATTTGCTCAATACTACTTACGATAAGTTTATCAGAACAACCGACGATTATCATGAAAAGGCTGTTCAGAAGATATTCAAAAAGCTTTATGAGCAGGGTGATATTTATAAAGGCTCCTATGAGGGACTTTACTGTGTTCCCTGCGAAAGCTTTTTTACAAGCGCTCAGCTTGTTGACGGTAAATGCCCCGATTGCGGCAGAGAGGTTACAAATGCCAGCGAGGAATGTTATTTCCTCAAGCTTTCAAAGTATCAGAAGCAGCTTGAAGATTATATTGAAACCCATCCCGATTTCATTTATCCCGAAAGCCGCAAGAAGGAAATGCTCAATAACTTCATAAAGCCCGGTCTTCAGGATTTATGCGTTTCAAGAACATCTTTCAAATGGGGTATTCCCGTTGATTTTGCTGATAAGCCTGTATTTTATGTTTGGCTTGACGCTCTTTCAAACTATATTACCGCTCTCGGCTATGACCCTGACGGCAGCGGTGAGAATTATAAGAAGTACTGGCCTGCAAACGTTCATATTATCGGTAAGGACATTATCAGATTCCACACCATTTACTGGCCTATCATGCTTATGGCTCTCGGTGAGCCTCTGCCTCAGAAGGTATACGGTCATCCCTGGCTTCTTATCGGTGACGATAAAATGTCAAAATCCAAGGGTAATGTTATTTATGCTGATGACCTTGTTGCAAGATTCGGCGTTGATGCGGTAAGATACTATCTTCTTTCCGAAATGCCTCATGCCCAGGACGGTTCTCTTACTTACACAACTCTTATCGAGCGTTATAATTCAGATCTTGCCAATACTTTCGGTAATCTTATCAACAGAACTGTTGCAATGGTTAACAAGTATTTCGGCGGCGAGCTTATCTGTAACACCTGCGAGGGCGAGTTTGATGCTGACCTCAAAAAATGCGCTCTTGACAGTGTAGGTGCAATTGCCGCATCAATGGATGAGTTCAAAATCAGCGATGCTGTAAACACCGTTCTCAGTTTTGCAAAGAGATGCAATAAATATATTGATGAGACTATGCCCTGGGCTCTTGCCAAGGATGAAACCAAGAGGGAAAGACTTGCTACCGTTCTTTACAATCTTACCGAATGTATAAGATTCCTTGCTGTCGAGCTTACGCCCTATATTCCCGAAACAAGTGCAAAAATCCTTAAACAGATTAACTGCGATATAACTTCTTATGAAAGCCTTGAAACCTTCGGTGCTATTCCCGTTGGCTCCAGGGTTGGCGAAGCAACTCCTCTTTTCGCAAGAATTGACAGTGAAAAGATGCTTGCTGAAATTCAGGCGGAAATTGATGCAAGGCACGCAAAGGCTCAGAATAAGGCCGAGATTGAAGGCGTTGCAAAGATTGGC
>JAZSIQ010000045.1:0-7277 GCA_045533875.1 Acutalibacteraceae bacterium | reverse complement strand
GTAAAGAGCCTTGATTTCCTTAACCTCAAGAGCCTTTTCGATAAAAATATTAAGCTCTCGTGGGATAAGCTTGGCTACGGTATCGACTTTAGCGTATTGCATACCGAGGGCTCGTCCTACATCACGGATAGCAGCTCTCGCGGCAAGCGTACCGAAGGTTGCGATCTGAGCTACCTTGTCGTCGCCGTATTTGTTCTTTACATATTCGATAACCTCATCTCGTCTGACATAGCAGAAATCAATATCAAAATCAGGCATACTGATTCTTTCGGGATTAAGGAAGCGCTCAAAGAGAAGATTATATTTCATGGGGTCAATTCCCGTGATTCCGATGCAGTAGGCCGCAATGCTTGCCGCACCAGAGCCTCTGCCGGGACCTACGGGAATTCCCTTTTCTTTCGCATGCTTAATAAAATCATGAACTATAAGGTAATAATCCACATAGCCCATTCTGTTTATAACATCAAGCTCGTATTCAAGCCGCTCAATAAATTCTTTTTGCGGATTTGCTCCGTAGCGCCGATACAAGCCATTATAGCATTGCTCCCTGAACCATTCGAAGTGATCCCGTCCGTCCGGCACTTCAAAATGAGGAAGCTTGGTTTTGCCGAACTCAAACTCCACATTGCATTGCTCGGCAATAAGCGCCGTGTTCTCCACGGCTTCGGGGCAAAGAGGAAACGCTTCAAACATTTCTTCTTCGCTTTTTACATAAAACTCTTCGGTTTCAAATTCAAGGCCTGTGCTTTCGCCTAAGGTGTGATTGGTCTGGATGCAAATAAGCACCTGTTGCATTTTTGCATCCTCTTTATTTATATAATGAGCATCATTTGTAGCCGCAAGCGGAATACCCGTTTCCCTTGAAAGCTTTACAAGAGAAGGATTTATTCTCTGCTGCTCGGAAAGGCGATGATTCTGAATCTCAAGGTAATAATTGCCTTCACCGAATACAGAATTGTACCAAAGTGCGGTTTTTTTTGCCTCATCATAATCATCGCGCAACAACGCCTGAGCAACCTCACCCGCAAGGCAGCCCGAAAGTGCGATAAGCCCTTCACTGTATTTTTCAAGCAATTCACGGTCAACCCTGGGTTTGGTATAAAATCCTTCTGTCCAACCCGCAGAAACAAGCCTTATAAGATTCTGATAACCCGTATTGTTCTTACAAAGCAACACAAGATGATAGCGTTCATTATCAAGCCCGTGTACCTTATCAAACCTTGAACGGGCGGCAACATAAACCTCACACCCGATAATCGGTTTTATCTCCCGCTCTTTTGCGGCTTTATAAAAATCAATAACGCCGTACATAACACCGTGGTCGGTGATAGCAACGGCGCGCTGACCCAGCCCCCTCACCCTGTCGAGCAGAGGATTGATTCTGCACGCACCGTCAAGAAGGCTGTATTCGGTATGAAGATGTAAATGGGCAAAAGCCATAATATTACCCCTTGGTCTTCGATTCTATATCTGCGGCAATGGAGAGGATTTTTTCAAGCCTGTGATTGACTCCCGAGCGGGAAATGGGTGTTTCAAGCATTGCGCCCAGTTCTTTCAGGCTTGTTTCGGGATTTTCGAGCCTCAACTGAGCAAGTTCTCTTAAATTCTCCGGCAGAGAATCTATTCCGCAGGTGCTTTCTATAAGCTCAATAGCGGCAATCTGCTTTGATGCCGCATCGATTGTCTTTGAAAGATTTGACATTTCGGAGTTAATCATTCGGTTTACACGGTTGATAACATCCTTCTGCATTTTAACTCCCATAACCTCAAGAGAGGAAACGGTTGCACCCATAAAGGTAAGCAAATCCTCTATGCTTTCGCTATCCTTGAAATAAACTATATGATAGCCCTTTCTTACCACATATTTTGGGCGAAGCTCAAACTCCTCAAGCAAAGTTATCAAATCCGTGCAAAGGCGTTTATGCGGAACAACAAATTCAAGATGATAATTTTTGTTAGGGTCCGTAACCGTTCCGCATGCCATAAAAACTCCCCTGACGAATGCACTCGCACAGCACTCCTCAGTTATATTGGAACGGTTGATTCTTAAAGAAATTTCCTTTGAAGTATGCCCGAATGTGTCATAAATTACAGCTCTGTCACTCGCTTTAGCAACGCTGAACGTAATTTTTTTGGATTCGCTTGAAAGAAGCTTGGGAGATGTGCCGCAAAGCTCTGACAGCCCTTCGCTGTACATTCTTGCCGTTTCACTGTTTTCGGTTGTTATTGATATATCGGCAGGAGAAAAATGCGCAAAAAGCACAAGCCCGTAGACTTGTGCGTGTAAGCAACAGGAGGATAATATTTCAATTGAGCCAAGCTCTTTTTTTACTGACGATGAAAATGACATAATTTAACCTACAAATTTAATTTCGGGTTCAAGAAGAACACCCGTTTCCCTGAGCACCGTTTCTTTAATATGCTCAACAAGATTCAGAACATCCTGAGCGGTTGCACCGCCCTTGTTGATAACAAAGCCTGCATGCTTTTCGCTTACCTGAGCACCGCCTACGCAGTAACCCTTTAAGCCGCATTGCTCAATGAGTGCGCCCGCAAAATTACCCTCAGGGCGTTTAAAGGTGCTTCCTGCGCTGGGAAATTCAAGAGGCTGTTTATCCTTTCTCCTTGAAAGGAAATCGTTCATTTTGGCTCGGATTTCTTCTTTTGTTGACTCAACAAGCTTAACGGTAACTCCCGTAATAACGAAGCCGTTTTCAGAATAGATACTTTTTCTGTAGCCGAAGCCGAGCTCTTCAGCGGTAAAAACGCCCGATTTACCGTCACGGTCAATGTGCGAACAGGAAACCGTTATATCCTTCATTTCTCCGCCGTAAGCACCTGCATTCATAAATGCCGCTCCGCCCGCAGTACCCGGTATGCCATAGGCAAACTCAAGCCCGCCAAGAGAATTCTCTAGCGCAAAAATGCAAAGCTTAATGAGCGGAGTGCCCGCAGCGCAAACAACCGTATTATCGGGCAAAAGCTCAATACTGTCAATATGAGAGGTTGCAATAACAAGCCCTCTTATACCGCTGTCAGCAACAAGGAGATTGCTCCCCTTGCCGATGACAGTATAATTAATGTTATTTTCTGTTGCACAGTCTATGAGCGCCTCAAGCTTTGAAACAGAATCAGGCAAAGCAAGAAAATCTGCTGCACCGCCTATTCTGAATGTGGTATAATCACTCATCATTGCATTACGGATAAACTCAATATTCTCTTGCGCACAAAGTAATTCAAGCTGTTGAAAAGTGCTCATTCCTGCCTCCAAAAAATAATAAATCAGTTATCAAGAAGCGCCGCTCCGAAAATGCCCGCATCGTTGCCGAGAGTCGCAGAAACAATCTGAGTCTGCTGACTTGCATAAATGCTGTAAACTTCTTTTTCAACCTCTGCTCTGAGAGGAACGAGAAGATTTTCACCCTCATGACCGATTCCGCCGCCAACGCAGAGGATTTCAGGCTGAAGAGCATTGATTATGTTTGCAACACCTATTGCAAGGTAGTGTATGTAATTGGCAACAACAGCCTTTGCTGTTACATCACCCTGACGCATTCCGTCAAATGAGGTGCGGCCGTTTACGGCATCAATTTCTCCGTTAACAAGAGCCCACATTGTGCTCTCTTTATTCTCAAGCATTGCTGCTTTAGTCTGCGAAATAAGAGCTGTTGCGGAAGAGTAACGCTCCCAGCAGCCCTTTCTGCCGCAGTTGCACTGCTCACCGTCAGCGCAGATAACCATGTGACCAAGCTCGCCTGCAGCATCGTTGATGCCTGTAACGATTTTGCCGTCAAGAATAATTCCGCTGCCTACTCCCGTGCCGAGAGTTATTGCAACAAAGCTTGAAACTCCCTTGCCGCAGCCTGCAACAGCTTCGCCGAGAGCGGCACAGTTGGCATCATTATCAAGGTAAACGGTTTTGCCGCCAAGTCTTTCTTCAAGCATTTCCCTGGCGGGAACCTTATCAAAACCGAGGTTATTTGCAAAGTCAATGTAACCGGTTGCCTTATTAACTGAACCGGGTGTGCCTACGCCGATTGAAGCCACATCATCCATGCTGATACCGGCATCCTCAACAGCCATTTTTACCGCTGTTGCAATATCATCCATAATTTCAGCCGCAGGTCTGGGGCAGTTGGTTTTCATTTTGCCTCTGCCGATGATTTTGAGGTTTTCATCAATAACACCTACTGCGATATTTGTTCCGCCAAGGTCAACACCAATTCTGTACATATATATTTTCCTCCTGTGTTTTAAATTACATTATTAATACTCATGCCAAAGCTCAATTTCCTTCTTGCGAGGCTTGATATCATCCGACAAGCCAAGCTGAGAAATAAGCTCCTGAGCGGCATCATATCCCATTTTTTTCTGCCTGTTGTTCATGGCGGCAGCCTCAATTATAATTGAAAGATTTCTGCCGGGCTTTACGGGCACTTCATAAATAGGCACCTCTATGTTGAGAATTGATGTGTATTTCGCATCAAGGCCCAATCTTTCATAAACCTTGTTCTGTTCCCACGGAACAAGCTGAACAACCATATCAATTTTTTCGGTAAGCTTAACTGCGCCCATACCGAAAAGCCTGAGAGCGTTTATAACTCCCACGCCGTGAAGCTCAATAAAGTGCCTTATATTATCCGGCGCCGCTCCTACAAGCGTTTTTGCGGATACACGGCGGATTTCAACAGCATCATCAGCAATAAGTCGGTGGCCTCTCTTCATAAGCTCAAGTGCCGTTTCGCTTTTACCGATACCGCTGTCGCCGAGAATAAGCACACCCTCACCGCTTACCTCAACAAGCACACCGTGCCTTGTAATTCTGGGAGCAAGCTCAATGCTTAAAAACGAAATTGCCGAGGACATCGCCGAGGAGGTTGATTCCTTTGTAGAAAGCACCGGCACCTGATATGCCTTAGCCAGTTCAACAAGTACTTCAGGAATTTCTTTACCTCTTGTAACGATTATTGCCGCAGGCCTTGTTGAAAGAAATTTATCAAGCCTTTCTCTGCATTTTTCTTCGCCGATGCTTTCAAGATATCCCAATTCAGCAAGACCGAGAAACTGCACTCTCTCAGGGTTGAAATAATCGCCGTAGCCCGCAAGCACAAGGCCGGGGCGCTGAACATCAAGCGAAGTAAGATAAATATCCGCTTCATCAGCAGGAGTATAAATCACTTCATAAGACAGGCGACTCACAAATTTTTTTAGAGAAACACTGTATTTTTCCATAGATTCTCCTTCAGATATAAAAATCAAACAGACTTCTCATTATAGTTAAAATTATTATAAACTATATTTCAGCATTTTCCAACCCTTTTTTAATATTTTTTATAAAAAGGCAGAAATAAGCCCCTTCCCCGGCAGGGAGTTTCCCAAACCGAAAAAAGGGCTGAAAATCATTTTAAAGCTCTGTTGAAATAGTTTCAAATTTTGTTTTGGTCTGATTAATCATATCAGCCTGTGCCGCAACGGGCGCATACCATCCCCTCTTCTGCATATCGCAGAAAACATCTGATTCGATGGTCTGCTCTTCCTGAAGAATCTTAAGAAAATCATTTTTAAGCTGCTGATTGATGCATTCGCTTGAAAAAGTGTTATATACAGAGGAAATGTGCTTTTGAGAAGCGAGTGCATCCTGCATAATTTCCATATCGTTCATAGCTTTTTCTCCTTTTAATAAAGATGACCCATAAGGGTATCAAAGTGCTGCTTATGCTGATTAGCAATCTGTTCACAGCAGCTTTTAATTGAAGGGTCTGTTGCTGTCTGCGCATAGCCTTTATACTTTTTTACAAGCATCTGCTCATAATTAAGCTGGTCCTCAAGCGCAGTAAGCTCTTTTGCGGTAAGGTTTGCCATATAAATCGCTCCTTTTCGTTATAGTAAGTTTAGTTTTTGCGAAGAAAAGGAAAAAATACACATAAACAAAAAAATCTCCCGCATCCGAAGATACGGGAGACTGTTAAAAATTTAATTATTTCATCATGCTTGCAACTTCAGCAGCGAAGTCGTCAGCCTTCTTCTCGATGCCTTCGCCCTTTGCAAAGCGAGTGAAGCCGGTAGCCTTAATATCAGCGCCGATTTCCTTAGCAACATTTGCGATATAAGTAGCAACATTAATGTCGCCATCCTTAACAAATGCCTGGTTGAGAAGGCAAACTTCTGTGAAATACTTCTTGATTTTACCTTCGATGATCTTAGCTTTAACCTGATCGGGCTTGCCTGCCATCTTGGGATCCTCGTTAAGCTGAGCCATGTTGATTTCCTTTTCCTTCTCAACAACTTCAGCGGGAACAGCAGCTTCATCAAGATAGGAGGGGCTCATAGCTGCAACCTGCATTGCAACATCCTTACCCATAACCTTGAAAGCTTCGTTAGCAGCGGTAGCGTCATCGGTATCAAACTCAACCATAACGCCTACGGTGCCGCCGCCGTGAATATAAGTAGCAACCTTACCCTCAACACGGATAAAGCGGCGAACCTTCATGTTTTCACGAATCTTAAGGAAAAGATCCTGAACAGCATCAGCAACGGTCATGGAACCGCCGGAGATGGTTTCTGCAAGCAGAGAATCAAGGTCTGCAGGATTCTTTTCAACAACAGTCTTAGCAATATCGTTTGCAAGAGCAACGAAATCAGCGTTCTTTGCTACGAAGTCGGTTTCGCAGTTAACTTCAACAAGAGCTGCTACCTGAGCTGCTTCATCATTGTAAGCTACAACAACGCCTTCTGCTGCAATACGGCTTGCCTTCTTAGCTGCGGAAGCAAGACCCTTCTCACGAAGGATATCAATTGCCTTATCCATATCGCCGTCAGCTTCTGTAAGAGCCTTCTTGCAATCCATCATACCAACATTGGTCTTCTCTCTGAGAGCCTGAACGTCTTTTGCTGTAAATGCCATTATATTATTCCTCCTCTGTTACTTCTGCTGCTTCAGCTTCAGCGGGAGCACTCTGCTCGCCCTGTCTGCCTTCGATAACAGCATCTGCCATTGCGCCTGCGATAAGCTTAACTGCGCGGATAGCATCGTCATTGCCGGGAATTACATAATCAACCTCATCGGGATCGCAGTTTGTATCAACGATAGCAACGATCGGAATACCGAGTTGATTTGCTTCAAGAACTGCAATTCTTTCTTTTCTGGGGTCAACGATAAACAAAGCACCGGGTGCCTTCTGCATATCCTTGATACCGCCCAAGAACTTCTCAAGCTTTTCAATCTCAAGTTCAAGACCGATAACTTCCTTTTTGGGAAGTAAATCAACGGTGCCGTC
>JAZSIQ010000052.1:0-10822 GCA_045533875.1 Acutalibacteraceae bacterium | reverse complement strand
CAGATTTCCTGGTCACTCATCTGCATGTATTCCGCATAAGTGTAAGTCTCAACGTAATCAGCGAAGAAAACGTCACCAGTGATACCGAGAACATATCTTGCTACGGAAGCAATGTTGGTAAGAAGGTAACCGTCAGTGCCGAACCATGTGCCGTTGTAATCCTCTGTGTCTTCACAGGTGATCCAAGACCATACACGGCCTTCGGAGTCCTCTACGCCTTCCTCAACCTTAAGGATGCAGTTAAGGAACTCATAGAGAGCATCGTTGAAGTAGGAAATGAAGGTTGCGTCTTCAGCAACGGTCATTGTAACGCCGTTACGGGTGATTTTATCGCCCTTAGCGGGAACAACGATTTCGGGAACATACATGTTCTCATAGTCGAAGATTTCAGCGTAAACATTGTTAACATCTTCGGGGTCTACAATTTCGCCGTCATAATCTTCTTCGTACTTGGGATTTTCGGGATCCATCTTTTCGGAATCGTATGTAACACCGCAGATTTCACGGAGCCAGGGTCTTGTAACATCATTGAGCTCAGGAACAGCAATATAATTGTATGCAAGTCTGAGAATCTGCTCAATGAGATCATAAGCGGTCATGCCGGTTTCGATAACGTTTGTTGCAGTGTAGATTTCTTTAATGGATGCATAATCAAGATCCTTAAGGAAATCCCAGATGAGACCTTCGTGGTCGCCTTCCTCAATAATGTATGCGGAACCTGTATCAGTTGTATCACCGATAAGAGCATAGTGAATGAGGTCCTGAAGAAGATCGTTAACGCTGGTATAAGGAAGCTCATCTTCGTCAGCATCAAATTCATCATCCATGATTCCGTAGAGGAGACCCATAACAAGCTCTCTTACGTTGATGTCAACGATGTCAGCGATAAGAGCATCAAGCATGCCAAGGCTGAAATCGCCGTTGACGAACTTCTTAACAAGGTTAATAGTAGTGTCGCAAGAAACAAGGTTGATAAGAGCTGTGAGCATCTCAAGGTCAGTACAGTTACCGGATGCATCATTGATGGTGCTTCTCTTATAAGGGGTCTTGGAGCTTTCATTATAATAGAGCTCCTTAACCATCTCAGGAAGAGCTGCACCGTCACCAAGCATACCAAGAAGCTGGTCAGCTGAGTCAACGAGAGCGCAAACGCTGGAGAAGGTTGTGTTTGCTGAGCTGAGGTCAATAGTACCTACGAAGATATCCTCTTCAGTAAGAACTATCTGCTCTTTCGCGAGCATACGGTCAAGCTCGTCAAGAGCCATTGACGCATACTGCTGTGTGGTGAATGTTGCCTTGTCAACATCGTCGTAATCAGTGATAGCCGGGCCTGTGTAAGCTGCGTATGCGCTACCGATTACTGTGAGGTTGCCGAGTAACATTGAAAGAGCTAAGATGATGCTGAGAATACGAATTGACTTTTTCAAATTGTTACACCTCCATGTAAATTAAAACATAAAAATTTGAGCCGTATTCATGTTGCCGATTTCACGGCAATTTCGGAAGCTTTTATGATAAGCTTCCTAACTGCTGCATGTCGTTTAACACCCTCCTTTATGTCGCCTGCGCCAGATACGCCTACCGGCGCAAAGCAGCAGTCCAAAATAATAGATATTCCTCGGGCGGCAGCTTTATAGGGAAAAGAAATGCCCCGAAAAGGCGCACTTCGCCCACACCACCACCATTGGTACATTATAAATATACCTAACAGCCGCCCAAAAGTCAATCATTTTCAAATTAGATAATTCCTTTTTGTTCAACTTTGACAGTTTGAATTGCTCATCTTTGGGTATTTTGCCCGTCACCATGTGTCGTTACTTCTGCTTTTTGCCATTTTTCGAAAAATGCGAAGCGTGTAAAGTTATATAGCATTACACGCTCCGTCCAAAAAAGTATCTTTTTGAGTTTTGAATTCAAGCGAAAACAGGACATATATTTAAAAGGTATAGCAATTTAAAAGGATTTCAACACAAATCTTTTTGCTTTTTGAATTTTGTAAAGCAAAAAATCTTCACAGTTGTTTTTCTGTTTTAGAAATATCTTTGTTTTCTGAGGTTTTGTTTCCTGCATTTTCAGCTCTCGAATTTTTACTTTCGAGGTGAAATAGGTCGGTTTTTACACTTGTCCGGCGAATTTCCGTAAAATTTTCATCGGTGTCAATGTCAACACCTTGACGAACACTTACAAAAGGCAAGGTCGATACAAGTTTGCCGTTTACCATTTTTATGCCCAAGATATCCTCCAATACGGTCAGATAATACCACGCCGCAGAGCCGGTGTAGTGTGTCCAGCCTGCTCTGCCCTGCGCACCGTCAGCAGACAACACATCACCTGCGAGCACATACGGCTCTCCTCTGTACTTTAACTGATTTTTTTTGCAGATATTTACAGGGTTTAATAAATCCATAAGATTCATGCCGGTTTCTCTCATGCCTTCCTTGAGGCAAGCGGATGCCAACCACACCGCAGCATGAGTATACTGACCGCCGTTTTCCCTGATTCCCTCAGGATATGCAGCTATATATCCGATTCTTTCGGTATTCTTAGCGGTAAAGGGCGGCGTCAGAAGCTTAATCAGGCTGTTTTCCTCATCAACCAGTCTGTTTACCGCTTCCTGAAGAGCCGTTTTACGCCTTTGCGAATCAAAAGCACCCGAAAAGACGGCAAACGCCTGAGGTAAGATATCAATTTTACATTCATCTGAAGCGTCAGCGCCGATTGCGCATCCGCTATCATCAAAAGCTCTGATGAATTTTGAGCCGTCAACAGCCGTTTTCTCTAATGCTGCTTTCAAATTGCGCACTCTTTCATCAAATTCAACAGCCTTTTTGTCATTCTTAAACTCTCTGCACAGTTTACCGAGCTTCTCAAACACAATTATCTGAAATTCAGCCAACCACACGCTTTCGCCTGCACCTCGCATTCCTACTCTGCTGAAGCCGTCATTCCAATCGCACGAGCCTATAAGCGGGAGAGAATGGCTGCCCAAACGGTAAGATTTGTCTGCCGCACGCAGGCAATGTTCCATCATAGTTGCCTTGACTTTGCCTCTGACAGGCGAAAAATACCGTTCAGTCTCTTTTTCACCAAGGGGTTCACCAATCAAGAAGGGTATTTTCACGTGAAGAATACTTTTATCGCCTGTTTTTTCTGCATATTCACACAAAACATAACAAAGCCACAGCATATCATCACTGCAACGGGTGCGAATTCCTCTTATTTCCTGATTTTTATTCGTTATAACATGCCACCAATGCAGTACATCGCCCTGCTCAAACTGCACAGCGGCACAACGGATAAGATGCGTACGTGTGATTTCGGGATTTGTATAGATAAAAGCCAGAGAATCCTGCAACTGATCACGGAAACCCCAAGCGCCGGAGCATTGATAAAAGCCCGTTCTTCCAAAAAAGCGTGAATTCCGGATTTGGGAATACAAAAATGAATTAAAAAACAAGTCCAAAGCCTCGTTTTCTGTTTTTATGCGTATCGGCGACAGCGAATCAGAACAAAAATTGCTCACAAACGGCATATTTAATGCAGCTTTTTCGCTTCTGCCCCAAGAAAGATAGAAAACTGCCTGCACCGACTCACCGGGAGCAACAGAAAATTTACGGATAACGCTCACGCAAGGGTTAGATGAGACACTGTGAGGCGCATCCCATTTACCGCAAAAGAAAGAATTGGCATCAAAACATATCCCGTTCGGAACACTGTCACTCTGCAAAGCCGCATAGCCCGAAATCTGTGAAAAAGGTTTGGTAAAAACTGCTCCTTTTTCTGTTTCACGGACTTTTAGAAGCCAGCTTTTGTCCTGCGCAAAATCAAGCACCGGTTCGCAGAAGTAAGCTAACTCAAAGCTGGTTTTCTCACTGTAATAATTGGTAATTTTTACAGTTATTTTTTTTACTAATCCCTTATTGGCAACCCTGACATTAGTGCAGAATTCCAGTTTTTCCGAAACTCCGTGCCAACTTGCCGATTCGGGTGTAAAAACAGCTTCGCTTCCGTAAACAATATCCGTTATCTTTCCGTCTTTTTTCAGAAAAATGACCTCTCCACGGTTGTCACTTCGAGTATCGTTGCGCCACGGAGTAAGCTTGTTTTCCCTTGAATTAAGCGCCCATGTAAAGCCCAACGACTTGTCACTCACCATTGTTCCGAAAGATTTGTTGGCAAAAACGGCACACCAAGGCACAGCAAGGCTTTTCGAGTCAGATTCAATACTGATTTTACCATCAGTAAAGTTGTATAGCTTTACATTTTGCGGCATTTCTCCTCCTTTTTTAGGGAGTTCGCAGGGAGATGGAAACACCCTGGTGAGTTGATGTCTGTCAACCCGGTCGGACAGATTGATATTTCTGCTCGACAAAACTGCGCAATTTTCAAGAGCCACGCGCTCATTATATGAAAAAGCAAGCAGATTTACGGCAAAAATGCCCCCGTTTACGCCAAGCATGGGCTCGCAATCCTCTTGCCTGAGCATTTTTCGTATGGTGTTTATAATTGGTAATTCGTAACCCGTTTTTTCTTCAAAGGTTATCACTAAATCCGTTATGAATCCGCAGCTTCTGAGAAGCTTATTTATTCTCACATACGGCAGCACCGTACTGCTTTCTTCTGTACTTTCAATGTGACATAAAACAATCGGATTGTCACCCGAAATACCCATACTCCACAGCGAGCTTTTATTAAATCCTGCGTCATACTGAACATTTTCAGTTTGCGGGCGCGCGACTCCCGGATAAAAAACCGCAGGCAGAACTTTCATTGCAATTGCACTGTCAAGCACATTACCGTAAAACGGGTCAGGTGCTTTTTTGGGCTTTGCTTTTGACACTCTGAGCATTAACAAGGTATCTTTTGCCTGTGATTTTTCCTGCTGCACAGTAAGCGCAAGAGTAAAATCCTTTTTTTCTCCTGCTTTAAGCCTGACTTGTACCCTGAAAGCTGCACAGGCATCGGGATTGCCTCGCTGACCGTGAAAATGCGGTTTGTTCTTTACAAGAGAAAATATTCCGTCACCGCACGCAAGCACTCTCTCCCTTGAGGTTTCAAAATCTGCCTGTATATCCTCCAGAAATCCCACCGCAAGACTGACTGTGCCCGGATTTTCACGGAATCTGCGGCTGAAAACAACCATTTTATTCTCTTTATCAATTTCATCGGTCAAAAAAAGCTTTGAAAACATGGGATGTGAAGCGTACGAACGGTATTTTTCAAGGCACGGTTCACAATAAATCAGCAAACTGCCTTCAAGAGATTTTTGTGAACTCAAATTCTCTACTGTAAACCTTCTCAATTCTCCGTTTGTGTTTTTCAGCACAGAGGTGTGCATTTTCAGCAGGATTTTTCCGCTTTTTGCGACGTGAACCGCTTCTTTTTCTCCGAATTTCGCCTTAAATCTTGTTTTGCTTTCAATATCTATACATTTTGTAAAGGGTATCCTCTGCTTTTTGTGTTCAAAAACAGCAAAAATACCTGACGGTCTTTGCAGAATATCATCACTTCTGCAAATTACATCCACTCCGTCCGAAACCGAGCACCCTGCACCCGAATCGGAAATCTGCAATGACCATCTGCCGTTTGAATAAACATGAACAACAGGATTAAAAATATCGGGTTTTTCGACAACTGTATTCTTTTTTTCTGTCCTCTCATGAGTTTTTGGTACTTCACGGTACCTTATATCCTTGAATACACGTGCTCCGTTGGGGACAGTTTCGTTCAGAAGGCTTTGTGCGCCTGCCATGCTGTCATCAGCCATGAATCTTTTCTGAAAAATATTGCCTTTGAGTACATTCATCGCACTGAGCATACTCATGCCCACATGATGAGCCATATAGCTGCTGACAGTTGAAAATTCGCCGTAATGGCAACGCCCTTTGGTGAAATCCGCCGCTTCATAAAAGCCGTATTTGCCGAAAAGCCCCGCATTTTCCATCTGTTTGAGATTCTTTATGCAGGCATTCGGTGCCATGGTAAGCGCAAGAAACGTCGCATAAGGCGCAATGACCTTTTCTCTGTCCAGATCACGCTTTAATCCGATTCTCTGAACTCCGTGAGCCTTGTACTGATAATTGAGGTTGCTGTCAAAAGCAAAAAATCCGCTTTCAGATATACCCCAAAAGCCTTTTACGGCGTTTTTACGCTGACACCAGAGGCAGAATTCGAGCGATTCACTGCAAAGGCTGCCCACGGGAGAAGGGATAAACAGGTAAGGCATAAAGTATTCAAACATCGTACCCGTCCACGAAACAAGACCCGTGTATCTGCCTTCGCCTACAAGAATTCTGCCCAGCATCCCCCAATGCTTTTTGGGCACAATCCTTTTTGCCACGGCATAATAAGCGGTCATGCGTGCTTCACTCATAAACAGGTCATAGTAGTTCTCTGATGGATTACCTTCTGCGTCAACGCCGATATAAAACAGATTCCTTTTGGGATTATAAAGAGCGGCTAAATCCGTTGCATCAAGTATAGCGGTTATTCTGTCTGTTATTCCGGATAAAGCCTCGCACTCGTGACGGTATTCTCGAAGCCCCGACCTGAGAGCTGTAAGACAGCACAGGAAATTACCGCTGTCTACCGTTGAAACAAAGGCAGGAGAAAGCACGCTTAAATCCTCCGTGGAGTACCAATTATACAGATTCCCCTTGTATTTAGGCATTTTTTCAATGCTCGCAAGGCTTAAATTCAGCCTTGTATAAAGCTGAGCCGAGGTGATATATCCCAAATCCCTCGCTGCAAGCATGCAGACAAGAAGCATACCGATATTGGTAGGCGAAGTCCTTTTAGCCACCGCTCTTACCGGAGTTTCCTGAATATTATCAGGGATAAGGAAGCTGTTTTCCCTGTTACAGTTTTCGTCAAAAAACGCCCACATTGCCGCCGTATAGGATAAAAGAGATTCTTTTTGAGTATAGCTGAGCCTGAATTGCTCGGAATCCGGCTTCTTAGCGCTGAAAACCGCAAAAGGAATATCAGCCAGTATAAACAGCGCTGCCAAACGCGCGGCAGGCATAGGGAAGACAAGCAAAAGTATTCCCATGACAGCAGACGGCAAACATTTTACAAGCTGACCGCCGTTACCCTTTGATTCGCTTTGTGCCGCCGTTGTCCATTCAAGCAGGTTTTTCTTTGAAACAGCCATCCTCCAGCAAGCTCTTACAATCGCATCAAGGCTCACAAATGCATTCTGAGCGAGCATTATAACGCTGAGAAAAGCCCTGACAAGAGCCAGAAGAGCGGACGGCAATGTTTTTGAATAATAAAGGCGCGAAAAAACGCTGAATCCTCCGCTTGTAAGCGAATGCAGTAAAGCCACCGCTTCAGGCGCTGCCGCACTAAGAAGAGCAACTGCGACCGTTAGCGAGGCAAGATTTGACGGCATAAACACACTCGCAAGGAGCAAAAGTGTTGATATAACAGGGGTTATACTCCTGCGCAGATTATCAAACAGTTTCCAGCGTGAAAGCAAATTAAGAGGATTTTTTCCAAAAATAAAGGGAATATTCTGCCAGTCACCCCTTACCCAGCGGCTGTGCCTTGCAAAAAATGACCTTTGATTAGAGGGAAAACCGTCCGTAAGCTGCAAATCCGAAACAAAGCCCGTGCGCAGGTATCCGCCCTCTAAAATATCGTGGCTCAGCACTCTCTCTTTCGGGAAAGCTTTATCAAGCAACTTATAGTACGCATCAACATCAATAAGCCCTTTACCCGAAAAAATGCTTTCACAGAATAAATCCTGATATTTTTCGCAAGCAAGTAAATCGTAAGTATTTATTCCGCCTGTACCTGCAAGCAGACGTTCAAAGGCGGTCGAATCCGATTTTATCAGTTGATTGCATACTTTAGGAGCAAGGATTGCATATCCTTTGACCACCCTGCCCTTTTTGTCACTTATTTCAGGTGTGTTGAGGGGATGAAGCGCAACGCTTACAAGCTCACGGGCTGTGTCAAACACGGTTTTTGTGTCCGAATCAAGCACAAGAAGATATCTGGTATCGCTGAACCCGTCTTTATCGCCCCACAGAACCTGAAATCCGCTTTCATCCCCTTTTATAGCTCTTACAAGCTCCGTAATTGCACCTCTTTTTCGCTCCCTGCCCGAAAATTCCCTTTGCGTTTTTGAATACACTCGTGGTCTTACCGCAAGCAAAAAGCCTCCCGAATGTTTTTCGTTAAGAGAATCAATTTCCCTTTTTGCGGCAGCAAGAGCGGCAGAATCCTCAGGCTTTACGGGTGAAGATGCGTTTTTATAATCCGCAAGGCAGCAAATTTTTACGTTTTTTCCCGAATTGGCAAGCCTTATCTCATTAAGCTTGCTGAAAAGCCTGCCGCTGTCCTGCGCAGAGGTAAGAAGAGTTGAAACAGTTATAAGAACACCTGTGTTTTCAACCCTTTTGTCATCGCTTTTTATACGAAAGAATCTTTTCGGCAAAACTCCGTGCATAAACAGCGTACCAGTAACAGGCTTAAGCACTTCCCACAGAGGTAACCACAGAAAAACTGCATACCACCTGCCGAAAAACACTGCCGCACCTGCGCTGAGCAGCAAAGGAAGAATAATTTCCACGGCAATCATCGCCGTTCCCCTTAACTTGTGTGGCTTCTCTGTAACTATATAACTGCCGACATGTCTTGATTTTTCGGTTTCGCCTTCTTTTGCTTTGCCGAGAATCCGTCGGGCATACTCTGTTTCGTCAACATTTTCTTTTTCTGCAAGCAACGCAAGCTCTCGTCGGTAAACCGCCCTGTCCTGCGTTTCCATTGACGGATATATGCCCGCAGGGTCCTGCATAAGTATTTTTTCCACCTCGCTGCTCAAGGCTATTATGGCTTCAAAATCCGTCTGAGCAAGCCTTCTGATTGATTTGACGGAATTACCGAGAAGCTTTTCTCCCGCAGCATTGCGCATGGTACATCCGTGATAGGCATAATCGAGCAAAGCACAGCGGAGCATATTATAAAGAGACTGTGCCTCCGCCGAAGAAAGCCCTCTTTTGGAAAAGTATTCCGCAAGCTTCTCATTATCGGGCAAAACTCCGTTTTCACAAAGCTCCTTACATAAGCCGAAAAGACACGGAAGCGAATCCGTGCCTTTTTTTAATTGCAGATTCCCTGCACAATCGGTTACCGCCTGCCTAGCTTCACGCTCCAAAATATAAAAATTATCCCTGAGCCATTCGCTCGCCGTTTTATTCTTGCCGGCTCTCTCCGCTTCGCTTCTGAAAGCGCGCATGATTGATTTCATTTTTCTTCGCAGAGCTTTTTCGCCCATAAATAACCTCCGTGATTTTATTGCTTTGACGCAAGCATGATTCTTGCCACACCCACTACGCCCACAACAGCCGCAGACACCGCCGCTATTTTTGAAACGGCACTCGCAAAACGCGCAACTTTTCCTGCAGAAGAAATTAATCTGATGGTCTGCGTTGCATAGGATGCGTTCTGTAAAGCGTTCATCAATTCACCCCCGATACACAAACCGCATGAGCTACGGCAGGTATTGACTCTTTCTGAAGTGAGGACACCGCCGACATAAGCGCACCCGTTCCCACAAAAAGTACCCTTTTTAATTCGCCTCTTTCCATGCGATTGAGAATATGAGAGCAAAACACAGCCGCGCTGCATCCGCAGCCCGAGCCGCCTGCGTTCACCTTCTGACGGTTGAGGTCATACATCATAAGTCCGCAATCATTGTGGACACCGCTTATATCTATCCCTTCCTGCTTCATCATCAGCTCGCAAAGAAGCTTTGATCCCACGCTGCTTAAATCCCCCGTAAGAATCATATCAAAATCTTCCGGCACACTCCCCGTGTCACGCAGGAAGGCGCTTATGGTGTCGCAGGCAGCAGGTGATAATGTCAAGGGTACACCATATAAAAAAAGCGTACAGATTTTACTCTGTACGCTCAGTTTCAATATAGTGTTTAATCGAATATAACCGCAATTTCGTGAATAACGGTTTCAATAATATCGAAAACGGTACGGATGATTTTTACGATTATATTTTCGCCCTCATATTCAACATCAGCACCCGTTCCGCCGTAGCAGCCGATGTTGTTGCTTGTAATCGGGTTGCCGTAAAAGTCCTTTTCTACCCCCTTGACGGGAGCACCTGCTCCGATAAGGGGAGATTTTGCGCTGAGGATAAAGCTGTTAACGTCTGCATAATCGTCACCCGCAAAGCCGGGAACGGTATTTATTGCGCCGATATCAACAAGCGGATTCATAACTTTATAATAGCAGTTATTCTCAAACACGTTACCTCTCGACTTATCAATATCATAGGCAAAGGTTGCGCCGTCTGCCGGAACAATTACGTTGTTTGCAATATAGGCATCATAAAGATTTTTAAACTGAAACTCGCCACAGTTTATTACAGTATTGTTATAAAAGCTGAAATTATGCTCACCGCAGGCGCCTACCGCAGTTGTGGAACGCCCCTTGTTATCATTAACCGAGAGGCAGTAACGCACGGTATTGCCGTACTGACCGCTGTAATTCGGGCAGTTGCACATAAAGCGGACGTTATCGTGCGAATAGATATACTGATAGGTGCAGTTGTTGGAATGGGAATCGAAGTCAATCGCCATACCGTCGCCGATATTTTTCTGCCCTGCGATTTCGCAATACTGAATGGTGCTGCTTTCGCTGCCCCAGAACCACATTGCGGCTGTGAAATATTCAACTCTGCCATCTTCCAGAAGTTCCGCACCACCCTGACAGCAGTTGATTGCACGGCAATTTGTAACCAGAGCGCCCTTGCACATTCCCACAAGAACCGCTTCCGCATCCATATCGTGCAGATAGCA
>JAZSIQ010000201.1:0-4917 GCA_045533875.1 Acutalibacteraceae bacterium | reverse complement strand
GAATCCACGGCTTACGGAACAAGAATGATCGTTGACACCTTTAATGACAATGATGTTAAGGTAAACACCTTCTATGCAGCAGGCGGTATTTCACAGAAAGACCCCATGACCATGCAGATTTATGCCGATGTTCTCAGAATGCCCGTTAAAATTGCAGGCACCACTCAGGGCGGCGCACTCGGCAGCGCTATTTTCGGCGCGGTTGCAGCAGGCAAGGCAAACGGCGGATATGACGATGTTTACGAAGCTGCTGCGGTAATGGGCAAGGTAAAGGATGAAATTTTCTACCCCAACGAGGAAAATTCCGATATTTACGATAAGCTTTATGCTGAGTACAAAACCCTTCACGATTACTTCGGCAGAGGCGAAAACGATGTTATGAAGCGACTCAAGAAAATTGCTTCGGAGGGTTAAGCGATGCTTGAGGAACTTAAGAATAAGGTGCTTGAGGCCAATCTTAAGCTTGTTGAATACGGGCTTGTGCTTTTTACCTGGGGCAATGTTTCGGGAATTGACCGTGAAAAAGGTCTTGTGGTAATAAAACCTTCCGGTGTTGACTATTCGGTGCTCAAGGCGCAGGATTTGTCCGTGCTTGATCTGGAGGGTAATCTTATTGAAGGCCTCAAACCTTCGTCAGACACTCCGACTCACCTTGAGCTTTACAGACGATTCCCTGAAATCGGCGGCGTTGCACATACTCACTCCACCTGTGCGGTATCTTTTGCTCAGGCTGCAAAGGGAATAAAGCCTTACGGCACAACCCATGCGGATTTTGCTTTCGGCGAAATTCCGTGCACCCGTGATTTGTCCGAAGAAGAAATCAACGGTGAATATGAGCTGAATACCGGCAAGGTTATTGCCGAGCGCTTTGAAACGGGCAAGATAGATTACAATGCCGTTCCTGCCGTGCTGGTTCATTCTCACGGCCCTTTTACATGGGGCAGGGATTGCCATGATGCTGCAAAGAATTCGGCGATTCTTGAAGAAGTTGCCAAAATGGCTCTTATGAGCGAAATGCTCAATGCCCCTACAGCCTCGAATGCTATTCAGAGTAAGCACTATTTCAGAAAACACGGCGCAAATGCCTATTACGGTCAGGGCTGATTAATTTTGAAGGAGATTATAGTATGGCTAAATGTCCTAAGTGCGGATATTCCCTTAAAATATGGGATATAAAAGCGGAATGCCCCAAGTGCGGGGTAAATATTCCCAACTATGACTGGGAAAACCGCCTTGAGCAGGATTCGGTAAAAGCGGAAGCTGCTTTTGCCAGGCTTAACAATACCGTTGCAAGGCTTAAATATGCCTTTGTGGGCACAAAACTCAGGATTGCAAGAATTCCGATAAGCGTTTTGCCGCTGTTTTCGTTTTTGCTTCCGCTGGGTACACTTTCGGTATCGCTTCCGTTTATGGGTGATAAGGATTACATTGTAAATATTATTACCATAATAATGAATGTATTTATGAAGTTTGATATCGGAGGAATCTTTGGGTTTGCAACCTCCGATATTACGGGCGAAGCGGGAATGAGCTTTCTGCTTGCGCTTGTAACCTTGCTTCTCAGTATGGCCACGCTGATTGTAAGTCTGTTTTTCCTCATATTCAATTTCAGAAATCTTCACAGCCTCGGATTGTTTTTTACCAACCTTTTTGGTGCGGCTTTTATGGCGGCAAGCGGATTTTTCTATGCTGATTTCATGAAAACCATGCTTTCAAGCACTGTTACCGCAGTTACTGCAGGCGGTGTCAGCTTCGGGCTTTTTATTGGTGTGGCTCTTTTCCTTGCCTCGTCAATCACCAATCTGTGCGTTGCAAAGAGTGAGGTAAACCTCCCCGAGGGTGTTACGGAAAACAAAACCGCCAAGGAAAAATCCTCAGCGGTAATTGAATAATCTATTCAAGCAAAAGCCTTGATATAACGGCATTTGAAAGTAAAAATCCGTTTTTGGTAAGGCTTATGCTATCCTGATTTATCTGCACAAGTCCTTGTTTTTCAAGGGCTTGTGCTTTTTTTATTATACTGTCAGGCACGGGGAAGCCGAAGCGTTCATTTGTCTTGCTGAAATTCAGCCCCTCGCTTAACCTTAAAGCGAGCATGGCGTATTCCTCAAAATCGCCGCCGTTGCCGTCATCGACAGGTGTTGTTCCCTGAAGAAAATCCGCAAGACTTCTTTCGTAATAAAAGCGTTTGCCGTTAAGGAATGAATGGGCGGCAGGGCCTATGCCGAGATATTCTTCGCAATGCCAGTATTTTAAATTATGACGGCTTTCGCAGCCTTTAAAAGCAAAGTTTGAAATCTCATACTGATTCAGGCCTTGCTTTTCGGCAAGCTCACAGCAATGCAAATACAAATCACATACTTCATCCTCATCGGGCAAGGTGAGCGAGCTTCGGATTTCGTGGTAGGGAGTACCGGGCTCGATTTTCAGCATGTATGCGCTGATGTGCTTTGCTCCGAGCGATACGCAGAAATCAAAGGATTCCTCAAGACTTTGTTTTGTTTGCGAAGCGATGCCGAGCATCAGGTCAAGCGAAATGTTGGTTATGCCTGCGTTTTGCGCCCTCCTTACGGCTCTTTCGGCGTCCTTGGCGCCTGCGCGCCTGCCGAGGAGCCTCCGCTCTTTATCGCTTGCCGATTGCAGGCCGAGAGAAATGCGGTTAACTCCGCTTTGCGCAAGCGCCTCAAAATCAAAGCGGCTGTTTTCAGAGCCTGTGTCGGAAGGGTTGCATTCAACGGTGATTTCCGCACCGCTTACAATATTTATATCATTTAATATTCTGCCGATTCTTTCAGGAAGCAGAAGTGAGGGCGTGCCGCCGCCGAAATAGACGGTGTCAAAGGTGAGGTGGGCATATCCGCTTGAAACCGAGCGGATTTTTTCCGTGTACTGCTCAAAAAGTGTATCATCGGGTGATAGAGAATAAAAATCGCAGTATGGGCATTTGCCGTTGCAGAAAGGAACATGAATATAAAGACCTTTTGGCATTTTCTCACCTCTTTTTTGTAAAAAATCAGACCGCAAAATACTTTTTGAATTTTACGGTCTGTCAGTTTTAATTGTTATCGTCCAGCTTGAGTACTGCCATGAATGCTTCCTGGGGCACTTCTACGCTGCCGAAGGAACGCATGCGCTTTTTACCTTCCTTCTGCTTTTCAAGCAGCTTTTTCTTTCGGGTAATATCGCCGCCGTAGCACTTGGCGAGAACGTCCTTACGCATGGCTTTTATGGTTTCTCTCGCAATGATTTTGCCGCCGATTGCCACCTGAACGGGGATTTCAAACATCTGCCTCGGGATATTATCCTTGAGTTTTTCGGCAATTTTGCGTGCCTTTCCGTATGCCATATCCGAGTGAATGATGAATGAAAGCGCATCAATTATATCGCCGTTGAGCAACACATCAAGCTTAACAAGATTTGAACGGCGGTAATCGCAGATTTCGTAGTCAAAGGAAGCGTAGCCCTTGGTTCTTGATTTGAGGGAGTCAAAGAAATCGTAGATTATTTCATTGAGAGGCAGCTCATACAGTATATCAACTCTGTCAGAGGTGATATAATCCATACCCTTGAAAATTCCCCGCCTTGACTGGCACAAATCCATAATGGTGCCTACATATTCGCTGGGAGAATATATATGAGCCTTGGTGAAGGGTTCTTCACAGAAATCAATATTAGCAGGGCTCGGGTAGTGAGTGGGATTGTCTATCTCAAGCACGGTGCCGTCAGTAAGATGGATTTTGTAAATAACGCTGGGGATGGTGGTGACGAGATCAAGTCCGTATTCTCTCTCCAGACGCTCCTGAATTATTTCGAGGTGAAGCAGACCGAGGAAGCCGCAGCGGAAGCCGAAGCCGAGTGCGCCTGAGGTTTCGGGCTCAAAGGAAAGGGCGGCATCGTTGAGGCGAAGTTTTTCGAGCGCATCTCTGAGGGCTTCGTAATCGTTGCCGTCAGCGGGATAAACTCCGCAGAACACCATGGGGAGCACCTTTCGGTAGCCGGGAAGAGGCTCGTTTGCAGGGTTGGCGGTGGTGGTTACGGTGTCACCGACCTTTGCATCTCTTACTGTTTTGATTGAAGCGGTGATATAGCCTACCTCGCCTGCGGTAAGCTCAGTGGCAGGCTCGAGTGACTGCGCTCTCATGTATCCGACTTCAACTACGGTGAATTCGGCACCTGTTGCCATCATTCTCATAGTGTCGCCCGCTTTGATTTTGCCCTCCATAACTCTTACATAAACGATAACGCCTCTGTAGCTGTCGTAAACAGAATCGAAAATCAGAGCTTTGAGGGGCAGACTGTCATCACCCTCGGGTGCAGGGATATCGGCAACAATGCGTTCAAGCACCTGTTCCACATTAAGCCCTGTTTTTGCGGAAACAAGGGGAGCGTTTGAGCAGTCAAGCCCGATAACATCCTCAATTTCGTTTGCAACTCTTTCGGGCATTGCCGAGGGTAAATCAACCTTGTTGATAACCGGCACAAGCTCAAGGTCATGGTCAAGCGCAAGGTAGGTGTTGGCAAGAGTCTGAGCTTCAACGCCCTGAGTGGAGTCAACAACAAGAATAGCACCTTCGCACGCTGCGAGAGAGCGGGAAACCTCATAGTTGAAGTCAACGTGACCGGGAGTGTCAATGAGGT
Source organism: Acutalibacteraceae bacterium (assembly GCA_045533875.1). Taxonomy (GTDB): domain Bacteria; phylum Bacillota; class Clostridia; order Oscillospirales; family Acutalibacteraceae; genus CAG-177. The sequence continues at coordinate 279 of JAZSIQ010000201.1, read as the reverse complement.
TAAGAATGTATTCTTCACCGTCAGATGCGGTGTAATTGAGCTTTACGGCGTGTGCCTTTATGGTTATGCCTCTTTCTCTTTCAAGGTCCATATCATCGAGAATCTGCGAGGTCATCTCTCTTTTTGAAACGGAGTTTGTAAGCTCCAGCAGACGGTCTGCAAGGGTGGACTTGCCGTGGTCTATATGAGCAATTATTGAAAAATTGCGGATTTTATCCTTGGAAACAGCCAATTTGTTTTACTCCTTATCTTAAGGTTAATGTATTCGAACTAAATATG
>JAZSIQ010000131.1:0-16693 GCA_045533875.1 Acutalibacteraceae bacterium | reverse complement strand
CACAGCCAGGGGTTTTCAAATACAACAAAAAAATGCACCGTAAATGCTTTATCTTCGCATTTACGGTGCATTTTTTAATCAAAGAACTTTTGCAAGATATTTGCCTGTATATGATTCGGGAACCTTTGCAACCTCCTCGGGAGTACCGCAGGCAACAATACTTCCGCCAAGGTCACCGCCCTCGGGGCCAAGGTCAATTATATGATCGGCACTCTTTATAACATCAAGATTATGCTCAATCACCGCCACGGTGTTACCTGCATCAACAAGCCTCTCAAGCACACCGATAAGGCAATGAACATCGGCGGTATGAAGACCCGTTGTAGGTTCATCGAGGATATAAAGCGTTTTACCGGTTGCATAGCGAGAAAGCTCTGTTGCAAGCTTCACCCTCTGCGCCTCGCCGCCCGAAAGAGTGGTTGCGGGCTGACCGAGTTTAACATAGCCAAGCCCCACATCATAAAGAGTTTGCAGCTTTCTGCTTATCTTCTGCTGATTTTCAAAGAATACAACAGCTTCTTCAACCGTCATTTCAAGCACATCCCGTATACTCTTACCTTTGAATTTCACTTCAAGAGTTTCTTTATTGTACCGTGCACCCTTGCAAACCTCGCAGGGCACATAGATATCCGCAAGGAAGTGCATTTCAATTTTTACAATACCGTCACCCTGGCAAGCCTCGCATCTGCCGCCCTTGACATTAAAAGAAAATCTGTTGGCTTTATAGCCCTTCTTTTTGGAATCGGAAAGAGAGGCAAAAAGCTCTCTGATATCATTAAAAACACCCGTATAGGTAGCAGGGTTTGAACGCGGAGTTCTGCCAATCGGAGACTGATCAATGCAAATAACCTTATCAAGATTCTCTATGCCCAGCATTTCCTTATGCTTGCCCGAAACTCTTCTTGCTCCGTTGAGCTCAGAAGCAAGGCGTTTATGGATAATTTCATTTATAAGGGATGATTTTCCCGAACCGGAAACACCCGTAACGCACACAAGCTCGCCTAAAGGAATGCTGACATCAATGTTTTTGAGATTATTCTCCGCTGCGCCTATAATTTTAAGCTCTTTACCGTTGCCCTTTCGCCTTTCTTCGGGCACGGGTATTTTCTTCTTACCGCTCAGGTACTGACCCGTAAGCGATTGCTCACAGTTCATTATATCCTCAACGCTTCCGCAGCAAACAAGCTCTCCGCCGTGAATTCCGGCCTTAGGGCCTATGTCTACAATGTAATCGGCGCTGAGCATGGTTTCTTCATCATGCTCAACCACGATAAGAGTGTTACCCATATCACGAAGCCCCTTAAGGGTTGCTATGAGCTTTTCGTTATCTCTCTGGTGCAGACCGATGCTCGGCTCATCAAGGATATACATAACCCCCATAAGCGAAGAGCCAATCTGAGTAGCCAACCTGATTCGCTGGCTTTCTACTCCCGAAAGAGTGCCCGATGATCGGGAAAGCGAAAGATAATCAAGACCTACATTTGAGAGAAATTCCATTCTGTTGCGTATTTCCTTAATAATAAGGTTCGCTATCATCATATCCCTTTCGGAAAGAATAAGCTCATCAAGGAATTTCAGCCCTTCTTTTATGGATTTTCTGGTGAATTCATCAATATTTATCCCGCCCACAGTAACCGCAAGAGCCTCTTTTTTAAGCCTTGCGCCATGACATTCCGGACATTTAACTGTAGACATAAGCGGCTCTATCTGAGCGCGTGAAGCTTCGCTTGCGCTGGTTGAATAGCGGCGTTCAAGGTTGGTTATAACACCCTCGAAATCGCTCATATAAGAGCCGAAGCCGTATTCGCTGCGGCGCTCAAGCTTTATTTTTTTACCCTTCGTGCCATAGAATATAACATCCTTGGCGGTATCCGAAAGCTCACCGAAAGGAGTGTCAAGTGAAAAGCCGTATGCCTCGGCAAGCCCTTCGAAATACATCTGAGCAATGGTTCCGCCATCCGAAGTTGACCAGCCCGAAGCCTTGATTGCCCCCTCTTTAACCGAAAGAGATTTATCAGGCACTATCAAATCCTCATCGGGCTTCATAAACACGCTCAGTCCCGAGCATGCAGGGCAGGCACCGAAGGGGTTGTTGAAGGAAAACGACCTCGGCTCAAGCTCCTCAATATTCACGCCGTGCTCCGGGCAGGCATAATTGAGAGAAAACAGTTCCTCTTCACCGCCTATCACATCAACAAGAATAAGCCCGTCCGAAAGGTGGGAGGCTGTTTCAACAGACTCGGCAACCCTCGAGCGGATTGATTCCTTTACAACAAGTCTGTCAACCACAACTTCGATATTATGCTTGATATTCTTTTCAAGCTTTATTGTTTCGGATAAATCGTAAACAGCGCCGTCAATGCGCACCCTTACAAAGCCGCTTTTGCGTATGCCTTCAATTTCTTTTACGAATTCACCCTTTTTGCCTCTTGCTATGGGAGCCATAATCTGAATTTTTGTTCCCTCATCAAACCTCATAATCGCATCGGCCACATCGTCTACGGTCTGCCTCGCAATTTCTCTGCCGCAAACAGTACAGTGGGGCACACCGATTCTGGCATAAAGAAGTCTGAGATAATCGTAAATCTCGGTTACGGTGCCCACGGTTGAGCGGGGATTTTTAGAGGTTGTTTTCTGGTCAATTGAAATAGCGGGAGAAAGCCCTTCAATGTATTCAACATTGGGCTTTTCCATCTGGCCGAGGAACTGCCTTGCGTAGGAAGAAAGCGATTCCACATAGCGCCTCTGTCCCTCGGCATAAATCGTATCAAAAGCAAGTGAGGATTTGCCAGAGCCTGAAAGCCCGGTAAAAACAGTAAGGCTGTCCCTTGGAATTTTTACATCTATATTCTTAAGATTGTGCTCTTTTGCACCTTTAACGGTTAAATATTTCTGTGCCATTTCAGCCCTTCCTCAGTTTTTCAATTCTGTCTCTCAGGTATGCCGCATGCTCAAACTCAAGAATCTTTGCTGCAGCCTTCATTTCAGCGGTAAGCTTGATTATAAGAGCCTCTCGTTCCTTTTTGCTCATGCGGGATACAGGTTTCTCTTTCGCATCCTCTTTTGAGGTTATTTCAATAATATCGCGAACATCCTTGACAATGGTTTTAGGAACAATTGAATGGAGTTCATTGTATTTCATCTGCTTTTCTCTTCTGCGGTTTGTTTCGGTTATTGCTCTTTCCATCGAAGGGGTTACCGAATCCGCATACATTATTACTTCGCCGTTTGCGTTTCTTGCCGCTCTGCCCACAGTCTGAATAAGAGAGGTTTCCGAGCGAAGGAATCCCTCCTTATCTGCATCCAGAATAACTACCAGCGAAACCTCAGGAATATCCAATCCTTCCCTTAAAAGGTTGATACCTATAAGCACATCAAACTCACCGAGCCTTAATCCTCTGATGATTTCCATTCGCTCAATCGTGTCAACATCGTGATGCATGTAGCGCACCTTAATGCCGAGATTTTCCATATAATCCGTCAAATCCTCGGCCATTTTTTTTGTAAGGGTTGTAACGAGCACTCGCTCTTTGCGCTCAACTCTTATATTGATTTCAGAAACAAGATCGTCAATCTGCCCGTCCGTGGGACGCACACTTATAAGCGGGTCAAGCAAACCGGTCGGTCTGATTATCTGCTCGGCAATCTGAACGCTTTTATCCTTTTCGAATTCGCCGGGAGTGGCGCTAACAAATATTTTCTGCCCTACCCTTGAGTAAAACTCATCAAAGGTAAGCGGTCTGTTATCGTATGCCGAAGGAAGCCTGAAGCCAAACTCAACAAGGCTGTCCTTTCTTGAGCGGTCGCCCCCGTGCATTCCCCTCACCTGAGGCAGGGTTACATGGGATTCATCAACAAACAAAAGAAAATCATCAGGAAAATAATTAAGCAGGGTAAAAGGCGCAGAGCCTGCCGGTCTGCCCGACATTACTCTTGAATAATTCTCGATACCTTTGCAAAAGCCCGTTTCCCTGAGCATTTCAATATCGTACTGTGTCCTCTGTTTTATCCGCTGAGCCTCGAGGAGCTTACCTTGACTCTCAAACCACGCCACTCTTTCAAGCATTTCATCATAAATTGCGGATATGGATTTTTCCATTTTATCCGCCGAAACAACATAGTGAGATGCAGGATAAACTGCAACATGAGAAAGCACTCCCTTAACCTCACCCGTCAGAGCGTTTATTTCACTTATTTTTTCAACTTCATCACCGAAGAATTCCACTCTTATGGCATTTTCGTTCGAGTAAACAGGGAAAATTTCAACCACATCTCCCCTGACTCTGAACTTATTACGCATAAAGTTGATATCGTTTCTTTCATACTGAATGGAAACAAGCTTGTCAATAAGCTCGTCACGGGATTTCTGCATCCCCGGGCGAAGAGAAACAACCATGCTTCGGTAATCTATCGGGTCACCCAGGGTATATATGCACGAAACGCTGGCAACTATTATTACATCGCGCCTTTCGGAAAGAGCGGAGGTTGCCGAGTGGCGAAGTTTATCTATCTCATCATTAACAGCAGAATCCTTCTCAATATAAGTATCCGTTGTAGCTATATATGCCTCCGGCTGATAATAATCATAATATGAAACAAAATATTCAACAGCATTATTCGGGAAAAACTCACGGAATTCCGAGCAAAGCTGAGCCGCAAGCGTTTTATTATGAGCCAAAACCAGAGTTGGTCTGTTTACCCTTTCAATTACATTGGCCATGGTAAAAGTTTTGCCCGAGCCAGTAACGCCCAAAAGAGTCTGCTCCATACATCCTTTGTTGATTCCCTCAACAAGCTTTTCTATTGCTTCGGGTTGGTCGCCCGTAGGCTTGTATTTTGATACAAGTTCAAATCTGTCCATGAGTTCGCCTCCCTGCCTGTTAAAAATATCTGATTGAATTTAAGTATAACACAATGTTTTAAAAAATTAAAGGTTAAAGAATATTTTGTAAAAATTACTTTTAAAAAAATTTGATTTATGATAAGATATTTTTATAATTAAAACCGCAAAACACACCGAAAGGAGCGGCAGTATGTACATACTCACTTCAAAACAGATGTTTGAAGCCGAAACTCAGGCAGTAAACAGACTGTCAATAACTTTTACAGAGCTTATGGAGCGTGCAGGCTGCGCAAGCACCGATATCATTATAAAAACCAACAGCGCAGGCAAAAACGCCACAGTTATTTGCGGCAAAGGAAAAAACGGCGGTGACGGCTTTGTTATTGCAAGAAAGCTGTCAGAAAGCGGGTACTGCGTTAATGTTGTTCTCGCCCACGGCGCACCGAAAGCGCAGGATTCCGTTGAAATGCTCAGCAGAATAAACACCGAAGAAATCGGGGTTTATGAATACAATGACCTTGACAGCATTGCTCCATTAATTGACGGCGCAAATATTGTTGTAGACTGCATTTTCGGCACGGGATTCAGCGGCAAGCTTGACGAAAAGACCGCCGCCCTTGCCAGTCACATCAACCTCTCAGGCGCAAAAATTTATTCTGTTGATGTACCCTCAGGCGCATGCTGCGACTTGCCCGCCGTAAACGGTGAATGCATAAAACCCGATATCACAATTGCAATTTCTGCATATAAATACATCCATGTTATAAAGCCGCACAACGAAATCTGCGGTAAAACAGTCGTTGCCGACATAGGAATAACAGCTGAAGATTACCTTGCGGCGAAGGTTGGTGTTTTCACTCTTGATGCCGAAGAAATAAGAGCCAAGCTGCCCGAAAGAAAAGCTGTTTCGAACAAGGGAAGCTACGGTCATGCGCTCAGTGTTTGCTCAAGCAAAACCATGCAGGGAGCCTCCGTTCTTGCTGCAAAAGGTGCTCTGCGTATGGGCACAGGCCTTCTTACGGTCGCCATACCCGATGCCGCCTACTGCGCCATAGCTCCCAAACTTACCGAGCCGCTTATGCTCCCCCTGCCGTGTGATGAGCGAGGCTTCATGAGCGCAGATGCCTCACCCGTTGTTATCGAAGCGGAAAAGCGTGCCACCGCAGCCCTTATCGGCTGCGGAATCGGACTTACCGATGGCACAAAAGATGTTGTATATTCATTCATAAAAGCTGCAACAAAGCCTTTGGTGATTGATGCTGACGGAATAAATGCCGTTGCTTGCAATATAGATATATTGAAAGCGGCAGGAGCTCAGATTGTAATGACCCCTCACCCGGGAGAAATGAGCAGGCTTTGCGGCAAAAAAATTGCTGAAATTCTCGCAAGCCCCATTGAAACAGCGCTTGACTTTGCGGCAGAATACGGGGTTACGCTTGTTCTCAAAACCGCCAACACGGTTGTTTGCTCCCCTGACGGCAGAGTTTACATAAACAAAACCGGAAACAACGGCCTTGCAAAAGGCGGAAGCGGAGATTTGCTTGCGGGCATGCTTCTCTCTCTTCTCGCTCAAGGCATTTCACCGTTTGACAGCGCTATCTGCGCAGTTTATCTTCACGGACTCGCTGCGGATGAATACGCAAAATCACATTCAACAAGGAGCTTTTTGCCCTCTGACCTTGCCGATTATCTGCCCTGCCTGCTTTCAGATTTTGAAAAGCAGGTGATAAATTGAAAACTAAAATTTTCATTCTTTTTTTAACAATTCTCATGTTATTTTCGGGCTGCACTTCCGACAGTTACAAAGCGGAGGTGCCGCCCGCTTTGCTTTCCCCTCAGGAATTACAGGCAACCGTAACTTCCCCGTCTTTTACAGGCACAGCCGTTTATTCAATCCTTGAGGATTCCACTCAGAAAATTGAGATTATTTCACCCGATGAAGCAGAAGGCTTAACTGTGCTTTACAAAGACGGAAAAGCAAAGTTTTGCCTTGATACTCTTGAAGTTGAGAGTTCGGATTCATACCTTTCGGAAAATTCCTTTGCTTCAGCACTCTGCAAAGCTGTTGAAAGAATTCTGCAATGCACTCAAACTCCCGCAAAAGAAGGAGATCTGTGGGTTTTCTCGACTGCGGATTCCTCAAATTCATGCGTTGTAAAAATCACACCTGAAGGCATGCTTAACTCCTTTGAATCGCCGCAAAATAATTTGAGTATAGATTTTACAGTCACCGCAGCTGCAAAAACGGAATAAACTGCAGTAGGATAAGCCGCATCATCTCCCCTGACTGCGGTTAAACCCTACATTTTTTATTGACGATGTTTATTTGCCCGCATGAATGTCAACAATAAAAATGCGAATCAAAATTATGGGAGTGATTCCGTTTGAATGTTAAAAGGGGAGAAATATATTACGCAGATTTGAGTCCCGTTGTCGGTTCCGAGCAAGGAGGAACCCGCCCTGTACTTATTGTTCAGAATGATGTGGGAAATAAATTCAGCCCCACGGTAATAGCAGCCGCAATTACAAGCCGCCGTTTTAAAACAGAACTGCCCACTCATATAAGAGTAAATGCTGTTGAAAGCGGACTTGCCAAGGATTCCATAGTGCTGCTTGAGCAAGTACGCACCATTGACAAACGCCGATTAAGAGAAAAAATGGGAACACTTGACAATACCGATATGGCCCGCATTAACCGTGCGCTTTCCGTCAGCCTCGGCATTGATGATTCAGACTCCGCCGAATAAAGCGGGGTCTGCGTGTTCGGCAAGCAAAATTACATATACCGCCCGCAACCATAGCGTTTGCGGCGGTATTTTTTTATTTTACTTGGCTTTTTGTTGTTAAAATAGCCAAAACACATTGTCAAGTTTAGTACATATCTGTCAAATCAACATTTTTAAAAAACCTTATGCTTCATCGCTTGACTTGCATAGTGTAATAAGGTATTATATTTTGTAATCATTTTATTATAAGTGTTAAAATGATTTTAGCATATCATTTTCAGTAAGGGAGAAAAGAACATGAAGAAAATTGCAATTGCCGATGTCACCCTTCGTGAAGGCGTCTGCAGAAGCGACATTTCGCTCAGCTTCAAAGAAAAGCTCGAAGTTGCAAAACTTCTTGATAAGCTTGGCGTAAATGTTATTGAAACCGCACCGATTATTGACGAAAAAACAGACACATTAGTTCTTCGCACCCTATGCTCCCTGCTAAAAACCGGCATTCTTTCCTGCCCCACGGGTCTTACCGTTGCAGAAGTTGACAGAGCATGGAAAGCTATCAGCGCTGCTGCAAAGCCCAGGCTTCTGGTCTGCGCTCCCGTTTCCGCCGTGCAGATGGAATATCTCTGCCACAAGAAACCCACTGCCATGCTTGATACCATATCCTCAGTTGTAAGCCATGCCGCTTCGCTCTGCTCAGATGTTGAATTTGCTGCTCAGGATGCAACAAGAAGCGAAAAAAGCTTCCTTTTCAGCGCAATTAAAACCGCAATTGATGCCGGAGCAAAAACCGTCACGGTATGTGACACATCGGGCATTATGCTTCCCGATGAATTTGCTCAGCTTGTTACCGAAATTTACGAAGCCGTTCCCGAGCTTGCAAATGTAAACCTCAGCGTTGAATGCAGCAACGCCATGGATATGGCAAACGCATGCGTTTTCGCCTGCATCAAAAGCGGCGCTGTACAGATTAAAACAAACATCGGCGGTAACTCCTCACCCTCAACAGATTCTCTTGCAAACGCAATAAGAATCAAGGGCGATTCTCTTGGAATTTCCTGCGATGTAAACACTATGGCCATCAGCCACACAGTCCCAAAAATCCTGAGAATGACCACTTCGGACAAAGGCAATTCCCTCAATCCGTTTGACACTGCGCCTTCCGAATCACGCAACGCAAACGTTCTGCTTGATGCAAGCGCTGAGCTTTCTCAGGTAAGCAAGGCAGTTGTTGAGCTCGGCTATGACCTTAGCGATGACGACATTCTCAAGGTTTATGAAGCCTTCAAGGCTGTTGCCGCCAAAAAACAGGTTGGCACAAAGGAGCTTGATTCAATCGTGGCAAGCGAAGCAAATCAGGTTCCCCCTACTTATAAGCTTGTAAATTATGTTATCAACAGCGGCAACATTATGACTTCAACCGCAAATATTGTTCTCTCCAAAAACGGCAGAGAGCTCAGCGCCGTTGAAATGGGTGACGGTCCCATTGACGCCGCTTTCCTTACGGTTGAGCAGATAATCGGCTGCCACTATGAACTTGATGATTTTGAAATCCAGGCTGTTACCGAAGGAAGAAAGGCTCTCGGCGAAGCCCTTGTAAAACTTCGCAGCAACGGCAAAATTTATTCAGGCAGAGGCATTTCGACCGATATCATCGGCGCAAGCATTCACGCTTACATAAATGCCCTCAACAAAATTGTTTATGAGGAGAATTAAAATATGAAGCTGTCCTTTTCAACCAACGGCTGGCACAGCTTCGGCTGGAGCGATTTTACAGCCATGGCGTGCGAGCTCGGTTTCAACGGAATCGAAGTGCATGACATTCTCAGCGATTCCATGAGCGCGGCTGATGCACCTTTTGAAAGCTCTAAAATTTCCTCAACGGCCCGCAAGCTCACCGAACAGGGCTTGAGCATCCCCTGTATTGATACAGTATGCAACATTGCAGATTCCTCCAAAATCGAGGAAAGCTGCGAGGAAATCGAGAATTATATTGACCGCGCCTCAAAGCTCGGCTGTCCCTGTGTAAGAATCCACGCAACCGTAAGCAAACAGACTCCCCGAGAGGATGACGAAACGGTTGTTACCGTAATAGGCAGGGTTGTTTCCAAAGCCGAAAAAGCAGGAATAACCCTTCTCATTGAAACAAGCGGAATTTTCGCAGACACCTCAAGACTTCGCGATATTCTTAATATTTTTGCCTGCGACAATGTTGCGGCTCTTTGGGATTTTAACCATCCCTACCGTTTCTTTAACGAAGACCCTGACACAACAATCAAGAATCTTGGCGCATATATTAAGCATGTACACATCAAGGATTCAAAGGTTGTTGATTCAGAAGTAAAATACTGCATTCTCGGTGACGGCGACCTTCCGATTGCCGAAATGTTCGGAGCTTTGCGCTCCGTGGGATACGGCGGATTTATTTCGCTCGAATGCAATCCAGCTCTGCTTGATGACTTTTCGGATAAGGACATCATCTTCCCGCACTTCGTCAATTACATAACCATCTACGACGTTCAGGAAGAGGAGTTCGGTCTTTACTGGAACAGAGCAAAAACAGGCAGATATGTGTGGAAAAAGGAAGAGCTTATCAACAAAACCTTCTCCGAAGTACTCGACACCATGGTTGAGCTTTTCCCCGACCAGTATGCATTCAAATATACCACTCTTGATTACACCAGAACATACTCCCAGTTCCGTGACGATGTTGATACCTTTGCACGTTCGCTCATCGCTTTGGGTGTAAAGCCAGGCGACAAAGTTGCCGTATGGCTCACCAACCTTCCCCAATGGTTTATTGCATTCTGGGCAACGGTTAAAATAGGCGCTGTGCTTGTTACGGTAAACACCGCTTATAAAATCCACGAAATCGAGTATCTTCTCAGGCAATCAGATACTCATACGCTTATCACCATTGAATCCTGCCTTGATTCAAACTATGCTCAGTCAATAGCTGAGCTTTGCCCCGAGCTTGAATTTACTATGCCCGGAAGTCCGCTTCACTGCAGACGCCTCCCCTTCCTTCGCAACATTATCACAGTCGGCTACCGTCAGAAGGGTTGCCTTACATGGGAAGAGGCTATGGATATGTCGGTAAGAGTTCCCGTAGAAGAGGTTTACCGCAGAGCTGCGGCTGTTGACTGCCACGATGTGGCAAACATGCAGTATACATCAGGTACAACCGGCTTCCCAAAGGGCGTTATGCTCACTCACTACAACATAGTAAACAACGGCAAATGCATAGGCGACAGAATGGATATGTCCACCGCTGACCGAATGATGATTCAGGTGCCCATGTTCCACTGTTTCGGCATGGTGCTTTCCATGACCTCCATGATGACTCACGGCGGCACACTCTGTCCTCTGCCTTATTTCTCGGCAAAATCATCGCTCGCCTGCATAAACCTTGAACGCATCACCTGCTTCAACGGCGTTCCTACTATGTTTATTGCAATGTTCCAGCATGAGGACTTCACCTCTACCGATTTCTCGTATATGAGAACAGGCATTATGGCCGGCGCAAACTGCCCGCCTGACCTCATGAAGCGTGCAGCGGCAGAAATGAATATGACCGAAATACTCAGCGTTTACGGCCAGACAGAAGCTTCCCCCGGCTGCACAATGGGTGAAGTTAACGAACCGCTTGCTGACCGAACCGAAACCGTAGGAAGCGCCTTCCCGCATGTTGAGTGTAAAATCATTGACCCCGAAACGGGCGAGGATTTGCCTGACGGTGAAAACGGAGAGTTTGTTGCCAGAGGTTACAATGTTATGAAGGGCTACTATAAAATGCCCAAGGCGACCGAAGCCGCAATTGACAAGGACGGTTGGCTTCACAGCGGCGATATAGCCTGCAGACGTCCTGACGGATACTATCTCATTACCGGCAGACTTAAGGATATGATAATCCGAGGCGGCGAAAATATATATCCCCGTGAAATCGAAGAATTCATTTTCACTCACAGCCATGTTCAGGATGTTCAGGTTATAGGTGTGCCTGATAAAAGGTACGGTGAAGAAATTGCGGCTTGCATTATCCTCAAAGAGGGTTGTGAAATGACCGTAGAGGAAATGAAAGATTACATTCAGTCACACATGGCAAGGCACAAGGTTCCCCGCTACATCGAATTTGTAGAAGACTTCCCCAAGAACGCAGCAGGTAAAATTCTCAAATATAAGATGAGAGAAGAATTTGCTCAGAAGCTTGGGCTTACAAAAAATTAAATTGAAAGGGTGTAAAAGAATGTTAAACATCAGAATTGAAAAAACCACCGCTCCCAAAGCGAAGCCTGAAGGCAAACTCGGCTTCGGTAAGATTTTTACTGACCACATGTTTATTATGAACTATACCGAAGGCCAGGGCTGGCACGATGCAAGAATCGTACCCTACGGTGACCTTTCCTTCTCCCCCGCTTGCATGGTTTTCCACTACGGTCAGGAAATGTTTGAAGGTCTTAAGGCATACAGAGGCGCTGACGGCACTCCCAGACTTTTCAGACCTGATATGAACGCCAAGAGAACTAACGATACCAACAAGAGACTCTGCATCCCTGAGCTTCCCGTTGAGGATTTCGTTCAGGCTGTAAGCGCTATTGTTGATGTTGACCGTGATTGGATCCCCTCCGACCCCGGCACCTCCCTTTACATCCGTCCTTTCATTATCGCTACTGACTCTTTCCTTGGCGTTGCTCCTTCAAAAACTTACCTTTTCATAATCATCCTCTCTCCCAGCGGTGCTTACTATGAGAGCGGCCTTGCTCCCGTAGGCATCTGGATTGAAGACGATTACGTAAGAGCAGTAAGAGGCGGTATGGGCTTTGCAAAGACCGGCGGTAACTACGCAGCAAGCCTTGCAGCTCAGGTTAAGGCTCACGATGACGGTTATTCACAGGTTCTCTGGCTTGACGGTGTTGAGAGAAAGTACATTGAAGAAGTAGGCGCTATGAACATTTTCTTCAAGATCGACGGCAAAATCGTTACTCCCATGCTTAACGGCTCCATTCTTCCCGGCATCACCCGTAACTCCGTAATCGAGCTTTGCAAGAGCTGGGGTCTTGATGTTGAAGAGCGCAAGATTTCCGTTGACGAGCTCCTTGAAGCTCAGGAAACAGGCAAGCTTGAGGAATGCTTCGGCACAGGTACTGCCGCAGTTATCTCCCCCGTTGGCAAGCTTCGCTACAAGGACGACGTTATGACAATTAACGGCGGCAACATCGGTGAAATCAGCCAGAAGCTTTACGATACCGTTACAGGCATTCAGTGCGGCAGCGTTGAAGATAAATTCGGCTGGGTTGTAACACTTTAATCAATTATGGAATTCAAAAGAATCACTCTTTTTTGCGGGCATTACGGCAGCGGAAAAACAAACATTGCCGTAAACTGTGCAATAAAGCTCAAAGAGGAAAATGAAAATGTTGCCATAGCTGACCTTGATATCGTAAACCCTTATTTTCGAACCAAGGACAGCGAAAAAACTCTTGAAGCACATTCAATCAAGCTCATCTCTTCCGAATATGCAGGCTCTAACGTAGACGTTCCTGCTCTGCCGTCTCAGGCTTATTCGCTTTTTGATAACAAAGAGCTTAAAGCCGTAATCGACGTAGGCGGTGATGACAGAGGTGCCCTCGCACTCGGCAGATACGCTCCTCTTCTTAAGGAGGAAAACAATTTTGATATGCTTCTCGTTATCAACAAATTCAGACCTCTTACAAGAGATGCAGAAAGTACTCTCGAGGTAATGCGTGAAATCGAACAGGCCTGCGGTATTTCGTTTACCGGAATCGTAAACAACTCCAATCTCGGTGACGAAACCTGTGCGCAGGATGTTCTTTCAAGCGTTGATTATGCCCGAGGCATAGCTGAAGCCACAAATCTTCCCGTAAAAATGACAACGGTAAAAGAAGAGCTTTACGGTGAGCTGTGCAATAAAATTGACAATCTTATGCCCATCAGACTGTATGTTAAACAGTCCTGGACTATACAGGAGGAAAAACACTAATGGCAAAGGTAACTTTTAAAACCGATTTATGCAAGGGCTGTGGCCTGTGCGTTGGCGCTTGCCCCAAAGGAATCGTTGCTCTGCTTGACGATGTAATTAACGCAAAAGGCTATCACCCCGCAGGAATTACCGACCAGGAAAAGTGCATAGGCTGTGCTTTCTGCGCTACCATGTGCCCTGACTGCGTAATCAAAGTAGAAAAGTAAGGGAGGAGAGTTAAAATGGCTGAAAAAGTATTAATGAAGGGTAACGAAGCGCTTGCAGGAGCCGCTATCATGGCAGGCTGGCGTCATTATTTCGGTTATCCCATCACCCCTCAGACTGAAATTGCTGCTTATATGGCAAAAAGAATGCCCAAAATCGGCGGCACATTCCTTCAGGCTGAAAGCGAAATCGCCGCTATAAACATGGTTTACGGCGCAGCAGCGGCAGGTAAAAGAGCTATGACCTCAAGCTCAAGCCCCGGAATCGCTCTTAAGAGTGAGGGCCTTTCATACCTTGCAGGCTCTGACCTTCCCGCACTTATTATCAATGTTCAGAGAGGCGGTCCCGGTCTCGGCGGTATTCAGCCCTCACAGTCCGACTATTTCCATGCAACCAGAGGCGCAGGCCACGGCGACTTCCACATGATAGTTCTTGCACCCGCTTCTGTTCAGGAAATGGTTGACCTTACCTTCAAGGGCTTTGACCTTGCTGACAAATACCGTTCCCCCGTTATGCTTCTTTCTGACGGCACAATGGGTCAGATGATGGAGCCCGTAAGCCTTGATATGGGCGAAGTTAAAGAATATGACAAATCATCCTGGGCTACCAACGGCACAAAATGCGAAAGAGAACACAACATAGTAAACTCCCTTTTCATTCAGCCTGACGAGCTTGAAAGATACAATTTTGAGCGTTACGAGCGTTATGCTCACATTGAAGCAAACGAGGTTATGTACACCGAGTATTGCATGGAGGACGCTGAAATCTGCATCGTAGCTTACGGCGTTGCTGCAAGAGTTTCCCAGAACGCTGTTGACAAAGCACGCGAGCAGGGAATCAAAGTTGGTATGATAAGACCCATCACCCTCTGGCCCTTCCCCAAGGCTGTTCTTAATGCTGCTGCCGATAAGGTTAAGGCATTCATCAGCGTTGAGCTTTCCATGGGTCAGCTTATTGAAGATGTTCAGCTTGCCACCAGCTGCAAGAAGCCCGTTCTTCTTTGCAACCGTGCAGGCGGTATGATCCCCACTACCGAGGATGTTCTTGCATCCATTAACAAAGCAAACTCTGTCGGAGGTGACAAATAATGATAGTTTTTGACAAACCCAAGGCTCTCGCCGACGTCCCCCTTCATTATTGCCCCGGCTGCACTCACGGCATAGTTCACCGTCTTGTTGCAGAGGTTATTGATGAGCTCGGCATTGAAGGCAAAACAGTAGGCATTGCTCCCGTTGGCTGCTCCGTTTTTGCTTATAATTATTTTAACTGCGATATGATTGAGGCTGCTCACGGCCGCGCCCCCGCTGTTGCTACCGGCGTTAAAAGAGCTGACCCCGACAACATCGTTTTCACCTATCAGGGTGACGGCGACCTCGCTTCAATCGGCACCTGCGAAACTGTTCACGCTGCCGCAAGAAACGAAAACATTACCATCATTTTCATTAACAATACCATTTACGGCATGACCGGCGCCCAGATGGCTCCTACCTCACTCCCCGGTCAGATTACCCAGACTTCACCCTACGGCAGAGATGTAAACACAGTAGGTCTTCCCATTAAAGTATGTGAAATGCTTTCACAGGTTGATGGCGCATCCTACCTTGAAAGAGTTGCCGTAAACAACGTTAAAAACGTAAGAAATGCCAAGAAGGCTATCAAGCGTGCTTTCCAGAACCAGCTTGAAGGCAAGGGCTTCTCTCTTATTGAAGTTCTTTCCACCTGCCCCACAAACTGGGGTCTTACCCCCGACAAGGCTCTCAAGTGGCTTGAAGAAAACATGATTCCTTATTACCCTCTCGGCGTATACAAGGATAAGTACAGCGAGGAGGGCAAATAATATGACAAAATCAATTCTTCTTGCAGGCTTCGGCGGTCAGGGTATTCTTTTCAGCGGAAAGTTCCTTGCTTACAAAGGTCTTATTGAAGGCAACGAAGTAAGCTGGCTTCCCTCATACGGCCCCGAAATGAGAGGCGGCACCTGCAACTGCAGCGTTATCCTCAGCGACAGACAGATAGGTTCACCCATCGTTACAAACCCCGATATTCTTATCGCAATGAATCTCCCCTCGCTTGACAAATTCGAAAATGCAGTTGTTCCCGGCGGTCAGATTTTTGTTGACAGCACTCTTATCGAGCGCAAGGTTAACAGAGATGATGTTGATGTTTTCTACATCCCCGCTACCAGACTTGCAAGCGAAAACGGTTTCCAGACCCTTGCCAACATGGTTATGATCGGTCACCTTCTCAGCAAGGGCGACTTTACCCGTGACAATATCGACACCGCTATGGGTAAAATCGTTTCCGCAAAGCGCCAGAATCTTCTTGATTCAAACATTGCTGCTGTTGAGCTTGGTTACAATTATTAATCATCAATCCATCAGGAGAGGAAAATTAGTATGACGTACGAACTCAAAGAAATCGGCAAAAGACTTTCTGTTTTGCGCGATATCAATGATATTTCTGCTGAAGATATGGCATCCAAGCTCAATATGAGCACCGAAAATTACCTTGCCTGCGAAAAGGGAGAAGCAGATTTTTCTTTCAGCTTCATTCTTAATGCGGCGGCAATTCTCGGCATTGATGTTCTCGAAATCATAAGCGGAGTCAGCCCCAAACTTTCCACCTGCACCGTTGTCAAAAAAGGTCACGGCTTCCCCATTAACCGCAACACAGGCAATGATTACAGGCATCTTGCCCACACCTTCAGAGACGCAAAAGCAGACCCCCTGCTTGTTACCGTTTCCCCCAGCGATGACCCGCCCGTTATGCATGACCACGAAGGTCAGGAATTCAACTATGTTCTTCACGGTAACATGAAGTTCTATATAGGTGATATTTGCTATGAGCTTGGCAAGGGTGACAGCGTTTATTTCGACTCAAGCATTCCCCACGCTGAAAAAGCAGTAAGTCGGATCGTAGCCA
>JAZSIQ010000111.1:0-2521 GCA_045533875.1 Acutalibacteraceae bacterium | reverse complement strand
CATGGCTACGATCCGACTTAACTACTTTTATATGCATCCAGCCATCCGGAACAGCATAATCGGTTCCGCCAAACTTTCCTGCCTCCAAAATCCACAAACTCTTTTTCGGCAGCATCATAGTCTGAAGCATAAGTTTGGCAGTAGAGCTGTTGTCAACCTTTAAGTCAAACTCAAAGGTAACCTCACCTCTTGCCCCGTAATTGTTAAATCCGTTATATACAATATAAGGCGCATCACCATTAACAGCTTTATTCGTCAGGGTTATCATATTAAAGGCATAATCTCCCTCTTCACCGCTTGGACCGGGAACGGGATAAACCTCACAGGAGTTGCCGCTTTCGTGTTTGCCTGACTGAAAATAAACAGTAAGCTTCTGCCCTGCTTCGTTACCTTTAACGTAGTCGTTAAAATCCTGCTTGGCACTCATATTCAGAATTTTCTTACGTGCCATAAAATCAACGCTTGCGACTGCGGCACTTTTATCGGCAAAAATTGCTTTGGCAACAAGAGTGTGATTTCCTACCGTGAGAGTCCCCTCATCGATGGGCAATTCCTCTTCACCGTCGGTTTCTCCTATCACATTGCCGTCAAGCTCAAAAATAATTTTTTCTGCACCTTCACATTCAACCGCAAATTTTTCAAGGTCTGTTGTGCAGTCCCCCGCAGGAGAGGTAATGCTTACCTCTCCTGATGCAAGGGGAGAAATTGTTAAAGTTGTACATAATATGAACACAGTTAAAATTGCAGAAAATATTCTTTTCAAAATAATCCCCCTTTCTATTGCGATACAACAGGTCTTACCTCGGTAATCGAGTTCCATATACCTGTTTTATGCTGGAAACCTACATATCTTACAAATCTTGCCTTAACGGGCAGTGGCAGATATTCAAGGTCATCTGTTCCGCCTGCGGAGTATCCTGAAAATACCTTCTTGTAATCCATCTTATCCTCAGATACCCAGATTTCGTATTTGTAATTTCTTGTTAAGCCGTCTGCAAAGCCAAGGGCTACGCCGCTTAAGTCATACACACTGCCCAGGTCAACCTCAACATATGCACCCTTAAGGTCAGACGACCATCTTGTTGAAAGATTTCCGTCTGCAACATTTATTGCTGCATTTGCACTTTGCGGCTCATGATCGGAAATAACATTTATAATATCAAGTTTTCGAAGTCCGTCGGGAAGTGAAGTCTGAGGCGCAGTTTCCATAAACGCCTCGGTTATAATCGGAGTTACATCGAAGAATATTCTGTACTCTTCTTTTCTTCCTGCTTCGTTTGTAACAGTTATAGATGTATATTCATCAATTCTTGAAGCGTTTTTAATTTCAACAGTACCGTTTGATGAAGCAGCTGTAAATGTAGGTATTGTTCTGCTATATCCAAGGGAAACAGTGTATGTTTTAACGCTTGAAACAAATCCGTTAAGGGGGGCGCCGTCTTTATAAATCATATCAAGCTTCGGCTTTGCTCCAAGGGTTGACTCGGTAACCTTCCACTGTGAAAGCGGAACATTTTCAACAGGAGCATACTTCATTTCATTAGTATCACATGCAAATTTAACTGCAATTTCTGTGCTTCCGTTTGCAGTTGCCCTTAAAATAAGCTTTCTCTTACCCTGGCAGAACTGCTTCTGCTCCTCAATTGTAAAACCTCCGGGGTCAACTGCCCATCCGCCTGTCGGAGTTAAATCCTGAGCTATTTCAAATCTCCAGTTCGGCGCAGTACAATAAGCTGTTACGTTTAAGGTTTTTCCGTTTTTCTTCATAACTGCACTCTTACCGTCAGCTGAAATTTCAATCACTGAATCTGTCAGAACGTTCCAGTAAAGCTCACTGCTTTCTTTAAGGGTTAGCTCGTCACGAACTGTAAGGGTGTTTCTCTCGTCGCCAAGCATAAACCCTCTCTTATAATCGGTTACCCATTCCTTATATGGAGCTGTCAGGTCAATCACTCTAAATGCATTGCTTTCGCCACTTTCCGATTTTACAAGCTCTGCTCTCTGCCATGCATCCTGGTCATATTTCTCAGGTGTAGGGTTAATTGTGAGTGCGCAGTGGTTTTCTGTTCTGTGAATGATTGATTCCATTTCATCGGAACCATTTCTTCCAAGGTCAAGACACCAGCGAACCCCCTCGCTCTCGAATATAAACGAGCCCTGGTCAGCATAATGGTTATCATTTCCATATGTTATACCTACATACGCTCCGGTGCTATTGAACCACTCTTCTCTCATAACGCTGAGATTAGTTGCCTGATAATCCATGTCAAGAGGCATTGAATCAAGGCTCCAGCTTTCTGCCTTTTCAGGCTCATAGAACAAGAGATACTGAGGCAGGAAGCTATTAATTCTTTCATTCTTTCTAAAATCATTATAAAATGCCATTTTATCATAATTTCCGTAGAGCTTAGCAAGAATAAATGCTTCAGGTGCACAGTACTTATAGCTTTCTGTCGGAGGCGAACCATAGTTATAATAGCTCTGTGGTGTTGTAAGATGAACTACAAAATCTGAGAAGTTT
>JAZSIQ010000018.1:0-8584 GCA_045533875.1 Acutalibacteraceae bacterium | reverse complement strand
CTATTAATATGAATTTATGGTTACGGTTTGCTTGTTGAGCAATTCTATAGGATGATAGGCAAGCTTTGCCTTGCGTAATCCCTCATCGCCTGCGTCATCTTCTCTGTTTATAAACAGCACTCCGGGCTTTAAAAACATCTTAAGATAAGAGTTTGTCAGCATCTGATAAACACCGTCATAGGCGATGTTGGCTTTTTCGATGTGAACAACGAGTGTGTCGCCCGTTATTTCACCGCAGGAGAAGCCCACAATGTCTCCGTCAACTCTGAGAATGCCCGAATCAAAGCCGTAGGCATCAAAGTTTTCAAGTACCTCTATAACCTTTTGGCGTTCCTCTGAGGCTGATTCGGAATCCTTAAGAGCGATTTTGTTCAAAAGGAAATCAATACATTCCTTCGCTGTGTCGGCGGTCATGGCTTCAAAGCTGCTGTTGGGGTAAAGACGCTTGAATTTATTTATATGGTTTCTTTGAGCGCTGTATTTTCTGCCTGAAAGGGTTAGGAGTGATTCGGCTGAGTAAATATAGTCAGCCCAGTCACGCTCGCTGTGTGCGCTGTAGTCAGGGAAAAGCTTTTCAAGCTTTTTTAGATTTGTATCCGTAACAACGCAGAAAATCAGCGGAAGTGAATTGACTTTGCAGTAATCCTTTATTTGCTCACAGGCTCCTTCAAAATCCACACCCACGGGGCAGGTGAAAGCAACTTGCGAATCAAGGTAGTCAACCTTAAAAATCAATGTGTTATTGAATATTGTGTACTCGCTTCCGAAATAATCCCGCCACATAAAAACTCCGCCGATAGTCAAATCGCAGGAGCGGCAAGGATATTTTAAAAAATATTCCCGTATTACAGGGATATCCTCAAGGGAAAGTTTTTTGAATTCCAGCATATTTTATCCGTCCGTAATAATTTTCTTTATAAATATTATTACCTTTGATATCGGGTGTCAAGCGAAGATGCAAAAATCTGTTGAAATTACCAAATAATTATTGAAACGCTGCGGAGCTTCTGTTATAATTATTGTACTTATATTAACAGGAGAAGTAATATGAAAAATACTTACACTCTTAAACCTCATTTATGCAGATTTTCAAAGTTTTATAAGAAAGACAGTGCCGAAGTACCTTCAGCTCTTTTTGAGGTAAAGTGCGAAGCGCCTGACCTTTCTGATTTTCCGCTTCCGCTTCCTTCAAGAAAAAGCGATTACTGCTGTTTTGCTCAAGCGGCTGACGGCGCAATGTGGTACGGCGCATCAACGGGTCTTGTAAGGTATGATTCAAATGCGGAAAGAAAAGCGGACGCCGTTATGTACTTTGCGGCGGACAGAGATTTGCCCGACAACAGCGTAAAAGCACTTTATGCCGATGAAAAAGGCATGTGGGTGCTTACCGAAAACGGCGTAACTCTTATTGAGCTTAAGATGATTTCTGCCCGTGAAAAGGCAGATATTCTTCTTGATGAAACCACGAAGTATGTTGACAGAAGAGGCATGATAACCCAGAAGCATCTTGCCGTTCCCGGTGACGTAACCTCCGCTGTTCCTTACGGCCATTCCGATAACGACGGTTGCTTTACCGCATCTTATACAATGGGCGAGCTTTACAGATATGCTGTTCTTAAAAGAGAAAAGGGGGCCGATCATCCCGAAACGTTAAAGGCAAAAGCGGTTGCAACCCGTTCGGCGGAAGCCGTTCTGCTTCTTACCTATATTCACGGCAGAGGCAACGGATTTGTTGCAAGAACATATCTTTGTGCAGATGAGCCCCTGCCTGATGACGGACTTTTCTTCAGAAAAACAGGCGGAAAAGCAACTTGCCTTAAGACGTCCTTCTCCGAAAAGAAGGGTATTGCAGGGCTTGAAATTGATGCGAGCGCTCCCATTCCCGACAGATTGGCTCACCTTTATAAGGATCTCGGCTATACGGATGATGATATAGTTTACAAGGCAGACACAAGCAGTGACGAAATCAGCACCCATTATCTTTTCATGCTAGTAGCCCACGAAATCCTCGGTGAAGAAGACCCTGAGCTTGATGCTATTATTAAAGAAACCGTTGTCCGCATAACGGATTTCATTGTCGATAACGGCTATCAGCTTCTTGACTATTCAGGCGAGCCTACCACATGGGCAAAGTGGAATACCGAATATTTCGAAACCCCGTTCGGCTGGGTTGACGCTTGCCTCAATTCTGCTGAAATGCTTATGTATCTTAAGGTAGCTATGGAAATCACGGGCGAAAAGGGCAGATGGCAGAAAACTTATGAGGAGCTTATTGCAAAGGGATATGCCGATTTGCCGATGAAGCACTTTGACCGCCTTTATCAGGCTTGCCTTGCAACCGGTTGTGATTTTGTGGAAGAGATTATGTACGGCGACCACATGCTTGCAACCGTATCCCTTTTCGGCCTTTGCACTCTTGAGAAGGATGAAGAACTGCTTGCAAAGTATCGTAAGGCATATAAAACATGGAGAACTTCTATTGCAAGGGAGCACAATCCCGGTTACGATTTCCCCTATGCTGTTGCTTGCCCCGATGAAGAGCTTGATATGGATGCGATAGCAACCTGGTTTTACAGAACAAATGCAAGCCGTCTCGCAGCGGGTGTTTCGCTTGTAGGAAGAAAGGATGTCGCAGTAATCAATCATCCCATGGGTTACAAAGAGATTGCGGCTGTTCTTCCCCCTGATGAATGCTTTATTTCTAAGTATGACCGTAATCCTCTTGAGTACAAAAACGAGGATTCGGGCGGATTAAACGTTGTTGAAAGCTGCTATGTTTACAGCTATGCCTACTGGATGGGCAGATATTACGGATTTATAAAAGACGAAGGAGAGAATATCAATGGATAAAAAACTTCATCTTATCGGAAATGCTCATCTTGACCCTATCTGGCTTTGGCGTTGGCAGGAGGGCTGCGGCGAAGTTCTTCAGACCTTCCGCAGTGCGCTTGACAGACTCAATGAATATGACGATTTTGTTTTCACCTGTTCCTCCGCCGCTTATTACAGATGGGTTGAGGAGATTGACCCTGAAATGTTTGCCGAAATCAAAAAGATGGTACGTAAGGGCAGATGGGTGCCTGTAAACGGTTGGTGGGTGCAGCCTGACTGCAATATGCCCAGCGGCGAAAGCTTCGCCCGTCAGGCGCTTTACAGCCAGCTTTACTATTATGAAAAGTTCGGCAAAATCTGCAACAGCGGTTATAATGTTGACTCTTTCGGTCACAATGCCATGCTTCCTCAGTTCCTTGTAAAGGGCGGTATGAAATATTACGTTATGATGCGCCCCGATTTAAGGGAAAACCCCGATGCTCCCTCACCGCTTTTCTGGTGGGGCAGTGCGGACGGTTCAAGAGTTCTTACCTACCGAATCCCCACCAGCTATACGGGTGACGGTAAAAAGACTCTTGATTATAAGATTGATACTCTTTCCGGTATTACCGAAAAAACAGGGCATGATGCCATGCTCTTCTACGGTGTAGGCAATCACGGCGGCGGACCTACCAAGGGTGATATTGAGTATCTTGCAGATAAAGCGGAAAACGGTGAGGTTGAGCTTGAATTCTCGTCGCCCGATGATTACTTTGAATCAATCTGCGCAAGCGGTGTGGATTTACCTGTTTGGGAGGATGAACTCCAGCACCATGCAAGCGGCTGCTATTCTGCTACTTCCATGGTAAAACAGCTTAACAGAAAAGCTGAGGGTTGGCTTGCTGCTGCTGAAAAGTGGAATACCGTTGCATCCAAAACCCTCGGTCTCAAGGCGCAGACTGAGAATTTTGCCGAGGCATGGAGAAATGTATGCTTCAATCAATTCCACGATATTCTTTGCGGCTGCTCAATAATGGAAGCTTACGATGATGTGCGTGACAGTATGGGTTATGCCATGACAGTTGCCGCCAATGCCGAGAACAATGCTCAGCTTAAGATTTCATCAAATATTGATACATGGATTGACGGTGTTTCCGATTCTGTTTCATGCAACGACCGTCACCATTGCCGCAATCTTAAATATCCCAGACCTGTTGTTGTGTTCAATCCCCATTCGTGGGAAATAGAGATGCCCGTGCGCACATATCATCCGTCCAAAAAGGTGGAAGACTGGCAGCATAACGAAGTTGCGTATCAGAATGTTCGCTCTTCACGCTCAAACGACAGCCACATGGACACTTTGTTTGTTGCAAAAGTTCCCGCTATGGGTTATGCCGTTTACTGGCTTTGGCTCATTGATTTTGATGAAGACGATGAGTATGATTACACAAAAGAAACGGATGTAAAGGCAAGCGAAGCAAACGGCGTAATCTCTGTTGAGAATAAGTACCTCAAGGTTATCTTTAATTCCGAAACAGGCGGTATTTCAAGCCTTGTAAACAAAGAAGACGGCGAAGAATACGCAGGGGCTGATAATTTCTGCGTTCCCACCGTTTTTGATAACAAAAAGCCTGACACATGGGCGCACAATATTTTCAAGTTTGATACAGTTGTTGATACAATGAAGCTTGAAAGCATTAAGCTTGTGGAGGAGGGCCCCGTAAGAAGTATTGTAAGAACAGTGCATAAGTACAATGATTCTGTTCTTACTCAGGATTTCATACTTGCATCGGAGCAGAAAGAGCTCAGAGCAGAGTGCAAGGCTATCTGGCAGGAGCCTCTTACAATCCTCAAAATGCCCTTCCCCATGAAAGGCGAGGACGGTATTTCAACTTACGAAATTCCTGCAGGCTTTATAAAGCGTCCCTGCAACGGAGAGGAAGAGCCTGCCCTTAAGTGGGGTGACCTTACCGTTACAGATAATGGAGTACGTAAGGGTATTGCGGTAATGAGCGATTCAAAATACAGCTATTCCTGCCCCGAAAACGAGCTGAGAATAACTCTTTTGAGAAACTCCATTTTTGCCGACCATTATTCATATCGCCCCGATGCCCTCTTTAATTATACGGATGAGGGACTTCAGCGTTTTGAATATGCGATTTATCCTCATTCAGGCGATGTGAAGCCCTGCGAAGCAACCGCACACGCAGAGGTGTTTACATATAAACCCGTAACCGTGCCTGCAAGCTACCATAAGGGCACTTTGCCTCAGCGTAAGAGCTACATCACAGTTGATGCCGCAAACATTATTGTAAATGCGGTTAAATTCTGTGAAGACGGTTCAGGGGATGCTATTATCCGTTGCACCGAAACCTGCGGCAAGGTAACAAAGGCTATGATTAAGTGTGATATGTTTGATGCGGCATTTTATGCCGAATTCAATCCCAATGAAATCAAAACATTCCGAATTGATTCAGAGGGCTTTGTAACCCAGACTGATTTCCTTGAAGGAATTCCCAAGGACTGATAAATAAAACAAGAACGCCGCAAGCGAAAGCCTGCGGCGTAATTTTATGTATTGAGTTATGCGGCCTGTGCAGCTTCGGCCTTGGCTCTTGCGATTTTTTTGGTTGTTTCGCGGGCATCAACCCATACAACAACTTCAAGCTCAAGGAGAGCGCCGAGCATGTGCCATGTGGAGTGACCGTGGAAGTTGCCGAGTGCGAAATCTGCAATTTCATTGTCGCCCCAGATGGAGGTGATAATGAAAGCAACAAGAATTGTGCCGATGAGAAGAAGGAAAAGAGATAACTCTGTTTTTGTCATCTTTTTGAAGTTTGCAATGAGGAGATAGAGGATGGGGAGGGCTGTAATGAAGCAACCGAATTCTGCGAGCGAAAGGCCGCCTGTTTTGCCGTCCATGGGTGCTCCGCCGCCGCCGAAATAAAGGGGACGGTTGTGGGTGACGAAAACTTCGTATGTAAGAATTCCTATAACTGCCAGCATGATTACCGTGTCAAAAATCAGGAATTTATTCCTGAGCTTTTTGTTATCCTCATAGAATTCAAAAGCAAAGCAGCAAACGCCGGACCATGCAACGAGCTCTGTGAAGGACATATCAACATAGCTTGCAAGAAGCTTTGTTGTGAGTACATAGGGCTGGAATTCGCCATAGTTTGCGGTGTGCATTCCTACGGATGTTACGGACATAATCATGAAAAGTGAAAGGAAAATGTACCAGTACCACTTTTTGTTTTTCTTGAGAAGAAGGATAATGATACCGATTATGCCGGCATAGGTGTATGCCCAGTTGGTTTGTACTGCGGAATACTGTGCGCAGTATTCTGCGAGCGACATTGCGCCGTCAAAGAGCGGAATGTCTTTGAATGAAAGCCAATCAATGAAGTTGATTGACAGCATCGGGAGATGAAGCATCTTCAAAAGACCCCTTCCTTAAATATTAGTGTGTTAATTATAAACGCATTTTTTCTGTTTTTCAATACTAAATCACCAAAAATAGCAAACGGTTTTGATTGTTGTAATTAATTGGAAATTTTGGCTTTTGAAGTGAAAAACGGAACTGTCTTTTGTGGACAGTTCCGTTTTGTTGCTTTTAATTTATTTACTTATTTATTTATTGTGCCCGTGACTCTGTAAAAATCACGTTTTCTGCCAAATGCGAGGCGCTTTGCCCACATGGAATCAAAGCCTTTTACATATTCGTTACCGTGAAGCTCAACGCTTTCGATTTCAAAGCCTTTTTCTTTGAGAATATTGCGATATTCACCGTTGAAATATTCAATACTCAAAGCAGGCAAGCCTCTGTTTTCTATGGTGGCTTCCTCGCAAGAATCTGAATATGTGGTTATAAATTCAAAGTCAGCTTTGTCTTTGGCAGCAAAAGAGACTGCGTCGAGAATTTGTTGCGTTGGCTTAACAATTCCCTCAAGCAGACTGCCCCATGGAAAAAGTACGGTAACGCAGTTTGCAATGCTTTCCAACTCGCAGGGCATATTTTCAGCGCTTGCAATTACAAGCAGAACGTTTTCAAGTCCACCCTTTGCAGGCTTCTTTTTTAACTTTGAAGATATTTCAAGCATATTGTCCCTTACGGGGTCGATTCCTATAAACAGAGTGTCAGGGTTGAGCTTTGCCTTGCGGTAAACGTTTCGTCCGTCTCCCGTGCCGAGGTCAACCACCGTGTGTTTATATCTTGCCGCAAGGTCTGTCAATTCCTGCAAAGTCATGCTTTTTTCGTTTTTACCGTCAAGAACAGTCATATCTTATACCTTGGGAAGTCCTTCTTTATCATACATACAAACGGTTTCAACAAGTATTTCTATGCCTGCGGCAAGAGCGTCCTCACGAAGGTTTTCAACATTGTCAAGTCTTGTGTGGTAATACTTGGGGGGAGTGGGGTCCATTGCTGCAAAGCCCGTGGCAGGGATGCCCTTCTGAGTGAATGCAGCCGCATCGCAGGCACCGAGGTAAATGGAAGCAAATTCAAGCTCGTAGCCGCAGTTTGCTGCAGCGTTTTTAACAAGATTCTTTGCACCTGCATGATGCTTGACTGTGCCGCTCAGGTCACGGTCATAAACAGCCATATCCTCAAGGTCGCGGAAGGTGTCGCAACCGATAACAACGGTTTCGATTTCTTTAAGCTCTTTTTCGTGAGCCTTTACATAAGCTTTTGCACCTCTGAGACCTGCTTCCTCCGAGCCGGAGCAAATGATTACAACTTCTGTATTCTCAAAGCGGACATCAGCCTCTTCGAGAGCCTTGGGGATGCTCATGGAAACAAAGCAGCCTGAAAGATTATCCGATGCACCGGGAACGCTTTTTGTGTAGCTCTGGAAGAAAAGGAAGGCGATCTGGAAGGGGATGAAAACGCAGCCCACAACAAAAGCGAAAATCATAAATTTATGTATGCCGCCTTCGGTAGCGCCGAGAGCTCCGCTGTTGCCTGCGAATACAATGCCGAGTATTGCTATAATGAGGTCTGCAACAAGACCAACAACAGCAGGGATAAGCACAAGCTTCATTCCTACGCCGCCGAGAAGATAGTTTAAAGTCCACTCAAACTGGCTGTCAGCATGACCTACAAGGATGATTCTCTTCTTTATTTCGCCTTTGGGAGCTCTTCTTGCAATAACGTTGTGGCTGGGATGACCCTTGAAAAGAGGGTCGCAGAACTGCTTATACATAAGGAATTCGAGAATAAGCGGAATGAATCCTGCAACAACAATAACAGCCGAAACAATGGGGCTGACGAATGCAAACATGAAAACGCTCAGGATAGCGCAAGCAACCGTGAAGGGAATAAAGCCCATAAATGCCTGACGGTGAACGGTGAATTCCTCAATGTCAACCTTTTCGCAGTAGTTGGCAAGGTCTTTGCCCATCCATTGCTGAGCACGGAGCTCTTCGGGTGAGCCGGGCTTACGGGGGCCTATCTTTTCGCAGATTTTTGCAATGCCTCTGTAAGCGTATCTTGCCTGTGCGGCAATGTCAAATTTTTCGCTGTACTCCAATGCAATTTTCATTTTTAAACAGCACCTTTCTTAATAAACTAATTATTAAAATAACATAAATAATTAAATAAATCAATAGGCACACGGCTTAATGCCATGTGCCTGTTAAAATTATGCGATATCCCAGCTGAGTGCTTCTATATCGGCTTTTGCTACGGTGATTCTGGTTTTGCCGCCGATTGAAACAATATAACTGTTTTCGTCGTATTCGTAAAGCTCAATTTCGGTTTTGCCCGAATCGG
>JAZSIQ010000075.1:0-91429 GCA_045533875.1 Acutalibacteraceae bacterium | reverse complement strand
GCGATTGCGTGAGGGAAAACGGTAGCTGTGCCTGCTCTTGCAACACCGTGGGAGCCTTCGTTCCACCAGTTGTATTCCTTAATGCCGAGCCTTTCGATAGCGGGCGCATTGTAAAGAAGCTGTGACATTTTTTCTTCTGCCGTCATCTGAGCAACAAGCTTTGCCGCTCTTTCTTTTGCGAGTGATTTATTCAAAACGTTTCCTCCAAAAATGAATTAATATTTATCTGCATCCTCTACGTTGAGCACGAAAACTGCGGCACCGCCGACTGATACGGTCTTTTCAACACCGCCTGCGGTCATACCGCTGCCCAAGGAGTCGGAGGTGAGTACGGTTTTGCTGCGGGTTTTTGAATGTTCCTTTATGATTTCCTTTGCAACTGCAACTCTGTCATCATCGGTGGCGATGAGAAGGGTGGTGTTGCCAATCATAAGGAATCCGCCTGTGGTGGAGAGCTTTGTAACCGCAAAGCCCTCACGGGTGAGAGTGGCGGAAACAACGGCGCTGTCATCGTTATTGATAATAGCAATGATAAGTTTCATATAAACAAATCCTTTCTGCAATATTATAAATCGGGGAGCAGGAGCTTGATGCTTCGTTTATCAAGCTTGTATACATCGGGGATTTCGTAACGGTTATCGTTAGCATCCTTTATTATTACACGCCTGTCGTGGAAAATTTTCATGGACTGCAGGTGGTTAATAATTTCAAAGGTGTATTCGCCTCTGTCGGTTTCAACGGTCCACATCCAGATTTTATGCTTTTCGCTTCTTGCAACAAGGCGTGTAATCTGCGGAATTCTGTAATACTCGTCAAGAGCACTCAGCAGAGCTTTTTTTGATTCGGGGTCAAGCTCCTCGATATCACGGATGATAAACTGCTCCTCCCCTTCGCTGTTGAGGAAGCTTATGTATCTTGTAAGTCCGCTTACGGGGAAAAGCCTGCGGGGCTCAAGGTCGGTGAGCTTCTCGCCTGAAAAGAACTCGGCATCCATAAAGATTTTATCTTTTACGGTGAGCCTGAGTGCGGCGCAGTCAATATAATTTCTTGCCATTCTGTTACCTCCTTAAACCAACGCATCCGTGCGGTCACGGTCAGCCATGGACTGAATGTTGATGAGGTTGTAATACTTGCCCTTGAGAGCCATGAGCTCCTCATGAGAGCCGAATTCTATGATGCTGCCTGCGTCCACAACAACGATTTTATTCGCCTTGCGCAGGGTTGAAAGGCGGTGGGCAATCATAAGGGTTGTTCTGCCTCTTATGATGTTGTTGATAGCATCCTGAATGAGCTTTTCCGTTTCGGAGTCAACGGCGCTGGTGGCTTCGTCAAAAATAAGGATGCCGGGATTTCTCAGCACGGCACGGGCAATGGAAAGCCTTTGCTTTTCGCCGCCGGAAAGACCTACTCCGCGTTCGCCCAGCAGAGTGTCATAAGCATCGGGCAGGCGGGAAATGAAGCCGTGAGCGTTGGCTATATCCGCAGCGTTGAGCACCTGCTCGGGGTGAGCATCGGGTACGGAATAGGCAATGTTGTTGAAAATGGTGTTTTTGAACATCATCGGCTCCTGCTGAACGTAGCCTATCTGGGTGCGGTAGTAGCCCATGTCAATATCCTTTATATCCACACCGTCAATGAGGATTTCGCCCTCGTAGTCATCATAAAAACGCATTATGAGGTTTATGAGTGTGGATTTACCCGAGCCCGTCGTGCCTACTATACCTACAACGTCGCCCGGCTCGATTACAAGATTTATATCGTTGAGTACCTTTTTGGAGCGGTCAAAGGAGAAGTTGACGTGCCTGAATTCGATTTTGCCCTTGATGCGTTCAAGCTCCTTACCCTTACCGAAATCGTGCTCGGGCTCGGCATTGAGGATATCAAGGATTTTTTCCGCCGAGGCGAGAGAATTCTGATAAGCATCGCTCAGGTTTGCAAAGAAGGTAACGGGAGCATAGAACATGCTTGTGTACGAAATGAATGAAACAAGAATACCGAGGGAAAGACGCTCGGGCATATCAATGACGAACGAGCCGCCTACATACCAGATTATAAGGGAGCCGCAGGTCATAAGGAAGGTGATTACATGGGGGAAGGCGGTGGCGGTTTTTGCCGCACGCTTATCCTCCTTCATCCATTCGTCAACATTGCGTGAGAAATTGTCAACTGCTGTTCCCTCTTTTGAAAAGGATTTGATTATTCTTATTGCGGGAATAGTGTCTGCAAGGATTGAATAAATCGCCGTGCCTCTGCGCCACAGACGGCGGTACATGGGAGCGATTTTTTTGCTGAAAAAGCGGCTTGCAAGCACTACCAGAGGCACGGGAACAAGCGAAAGCAGAGTGAGCTGCCAGTCAAGCATCATCATTACCACAACGATGCCCACCATGGTGAAAAACTGAACTACAGCCTCCTGCGTGATTTTGAGCATGAAGTTCTGCAGGGTTGCGGTATCGCTGTTAACTCGGCTTATAACAGAGCCGGTAGAGGTTTTGTCATAAAACTTCAACGGCAGATACTGCGCCTTGCGGTAGATATCCTTTTTGAGGTCGGAGATGATTCTGTCGCCCGTTACTCTGAGCAGATAAGCCCTGAATGTGCCTACCGTGTACTGAATCACATAAACGCTCAGCAGGAAAATTATAACGTAAGCGAGCACGGATTTATCCCCGTCAGGGATAACACGGTCAACCATAAGGCTTGTTACATAAGGCGGAACGAGAGCCGCTGCAGTAGTGATGAGCGAGAGAAAAATGCAAACTATCAGTTTTTTGAGATGGGGCTTGAGATAGCCTGCAAAGGTGGAGGCGAGTTTTCCCTTGCCCTGACAGTTGAGACATTCGCTGTGAGGTCCGGGCAGCTTTCTGCCGCATTTGGGGCAGAAGGAGCGCATATTCTTGAGCGTTGCTTCAACAATGCCGACCGATTCGAGAGGGTCCTCACCCTCTATGACCTTGTTGATGAATGTTGCGGCAGAGTCACACAAATCTGCAACCGAGTAGGTCATACGCATAATATCAAGCGTTGAGCCGCCCACGGTAGTGATTTTGAATACCGCATTGCCGTACATTCTCTTGACTTTTGCCTCTTTGATATCGGAAAAATGGAAAAGCAGGCAGCCGTTTTCAAACTGGTTGCTTACGGCGGCAACTGCATCTGCGCTGAAGAACAGCGCACTTTCTCCGTAATCCGAATTCGGTGCAAGGTCGCTCGTTACGGCAAAGAGAATTTCCGTTCCTGCAGGGAACGCTTTTTGAGCAATGGCGAGCGTTTTTGCAGAGGCTTTTTTGTTGACGGGAAGATTTTCAAAATCCATATTTTCACCCCCTGAAATAAGACCTTGACGGTCATACAACATAAAAATATATCAATTAAACGCAAAAATCAATAAGTTTTGTCAACTTTTTCTGTTATTTAAAATATTTGTAGTATTAAATAAAAACAGGTAAAAAACATTGTTACATTTTATAGCGACGTAAAGAATTGACTTTATAATTTATGAGTGGTAAACTGAATTAATTAATATTGACGGAGGGTGAAAAAATGAACGCATCCCTTATGTTTAAAATGCTTTCAACCGTGGTGAAAAATAAAAAGAAAGATAAGGACATTTGCATGATTGGCCACAGAGGATACAGCAGCAAGTATCCCGACAATACGGAAATTGCTTTTATTAAGGCGGCTCAAAACGGCTCAGGCGGTGCGGAAACCGATGTGCGCATCACAAAGGACGGAGTGTTTGTTACCAACCATAATTCGGAGGTAACCTTCATTGACGGAACCCAGCTTGAGGTTGCGGACAGCACCTATGCCGAGCTTACCGCAAAGCCTCTTAAGAATACAAAATCCAAGGATACCGTTTACCTTTGCACCTTTGAGCGTTACCTTGAAATAATGAAGGAAAACAACATGATTTGCTTCATCGAGCTCAAGGGCAGCTACACGGAGGAGCAGGTGAAGGAAGTTTTCACCGTGGCGGCAAGGGTTTACGACCTTTCAAAGTGTATAATGCAGTCCTTTGATTTTGATAACCTCATCAGGGCGCATGAGCTTTTGCCCGACCTTCCTCTTATGCTCACCTACGGCTCGGCTGAGTCAGGCTATGAGCGCTGCTTTGATTACGGATTTTCAATTGACGTATGCTTTGATACCGTAAGCGAGAAAATGGTAAAGGAATTTCATGACAGAGGGCTTGAGGTTGCGGTATGGACCTGCAACAACCCCCTTACCCTCAATTACAGCAAAGCCCTCGGCGTTGATTACATTGAATCCGATGTTTACGGAGGCGACAGATGAGCAGGTTTCTTGATGAGTGCGCGGCGTACGTAAAAACCCTGCCTTTTGAGATTATACGCCTTACGGAAATTCATAACGGAGTAAGCGAAACGCTTGAATACAGGGAGGAAAATCCCTGCCAGAATACTTATTCTGTGGCAAAAACGTTTACGATGACGGCGGTTGGCCTGCTTTACGATAAGGGCCTTATAAGCCTTGATGAAAAGGTGTGTGACATTCTTGCGCATGAGCTGCCTGAAAGCGGCATGGATGAGCGTTGGAGGAATTGCACGGTTGAATGGGCGCTTACCCATTCCTTGGGAATCCCCGGCGGTTTTCTCGATATCGACACTCACAAATCTTCTCAATTTACTCAGGATTTTCTCAGGTATATGTTCACCTATCCGCTCGCTTATGAGCCCGGCACCGAGAGCAGATATGCCGACGGCTCATATTATCTGCTTTCCTGCATTGTTGAAAAGAAGTCAGGTATGCCGCTTGATGATTTCCTGTGGCGTGAGCTGCTTTGCAAGCTTGATTTTCAGGAGATGGCGTGGAGCCATTGCCCCAAGGGTCACACAATCGGAGCAACGGGACTTTATATTCATTCGCAGGATATGGCGAAAATCGGCTTGCTCTATCTTCAGGGAGGAGTTTACAACGGTGAAAGGCTGCTCAGCGAGGAGTGGGTAAACCTTGCCGTAGCAAAGGAATTTGCCCTTGAGTGGGACGATACTCACACAATTTATTTCAAGGGCGGAATGTGCGGTCAGAAGCTGATTGTTGCCCCTGCCGAGAACAGGGTGGTTGCCCTTCAGGCGTACGGAGCAAACAGCAACCTTATTGCAGATTTTGTAAAGAATTATAAAGATTAAAAAAGCGGCTTGCAAAGGATGTTGAATCCGATGCAAGCCGTTAGTTTTATTTTTTCTTCTTAGCAGCTTTCTGAGCCTTCAGCTTTTCTTCATAAGCTTTCTTTTCAGCATCGAGGCGGGCAATTTCCTCAGCTGCTCTTACCTGAGCAAGCTCATGGCGTGCCTTTGCTTCGTCATACATGGCGGCAATTTCATCAAATCTTGAGTAATTCTCGCTCTGAGTTATAAGCTTTTTAGCGGCGATACAGGGTCTTGCGGCACGGTTGTAAACAGAGTTTTCGTTTGTTGCCTGCTTGATTTTCTTTTCAAGCACCTTTTGCTCTGCCTTTATTGCCTTGATTTTCTGCATGTAAATATCAATTTCCATCTTGTTTTTGACATCTCTTGCAGCATAAAGCTTTTTATAGGTTTCTTCAAGGTTTTCGGTTAACTCGTCTTCCTGAGCAAAAAGCTTTTCAAAAATTGCGTTATCAAATTCCTTTATCTTGTTGCCAAAATGCTTCTTTGCAGCTTTCTGGGCATCAAGGAAGGATTTTGCTCTTGAAACAGCCGCTTTTTTATATTCCTTTTCGTCAAGCGTCTCTGAGGGGAGAGCCTTTGCGTCTGCAAGCTCGGATTTATCGAAGCTGTAAATTGCCTCAAAGCCGAGAGAAGCGGTTCTTTTTGCGAGCTCAAGCTCTGCTTTGCCGAAGGGAGTGTTAAAGCGATTCATTTCACCAAGAACGAACTTTGAAATTTCAATATCCTGGTTGAAGCTTGCGGCATCTCTGTATGCTTTTTTTGCAAGCTTTTTTTCCGCCTTGCCTGAAGCGTTCTTTTTTGCAGCCTTGAATTCCTTAAGGTCCTTGGGTGATGCGTTTATAAGGGCGTTTGCCTCTCTTATTGCTTCAACCGCTTCAACAAGATCTTTGTCCTTAAGAACTCCGTTGCCGTAATCCTCAAACAGGGCACGTATCTGGAGCACCTTTATCATGCCTCGCTGTTTGATTTCGGAAAGATCGTAGAAGAAATAGGGTATAACGTTCATTGCGGCGCCGAGCACGGATACAGCAACAAGAACGCCGAAGATGCTGATGAATGTTTCCTTGTGGTAAAGAACGTGGTAAACATTGGTCGGGTCAATAAGCTCGCCTTCCTGAGCAATAATCTGCGGCAGAAGCTCTGCAAGTTTTGTTTCATTAAAGCCGATTTTTTCATAAATTGCGGGAAGAACGGAGCTGGTAATCATGGTTATGATGCTGCCGATGAGACCGACTGCGGCAAACATACCGTCAATTCTTTCGCCCGTAATATACTGCTGATAGTCACGGATATCGCCGTTGATGCTGGGGGTGAGAATATGTGCAAAGGAGCCGACAAGGGCGTTGAACCACAGGCATGCCATAACAAGCCATATCATAATACTCATATCCGCATATTTAACAACGGGATAAATAAGGGCTATGAATATAATATTCATGAAGTTGGTGAGAATAAGGGTGTTTTTCTTGCCGATTTTTTTGATTGCAAGGGGAGCAAGCAGCATGCCCCAAAGGGAAGCGTTGCCGTAAATTGTTACTATAAGCGAGTACTGAGCGCTCGTGCAGGCGTGCTGATACGAATAAAGCCAGTTGAGAATGCTCAGGCAGGAGCCTTCAAGGAAGCCGAGCCAGCCTGCAAGCGAAATTATCCAGAAATACTTATTTTTTGCAACGGCACGAAGGGCATCCATAAACTTGATTTGTACAACATGGGTTCTTGCCTGAACTATTTTTTCCTGAGTGTTTACATAAACAATTAAGCTCAGGAAGAAGCCGAGTATAAGAATAGGCGGCCAGATATAGCGGTAAATTCTTATATCGTTGAGGTTGTCTGTGCCGATAATAGCGGTGCTGAGGAGGGGGATAATAGCGTTTGTGATAGTGGGACCGAGCGAGTCTGCAACGGATTTGATTGAAGAAACGTTAGAGCGCTCCTGAGTGTTGGGAGAAAGCACTACCACATAATTATCGTAAGCGTCATAAAGGAAATTATAGAAGAACTGGAAGCCGATATTGAAAAGCAGCACTACAATACATTTTGTAAGCTGGCTTCCCATTTTTTCGTAAGGCATCCAGAAGTAGCCGATGGCAAGAATTATGGTGGGCAGACCCATTGTGATTATGTAAGGTCTGTATTTCCCTTTTCTGTTTCTGGCGTTGTCGATAATATACGCCCTGAGCATGGTGAGAGGGAAGCTGAGAATTACGGCAAGTATGTATATGAAATACATATTCATCGGTTCAATGCCGATTGTGTTGCCTACGAAAACGTTGGTTGCAGAGAGCAATACGGAAGAAACGCAGGTAATAATGAACTTAACACCGATTCCGCCGCCTGCAAGGGCTGCGATTTCCTTGAAATTCATATAGTTACCAAGGGGAGGAGTTTTCCAATAGAGCTTCAATGCGTTTATGCCGGAGACAAGCATTTGTTTGATTTTCAAATCAAACCCTCCTTAAGTTTTGTGGATAAAACATATTATAACAAATATGTACACATATTTCAATCAATATAATTGTGAATATGTGAATAATTTTAAAAAAAACATAAAAGCTCTGTTTTTTACGGAAAATATATGTTAAAATAAAATCCAAGGTACATAATGAGGTGAGTTTTTATGAAAAAATCTGTTAAAATAATTATTGTTGCCGTTGTGGTGCTGGTTGCTGTTTTATCCGCCGTGGCGGTTATATTGAGCCGTGATTCAGAGCCTTCCGCTGACAGTACCGATACAACAATAGAGGCGGTTGTTAAAGTTCCGTCTGTTCCCGTTTATTCAATGCCCGTGCAGCAGGCGCCCGATTTAGTGGCATACACGGCGGATGAAAGGCAGGTCACGCTCAGAAGCCTCGTGGGTCAGCCTGTTGTTATCTGCTTCTGGCACGAGAGTAACGAGCTTGCCGTCATGGAAGCGGATATAATGCAGGGGCTTTACGAAAAGTACGGCGACAGAGTGTATTTCCTTATGATAAACACAGAGGATGAGTTTGCATACACGGATTCTGCTCAGGCTTTCGCACAGGCGAAGGGATATACCTTCCCCATGTATTTCGATATTTACTGCCATGCGAGCAATCCCTACGGACTGTATTCTGTTCCCAAAACCGTTTTTATTGACAGAGACGGTTATTTCTACGATTCTTATCTGGATGCACCCGGCGAAAAGAGTGCAGAGGAAATAATTCTTGAAATGCTTGAAACTAAGGAGGAAGCGGAATAATGAGCAAGGTGTATTTTTCAAGGGAAATAAGCCCCGAAAAGGTGCTTGAGTTATATAAGAAGCTCGGCTGTGAGCTTTGCGGCAATGTAGCGGTAAAGGTACATTCGGGCGAAAAGGGCAATCAAAATTTCTTAAAGCCTGAGTTCTGGCAGCCTGTTATAGAGCACGGAAACGGCACTGTTGTTGAGTGCAACACCGCTTATGAGGGCGCAAGGAATACTACCGAGCGCCACGAAAAGCTTATGAGCGAGCACGGCTGGACTCAGCTTTTCAAGGTTGATTTGCTTGATGCCGAGGGTCCCGACCTTGTGCTGGAGATTCCCGAAGGCAAAAAAATCAAAAAGAATTTTGTCGGCAAAAATATAGCAAACTACAGTTCCATGCTTGTTCTTTCGCACTTTAAGGGTCACCCCATGGGCGGCTACGGCGGAGCGCTCAAGCAGCTTTCAATCGGCGTTGCTTCATCCTACGGCAAGGGCTATATTCACGGCGTGGGCGACCCTGCGAATTTCTGGACTTCCGACCACGATTCATTCCTTGAATCCATGGCGGATGCGGCAAAATCCGTAATTGATTATTTTAACGGCAGGATTGTTTACGTTAATGTCATGAAGAATATGAGCGTTGACTGTGACTGCTGTGCCGTGGCGGAGGATCCCTGCATTGCGGATATCGGAATTCTTGTTTCCGATGACCCCGTAGCGATTGACAAGGCTTGTGTGGATTTGGTCTACGCCTGTTCGGACGAGGGCAAGCCCCACCTTATCGAGAGAATTGAAAGCCGTAACGGAGTTCATACCATAGATGCCGCCGCTGAACTGGGCTGCGGTTCGAAGGAATATGAGCTTATTGAGATTTAACACATAAAAAATCAGTCTGCACGGTTACCGTGCAGACTGATTTTTTATACACAAGCATTGGAGCAAAGAATTCCCGAGGGTGTGATATCCGCTATTCCGTATTCGCCCACTCTTGCCGAGCCGGGGTTGAAAAGATAAATCCCGTTTTCATAGCGGAAAAGAGGAACGTGGGTATGACCGTAAAGCACAAGGTCGCTTCCTGTTTCACGTGCACGGGTGAGCAGACCGTCAGCGGTGCGTTTTACAAAAAGCTTATGCCCGTGGGTGCAAAGCACCTTTTTGCCCTCGGCGATTATTATGTCATTTTCGGGCAGGAAGGAGAATTGGTCGCAGTTGCCGCACACCTGAACAAGCTTCCTTGACCCTATACGGGAGCGCAGCATATCCATATCATTTTCACCGTCACCGAGGTGTACTATAACATCCGCCTCGGGGTGGAGCATAAGAGCGCTGAGCATTTTTGAAGAGTTGCCGTGGGAATCCGAAAAAACAAGCAGACGCATAATTACCTCCTTTGTTCTCATGGTGTAACCGTTTTCATATAATTAGAGTATAATAGCATTATAAACCAAAACGGAGGGGATTTCAATGGCAAACGACAGTACCGACAAAAAGGCAAGGGAGATGTTCGGCAAGCTTTCTGCCGAGGAACAGGCGAAAATTTCACATTTGCTTTCCGACAGGCAGGCACTTGAAAAGCTGCTGAGCACGCCAAAGGCGCAGGAGCTTATGAAAAAGCTTGGGGGCAATAAATAAAACGGAGCGGCGGTGAAGAAGATGGATATAGACAGCATCCTTTCAAATTTAACCGAAAACGATATGGAGCAGCTGAGGCAGACGGCAAAGGCTTTTTTTGAAAAGGATACCGACAGCGCACAAAACGGCTGTGCGTCCGACTCAGCAATGCCCGATTTTTCGTCCTTGCTGGGCAATGCCGAGCTTATATCCAAGGTTTCTTCCGTGCTTGCCGCCATGAATAAAAGGGATGCAAGGAGCGATTTGATAAACGCCCTCAAGCCGCTTCTGAGCGAGAAACGCAGAAAGAGGGCGGATGAGGCGGCGCAGATGATAAAGCTGCTGGAATTATTGCCGCTTTTGCAGGGAGAGGGTAAGTAGGAGGCGAGGAATGAACACCTCAGGGCTTTTGGCAGGGGCAGGCGGCTGCCCGTTTACGAAGATAGCGCACAGGGATTCGGATGCCGCAACGGTTTTGCCGATTATTCTGATTCTTATGGCAGACGGCGGCGATATGCTGCTGATTTTTGCGCTGCTTTATATAATAATGTAAAAGAAAACGGCTTGCATTAAGGTGCAAGCCGTGTGCTTTTAAAGAAATTAAAACGATGCTTTTAAAAAATCATTTAAAATAAAAGTGCAAACGGAAGCAGAATGAAACCGAAAATCATTTTGAAGAAATCAACAATAAGCTCCCAGATGCTTTTGCCTTCGTTTTCAATTGTAAACGAAGGTGAAGAACCTGAGCCCTGATCGTCAGAGGTTGCCAACGTGAACACACCTACCGTGTCAACGTCAACAGCACCGAAGCTGTAGCTTTCATCAAGGTATTCAAATTCCGCGTTATCTACAAGAGGAACGATTGTGATTTGATTTACCCCTGCAGGAACTTCAAACATAACAGTACTTCCCATTTCGGTGCTGCCGTCCATCAGATACGCATCCAGACCCTCTATTGAAATTGAATCCTTTTCTGCATATATATAACGGGTTGAATCATAATCAGCAGCTAAATCAAAGTACTTGGGAATGCTTCTCAGGGCAATGCAGTCTATTGAAATATCGAAGGTTGCCTTTGGCGCCTGCTTGATATTTCCGTTTGAGTCCTTATAGAAATATGTTTCTGTGTCGGGGAAATTATTGTCGTAGGCATAAATACGCGGCTGGCCGTTTACCTCTTCATAGCGCAGGAAATTAATTGCGTGGCCGCCTTCTTTAGCTGTGCCGTAGTAATCATATTTACCCCTGAAGCCGATTTGCAAATCGCCCTTATTGTCGTGACTGTGGTTTTTTACATAATTGATAACTTCGTTCCAATCGGAAGCGATATCCCATTTGTTTCTGTTCTTATAGTTGGTTCCTCCTGCGACCATTGCGTTTGTGGAATAACTGTGCTGTATCGGCTGGTAATAACAAATCGGGGCATCTACCCTTGTCGAACGCTTGAGAGCATAAACATCTTGCTCATAATTACCACCTACATCGGTGATATCCAATTCCTCGGTATAATAGCCTGCGCTTGTTACAGACATACCGAAGCAGTGACCGCCGGGGGAATCATTGTCTCCGAAGTTTGCAAAGCTGTAGGTTTCTTCGCCGAGATTATAGATATCCGCCTCGGGGATTTTGCTCCAATGAGCATATATTGTTGTATTAGAAGTAACAGTTGTTGAGCCGGTAATTTTTGAACCGCCTGATGCGGAGGTATACCAACCGTCAAAGGTGTAGCCTGCTTTTGTAGGTGTGGGTAACGTACCGTAGGTCGGATTTGACCACTGCGCATAGAGCAGCGCACCGCTGTTTACGGTGTAGCTTGAGCCGGGTGCATAGGTTGTTCCGCTGCCGTTTTGAGCTGTGTTCCAATTTTTGAATGTGCAGCTTACTGTTTTGCTTGAGGGTGAAACACTGCCGCTGTTTGCATTGTAAGAAACGGAATATCTCTTTGTAGGAATGGTATTGCTTAAAGTTAAATTCACACCGTGTTGCTTTGCCTGAGCAACAGGAGCGCCGCTGCCGCCGTTTGCATTGTAGCTTATGGTGTATGTATTGGTATTGTTTACATTAGATTGAAAGATTTCGGAACTCAGATTAAAATTCAAAGCAGGGCGAATACCATAGAGGATGTAGTCGGTGGAAAAGCCTGTCCCTGAAGAACCAACGAGAGAAACACCACAAACATATACAGATCTATGTCCTGCTGTGCGCAAATACCACGAGGGTTTCCCACTGTACTTATTGATATGTAATCCCTGGCACTTTGCATAATCACTCCCTTGCGCTATTCGTTTAGTATCTTCTTTATCACAATCCGGTATAAAACCATATTCTGTACGGTGCACATCCTCCCAGGATAACAAGTAAATTTTATCATTGGTTGTTTGAGAAGCATATTCTGAATATATGGAACTGGAACCACCGTACGCAGAATTATCAAGCTTTGTATATTGTATTATACTCTGCTGTGCGGATGAAAAAGCCGTATTATAAAAATTTTCATTAAGCCATGTTCTTATACTGCTGTTTGCATAATTATTGGAATAATATGTTTTTGATGAATTACCCCAACACGCGTCATCATCAGAGGTACCGGCTATGTTACTTGAAAGAATATAGTTATTGTATGCCTGAGAATCAAGAATTGTTTCGCTCATTACCATTCCTGTATCAGGGTCAAGCACACGCCATTCTATCGGTTCATATTTAAACCAATATACCGTTGAAGTTGTGTATCCGTTAGCATATTGGTCGGCATTATCTGTGGAATTTGTTGAGACCTGCCCGGTTCTTTTCTGCCTGTAAGTATCAAACACGACACCTCTGTATTTGTTTGAACCGTAAATTACATCTTTATAGCGCATATAGTTTCCGGCTTTCATGTTACCGTCATGTATCGTGCCTGTGCCACTATAATAGCCGTATGATATCCACTCCCCATCATCAGCGTTGAGTACGTTGATTATATTGTTGTCTGTTACCTGCGACTGTGGATACCAACCAAATTCAATGATATCTCCATTAGAGTAAGACGATATCGTTGCCGCTTTAGCATCAACTGAAAAAAGATCAACGCCTGCGAATGGTGTCGCTCCGAATGCCATTAATAAGGCAAGTAGCATTGAAGCAAGTTTTTTTGTGTTTTTTTTCATAATTTACCTCCAGTGCATATATAAGCTACAAAAGTAATTATACACAAATTTTTAAAATAGTCAACCTGTTGGTACACTACCAACAGGTTGATTAAATAATTGGTTAATGGGTGGTAAAATTTTATTGGTGATGTAAATGATTAAGATGAATGTTCAAAAGCTTCTTAACGAAAAGAAGAAAACAAGATACTGGCTTGTAAAAGAAATGCAGACCACATATAAGACTGTCAATAAAATCTGTGACAACACATTAACGGGGTTGCAGCTTGACACAATAGAAAAGTTATGTGAAATTCTCGAGTGCACGCCGAACGATTTGTTTACTTTTGAATGAAAATATAACTTAATAAAAAAGAAATGACTTGTGCAGGATTTAAATCCCGTACAAGTCATTTGCGTTTAAAGCGTTTGTTTTTTTGAAATTATCCCACCGAAAGCTCATTTGCTATGCAGTCTGCAATGGTGTTAACGTAGCTTTGCTTTGAGTTGAGAATGAGGTTTAAATCCTCCTCAACGCAGATGTAGCCGATTTCCGCAAGATAGCTTTCCATGCCGTAGTTTGCGTTGTAATAAAGATTGGTGCCGTATTCGGGGTTGCGCCCGTCAACGTAAGCCCCCGTGGCTATGCCGCCAAGCTCACGGATGATGTAATAATAGGTGGTGTCCGTGCTGAGGTTGGGGTACTTTTCGTAGCCGCCCTCCTCGGCAAATTTTTCGGATTCCGCAATGTCATCGGGCGTAAATGTGCGCACATAAACTCCGTTTTCCACCCTGTTATAGCCGTGCTGAGAGTAGGGGATTCCCGTGTTTTTTACAAGAGAATCCGCAAGATTCTTTGCAAAGGCAAGGTCGCTGTTTGAGGGGCAGTATATCTCCACACCGCCTGTGGGATTTTCGCTTGCGGTGGAGTTGAGGTGAACGGAAAGGCAGAATTTTGCCCTTGAAGCGCAGGCGCCGTTTACCCTGCCGTTTTTGCTGTATGCGGCGTAAGAGCCCATTTCATCGCCCGTCTCGCTTCCGTTGCGTGAAAGGTAAACCTTAAGTCCCTTTGCCTCAAGTGCTTCTTTTAAAGAAAGCGCATAGTCGATTGTAATATCCGCCTCGTTACAGCCCAGGGCAACTGCGCCCGGGTCGCTCGTGCCGTGGCCTGCATCAATTACAACGTCATAAACATTCTCAGGCAGACGGGCGGAGTCAACCTTCATTGCAAGGCAGGGAATATATTCTTTTGAGTTGTAATAATCCTCAAAGCCTATAAGAATTCTGTTATTCTTGCCGGAGTTTGTTACGGTGTAATAATCCGTGAAGGAGTATTCTGTAAGATTTTCACAGCTTACGTATTGCGTTTTGCCGCCGTAAATCACTTTGAACAGAATACAGTAATCGCCGCAGGGGATTTCATCAAGGCAGAGCCCCGTGTTGATTTCCTGCGAGGATTTGAAGCTTACGGTGTCCGTCCTTTTTTCTGTGATAAGATAAATTTCCTTCTCCGTACCGTCGGCATCACGAAGCACAAGCCCCATGCGCTCCCAATCGGGGAAATCCTCAAGCGAAAGGGTGCCCTCAAGGTGAAGATGAGTGCCGTAGATAAAATATTTATCAATATTTACGGCGCTTGAAGAAACGTCGCCGATAAGATGCTCCTGAGTTTTTCTGTCAGGCGCAATTTTGTCACCGCCGCCGATAACGCAAGCCGCAATTATCCCTGCCGCACACAAAAGTGCACAGCAGGCGCAGATGATGCTGACTTTATATTTTAAAATGAAATCTTTTATTTTCAAAACCGTTTTCTCCGAAAGTGTTTTTTAAAATTATATGCATTTATTATTCGCTCATTACAAACCGCCATTCACGGTCAATATCCTCTTTTGCGGCAAAGTCGATACCGACTCTTTTTGCCGTTGTTACATTGCAGATAAAACCGTCATCATCTATCCACAGCTCATCGCATGAGGTGATGTTTTTTGCGTTAAAGGATTTGTCAATTCCGAGCTTTTTAGTAAGCTTTGCAGGTCCGTTTGCATCGACACAAGCTCTTATGAGCACCGCCTCAGGCTTTTCTTCAACAGAGGTTACGATATTGAGCAGCCAATGAATCCCGTAGCACAGGTAAACATAAATCGTGCCGCCGTTCATGTAAAAAACCTCGGTACGGGCAGTTCTGCCTTTGTGAACATGGCAGGCTGTGTCATCCTCGCCGCAGTATGCCTCGGTTTCGCTTATGCGAAGACGCAAAACCCCTTCATCCGTTTTTCTGCACAGCACCTTTCCCACAAGGTCCTGCGCTACGGTAAGGCAATCCCGTGTGAAAAAATTTTCCGTCAGTTTTGCCATAATACACCTCCGATACTGTTTTAATTATACAGTTACCGCAGAAGAGGGTCAAGAACGTTAACAAAAGATTTACAAAAAAGGACAGGTTGCTTTATGCGGCGGAAAGATGTATAATGATATAAGATTTTTCAGGGAGTGAAGAAAATGAGCAACGAGCTTAAAAGAACCTACGTACCCTTCAAGGATTGGAAAGAAAAATCAAAGCAGATTGAGTACACCGAAAGCACTCCGCTTCTTGCGCCTGACGGCACTCTGCTTGCCAAGGGCTGGGCGAGGCGCAACGTGTTCGAATATAACAGGGATTACGTTAAAAAGGGCATAATGAGCCGCAAGGAATGGGATTTTTATACCGTAACCGCAGGCGAGATGCAGGTGCTTGTAAGCTTTGCCAATATCACCGTGGGCGGCTACGTGGCTGCCAAGCTTGTAAATCTTAAAACGGGCGAGGTTATATGCGATTCTATTTCATATTTCATCGGTGCAAACAAGCACGTTCCCCCTGCAAAGGGTGATGTGCCCAACCGCTTCAAGGACAAAATAGGCAAATCGGAGTTTGATTTCATCACAAAGGAAAACGAAAGAACTCTTTGGTATAAAGGTGTTTATAAGGGCAAAAAAGTG
The DNA here is from genome assembly GCA_045533875.1 of Acutalibacteraceae bacterium. Taxonomy (GTDB): domain Bacteria; phylum Bacillota; class Clostridia; order Oscillospirales; family Acutalibacteraceae; genus CAG-177. Next base: position 75,342 of record JAZSIQ010000075.1, on the reverse strand, counting down.
GAAGTCAACGTGAGCATGGAGATTATGGACGGGCTTGAGAATATCACAACCGTTCTGCCCTTTGATGAGGACAACACCAAGTATTTTATGACCACCAAGCAGATGTGTATGCCGTGCGAGGGCAGGTTTGTTTACGGCGATTATGTTTTTGAATTTTCAAAGGATAATGCTTTCTGTGCGCTTGACTGGGGCAGAGTGAACACCGTGCATAAAATGGTATGGTACTGGGGCAGCGGCAGTCAGTACATAACGGATGAAAAGGGTGAAAGGCATCTTTTCGGTTTTGAAATTACATGGGCAATCGGCAACGAAAGCAACGCTACGGAAACCTGTCTTTTTTATGACGGCAAGGCGCATAAAATCGGCGCGGTTGATGTTGAAAAATTCCCGAAGGGCAGATTCCTTGAGCCGTGGAAGTTTATTTCGGAGGACGGCAGGTTCAATATGACGATGCAGCCCACTATAGATAATCACAGCGATGTTGATTTTAAAGTGGGCAGAATGAACTGCCACCAGATATACGGAATTTGGAACGGCGACGTTACTCTTGACGACGGAACAAAGCTTGAAATCAAAGACCTTTTCACGTTCTGTGAATACGTGGAAAACAGATGGTAAACAAAAAGCAGGGTAAGCGGTGAAATACCGTTTACCCTGCACTTTTTATTGTTCAATTATTTGTTGAGAATGTACTCTGCGTAGATAGCGTCTGCTGCTGCGTAGAAATCTTCAACTGTGCCGTCGTTCTTGAGAACGACGTTTGCAAGCTTTTCGGACTCGCTGGTGTGGAACTGATCCTCTTCACCCTTGTCGTACTCTCTGAGCTTTTCGATGGACTTGCCGTCTCTGTCAGAGCCTCTTGCGAGCATTCTTGCGTAACGAACTTCGTCATCGGAAATAACAACATCAACGAGAACGAACTCATCGCCGAAAGCTTCCTTGAGGAACTGAACGTCGGAAAGGGGACGAACGCCGGAAACAAGGTAAACGGGAGCGCCGCTTTCCTTAATCTTCTTAACGATCTGCTCGGGGAAGAAGGTCTGGCCGTAAGCGGTCATGTACTTCTTTGAGGTTGCATGAAGGTTTTCTCTTGTAAGCTCAAGACCGTCCTTGGTTGCAAGCTCTCTTACGATATCGCCGATGGAAACCATGGGGAGCTCATATTTCTTTGCGATGTATTCAAGGAAGAAATCCTTGCCTGTGCCGTTTTTGCCGACTGCTGCTAATACCATAATAATTTACCTCCGGATATTTTAATCAATTAATTTTACATTAATTATGTTACTTTGTCAATCATTTTGTCAATCATTAACCTTCAACGGGGATTTTGAAAACGATTTTCTTGATTTTTTCACAGCCGTTGCTTATGCCGGGGCGGTGAGCATCGGTGGGAGCGAGGAATGCAAATGTGCCTTCGCTCAGTGCAACAGTGCAGGGGTTTTTATGGTTTTCAAAAAACTCAATATCCTCTGTGTAGCCGGTGCTGCCTGAGCAGTAATCAAGGGGGATTACTTCAATATTCTCAGAGCCGCATACGGCAAACTGCAAATCGTGATAAACACGGTGCGCCTCTGCAAGGCCGCCCTCGCCGGGTGCGTATTCGCTGATGCCTGCCTTAACTCCGCCCTCAAGCTCAACCGTGCCGCAGGGGAGGTTTACAAGGTCGGTGTTCTTTACGAAAGCATCAATCACTTTGAATGCCTCGCAGGTGCCGAAATAAAGGGGAAGGTTTTCGATTTTGTCAAATATCATGTTTAACATCCTTTCGTTTTACAAATCAAGGAGAATTTTTTCGCCCTTTGAAATGCATATTTTATAAAATACGGCCGCAAGAGCCGCAAACAGCAGAGAAAACGCCGCAAGGTAAGCCCACAGAGGAATTGCCGCCTGCAAAAAGCCCGAATAAACGCCTGCAAACACCATTACCGTGCCCATTGAAACAAAGGTGGCAACCATAACGCTTGTGCTTTGCTTTATTACAACGGTTTCGTTGAGCCATTCAAGGCGGGGGAATCGCAGGTTGAGAAGCATACCCATACAAGATACAAACATAACGGCGCAAAGGCCGAGAATTACGGCAAAGATTCTTTCACTCAGTCCGATATTGAGCCTTGCGGTTGCAAGCGCAAAGGAAACAAGGGAAGCAGGGGCGGCAAGCAGAATGTTTGAAGCTATTTTGCTGTTGATGATGTCCCTTGCGGATATCGGCATGGATTTGAGCAGATAAAGCCTGCTGCCTTCAAGCGAGAGCGACACGCAGGATGAGTTGATAGTGAGCACGCAGAAAAGAAGAACAGTGCACACTATTACGGGCACAAACGGGCTGTTTTCTTCAAAACCGAGCCTTGCGATGATATCAGTGCCTTTAAAAAACAGAGCAAGCGCCAAAAGAAGGGAAAGGAAAATGCCGAGCCCGCAGTTGAGAAGGTATGACGGAGTCTGCAGGAATTTTTCCGCTTCCTTGCGTATGAGCGCCGCTGTTTTTGAGGATACTTTCAAGTCCTTTCTTTCGTACTTGGTTTTTTTAACCGCCGCCTTGCGAGAGGTGAGCTTAAGAAAGGTTTTTGCAAGCAGGATATATGTTCCTGCGCAAAGTGCAAAAATCAGCAGAGCAAAAACAAGCAGATAAGAAATCTCATTTTCAGCTGAAGCGAGGCTGTAAAAATGAACGGGAACAAGTATTCTTTCGCTGATAAATTCAAAGGTTTCGGAATTGCTGCTGACGGCATCAAGTATACCTTGAATGTTGGTGAAAAGGGCGAGATATCCGAATAAAAACAGCAGGGAGAGCACAAGCTCAAAAACATGCCTTTTCTTTTTGCCTGCGCCGAGGAAGGTGAGCGCCCAGCCGAAAATACAGCAGAAAACCACCGAAAGCATGGGCAGCAAAAGGTTGGCGGCTATGCAGTAAAACAGCCTGACGGGGGTATAACCCATAAAAAACAGGTAAACTGCACAGGCAGGGGTAAGAATAAGGAATGAATAAATGTAATTCAGTATAATTATTACCGTAAAACGGCTTGCCAGAATGTAGGCAGGGGGGATAGGCATACTCAGCAGCAGCCCATTGTCCTTTGCTTCAAACAGCAGGGACGAGGTCATGAAGACGCTGCCGAAAACTCCGAAAATCAGGCAGACGATGCCCGTGAAGGTAAAATACAGCGTATCATCACCTGCAGGGAAGAAAAGCTGCGCCGCCTGCATGAAAATCATGCCGAGTGACACAAACATTGCTGCAACAACATATACCGCCGCCAACGCTATAAGGATTTTCAAGGCAGGGTTGAGCTTTTTTCTTTTTCCTTGACGTGCAAACATGGAAACAAGAACGGATTTGAGATAAACCTTAATCAGAGAAAGAAGCATCTGCGCCCTCCTGACCGAGGAATACCTCCTCAAGCGATTCGTTGCCTATAACATCTTCGGTTTTACCGCAGGTTACAAGCCTGCCGTTTTTGATGATTGCTATTTTGTCGCACAGCTTTTCCGCCACCTCAAGCACATGGGTAGAGAAGAAGATAGCACCGCCCGCATTGCAGATTTCACGCATTATCCCCTTTAAAGTATGGGAGGCCTTGGGGTCAAGACCCACAAAGGGCTCGTCAAGCAAAAGAAGCTTCGGGGAATGGAGCAATGCAGAAATAAGCACAAGCTTCTGCTTCATTCCGTGCGAGTAAGCGCTTATCGGCTGAGCGAGGTCACCCGTTATGCCGAAAACATCGGCATATCTGTGGATTTTTTCCTCCCTTTCGCTCTTGCTTACGGAATAAATATCTGCAATGAAATTGAGGTATTTAATGCCCGTCATAAATTCGTAAATATCGGGATTGTCGGGAATATATGCAATTTTCTTTTTACATTCAAGCGGCGATTTTTTAACGCTTATTCCGTCAACGGTAATTTCGCCGTCAAAATCAATTATGCCGCAGCAGGATTTGATGGTGGTGGTTTTTCCTGCACCGTTGTGGCCGATGAAACCGTAAATTTCACCGCCTGCGATTTCAAGTGATAAATCCTCAACGGCAAACTTATCGCCGTATTTTTTTGAAAGATGTTCTATTTTAAGCAAAACATCACCTGCTTCCATGGTATGTATATATAAATATAATACCACTATTTTGCCTATGTTTCAATATTTCTTGCGTAAATCTTGGGGATATGTTATATTGAATTAAAGAATGATCGGGAGGAATGATTTATGGCAAAAATCAGGGTAGGCATAGTCGGCTGCGGAGGAATAGCTACAGGTGCGCACTTCCCCGCATATTTGCTTGAAAAAAGAGTGGAAGTGGCGGGTGTATGCGATATTATTCCTGAAAGGGCACAAAAGGCAAAAAACAGATTTTTCCGCTCTGCAAAGGTTTACACCGATTATAAAGAAATGCTCAGGGACGAAAGTCTGGATTATATTGACATTTGTACACCGAATTATTTACATTCCGTAATTGCGGTTGATGCGCTTAATGCCGGTAAGCATGTGCTGTGCGAAAAGCCCGATGCTGTAAGCGTTGAGGAAGCGCTCAGGATGAACGAAGCGGCAAAGAAAAACGGTAAAACCCTTATGGTTATAAGGAATAACCGTTATCTCGGCCCCTCTCAGGAGCTTAAGTCGATTATAGAAAACGGTACCTTCGGTGAAATTTACTGCGGCAGATGCGGCTGGGTACGCCGCAGAGGAATTCCCGGCAAGGGCGGTTGGTTTACTACCAAAGAGCAATCGGGCGGCGGACCTCTTATTGATTTGGGAGTCCACATGATTGACCTTGCAATATGGCTTATGGGTAACCCCACCCCCGTCAGCGTAAGCGGCGGAACCTTCGCAAAATTTGCCGATTGCGATTCCAGCGATTCCGCAAACTCCGATTTCGGCGATAAGGTGGAGGGCGGTACCTTCGATGTTGAAGATTTGGCAATGGGGCTTATAAGGTTTGATAACGGTGCCGTGCTTCAGATTGAGTTTTCATGGGCATCGAACATAAGGAAGGAGCACCGTTTTGTTGAACTCAGGGGCACCGAGGCAGGCTGCACATGGAAAAACGGCATTGCCGAGATTTATTACGAAAAAAACGGAAAGCAGAAGAACAAAAAGCTTTCCAAAAAGCACTCTCTGGTGGGTCATAACAGAAACATCAGCCATTTTGTGGATGTGCTTGAGGGCAAGGCTCAGCCGATTTTTGTGCCCGAACAGGGAATTGACATGATTAAAATTCTTTGCGCCGTGTACGAATCTGCAAAGACGGGCAGAGAAATACTTCTCTAATCCGCAAGCACATAGCAGGCAAGGCTTTGCCTGTAATACGGCCATAAATAGAAAACGGGGAAACCGAAAATGCACGCGGCAAGCCAGGGCAGAAAGCTCAGGCGGAAGGTGAGAAGTGCAAGACGGCTTCCCCGTACTTTTTTTCTGCTCATTGAAATTGCGGCGCCTGCCGAAAGATAGGGGTGTGACGCAAGCAAGAAACGGGCGCAGATTAAATCCTGAGCCGAGAGTGTGTAGAAAAACAGCCCTGCGGCAAAAAGCAGGGCAATGCCTGCCGCACAGAAAAACAGAAATGTGCGGTTCATTTCACCCACTTTGAGTAAAAATATCAGCAGCGCAGAAAGCGCCGAGGGCAGAGCGAGCCAGGCGGCAAACATGGCGGTTTTGAGCAGAAAAAGGCAGGTAAACAGACGGGCGGATTTAAGAATTCCTTTAAGGTTGAACCAATCGTGAGGTCGCTTTTTGAAAAGGGCGTTTGAGGCAAAAATACTGTCAGCATTAAGCAGGAGTGCGCTGATGAAGCCCGTGAAGAAAACCGTATTTACAACGCAGAGAGTAATTGCAACAATCTGCGGAAGAAAGGGGAAGATTCCCGTCAGGTAAGTCTGTACGGTGGGAAGAGTGAGTATGAAATCGGCGGCATAGCCCGACACCGTGAAATAAACCGCCGCAATCAAAGCCGCTAAAAGATAAAAGCAGTATATTCCTTTGCTGCCCTGCATTGAATAGCGAGCCTTGATTTTTATGAATTCGTTCATTAAAACACCTGTTTCTTTTATAAAATACAAGTCAACTGACGGTTGAGAAAAAGAGGATGCCGAAAAAGCATCCTCTTTTAGTTTAAATTATCAGGTTTGTATTATTCGCCTCTTATGAAATCAAGTACCTTGAAAACGGTATTTTCAACGGGTGCAACCCATTTTTTGAAGAAGTCATAGAAGGCTTTGCCCTCCTCAATCTCGGGTGCCTCAACGCCCTCGGCAAAGTTACCCATGGGGATAACTCTGCTGTTTGCTTTGTCGTTCTGAAGGAACTGTGTATAGTTGGGGTCGCTCCATACGGTGAAGGGTTCATCGTTTTCGGGGTAAAGGACGTTATCGTAAAGTCCGTCAATGCCGGGCTGACCGTTGGAATGAAGCATATCCTTTATAAACCAGGTGTATTCGGGCAGTATGCAGGTGGAAGCATCAATGGCACAGTCAGGTGAAATGTGGTTATGGCCGTCATTTACCTCCTGAGTGTAACCCTCGGGGAAGGTTTCGTAAATATCGCAAACGGTTGCGCCTGCGGAAGCGTAGCAGGTGTCAACGGTGCAGTCGGAATGGCAGTCCATAGTGTCGGGAAGAATGGGAGTTGTGCGGATATTGTAGCCCGCAACAATCATAACTCTTATACCGCTTTCAACAGCGCCGTTGAGAATTTCATCGGCTTTCTGCTGAACATTGTAGTGATACTCGTCAGCCTTTGCGATAAGACCTGCCTGAGTGGCGGGGTCAAGGTTGATTGCTCTTGCTTTTTCATAGTAGCAGTCGGGCACAAAGGACCACAGACCGAGAATGGTGCCGAAAACAGGGGTAAGAAGCTCTTCGAAAATCTTGTCATGAAGCTCGTCAAGCAGATTGTTGCCTATGCCGAGAACGAGATCGGCAAGGCCGCTGTAATAAATGAAATCAAAGAGGGTGTTAAGAAGCACACCTTCAAAATCTGCGGGGGGATAAGCCTGGATGCCGTATTCATAAAGGGCTCTTGCATCAAAGGTAATCTGCCTGCAAAGAAGCTCGCCTGCAAGCGAGGTGCCCTGAAGAGGACAGCACTGGAAAACGCAGGCCTCAACATCGCTGTAGCCGTATTTGTAAAAATAGGACATGGTGACAACACCGCCCATGGAGGAGGCCTTGAAGTTTACGGTATCGTGTCCGGTGAGTTTTTTAACTTCTTCAACAAAATCCTTAAGCTGAGCGGCAACCTCAATGGGACTTAAGCGCCAGTCATAGCTGAAATAATAGTCGGTGCCTCTGCCGTGCTCCTTACGGGTCGGCATTTCGGGCTTAGAGGAAACATTTTCGAAGGAGTTGCCGTTACCGTCAAGGGCGAGCATACCCATTGTTTCGTTGATAACTCTAATTACGGAATCACCGAAAGCGTCATAGTTGCGTGTGATGCCGAGAAGCACGAGCGCAGGGAGAATCCCTGCCACAAGCTTAAGCGTGGTTTCGGTGGTAAGACGGAAAAGCTGTACCTCTTCGTCCGTGTCGGGGTTGAGGTAAATGGAAGTGCTTCCGAGGGGACCTACGTAGATGAGCGGAGTTTCGCCGCAGTTGCACTCGTCGGACTGAGCGTGTGCAAGAGGAGCGAGAGTGCAGAGGATGAGGGTTACGCACAGGAGAATACTGATAATCTTTTTCATTTTCATAGCAATTTCCTTTCTATTCAATAACGGCACCGTTGCCGTACCATTCAAAATTCAGTTCTTCCTTACCGTTAACAAGCCAGCGGTTGGGTGTGGAGGTTTCCTCCCAGTCAAGGGGAGTGAGTGTATCCTCCTGCCTGCTTGCACGGGCAAAGGCTTTTTTGATTTCCTCAGTCTGGGCATCGTTAAGAGTACCGTGGGAGCAGGAAACAAACAGCGGTGAGCCGCTTTTTGAAATAAGCTCAAGCAATGCGCCGGTGTATTTCCATTTGATTTTATTGTCAAGAATTCCCACGCAGTCGGCATCTGCCATGTAAAACGCCTTGTTTTGCGGCAGACGGAATGCGAGGGCGTTGATGCCGTGCTTTCTGGTCTGCGCCCAGCTTACGGCGCTTGTGTCTGCGCCGATTCTGTTGAGATGAACAAAGCCTGCTGCGAGGTGAGGTATGCAGTTGCAGCCGAGGATTATTGCATCACCCGCATTTTCATAGATTGTGCGATAGAAATTCTTGACGATTTCCGCACTTGTTTTTGCACGGTCGTAAAAAGTCCAGCCGTCCTTTGTTATTTTGCCGTTGCAGTCCCTGCCGCAGGAAGCGAAAATATCGGTGGTTGAACGGTCATGCTTTATAAGCTCATAGCCCCAGCTTACAAGCTTCCTTGTTTCCCTTGCAACATATTGGAGCACCTTGGGATGGGAGGGGTCAAGAATTCCGTTTTTGCTGTCGCCATCAAACACGGGGCGGTTGATTTTGAATTTTTCGGGCACTTCGGAGCTGGTTGTGGCAAGGAAGCGCACCCAGATACCCGGGCGAACACCGAGCGATTTTATATCGCTTGCAAGCTGCTCCATATCAAGGAATTTTTCGTTGGGCTCCCAGGGGCCTGTCCTCCTTGTTTTCTGCCAGCCGTCATCAATAACCATGAACGGGCGGTTTTCGAGCCCTTCGGCAAAATCCGCCTGAAGCTTTGCATCGTTGATTATGTCAATGTAGGAGCTTTCGCCGTGGGAATAGTGCCAGTTATTGCCGCCGTAAACGGGCTTTTCGGGCAGGAGAGGCTCAGGACACATCATTTTGCAAAATCGCTTTGCCGCCTCAAATGCGGAAACGCCTCGAAAAACCTTGCTTATAATGGTTGCCGCTTCAAGCTCCCTGCCGCCAAGCTCAACGCCGCTGCCGCCGCAGCGCACATCAAGCCAGCAGCTTATGCCCTCTTTATCAAAGCTCCAGCATACGAAGCTTGAGGGCTGAGTTTCAACTCCACAGGCAAGAATTCCTTTGGGGCCCTTTGCAAAAAAGTACCATGGCATAAAGCTTTCCGCTCTTACGCGGGTCCATTGCAAGTCGCCGTAAGCACGCTCCCATTTATCGCCGAGAATGCTTACCTTTTCTTCTGTTCTGTCTGCCCAGCGAAGCTCAATGAACATGGGCTTGCTTCTTGTGGCGGTAAGAAAAACCTTGAGCTTGCCGTCAACGCCCACGAAGCGCACAACTCCGTCCTCCTGCACATAGGCGGAATTGTCATAATGGATTTTAAAACGGTCCGGCACACGGATAATGTTAATCATACAAGTACCTCAGTTTTTATAGTGATTTTTGATTCTTTCGTATTCCTCAACGGTGATTTCGATTACACCGCCGTGCTTGAAGCCGTAGGGGAAGGAGAATTTTTCTTTTTCCTGCCTGAAATCGGTGCAGCCTGGTCTTTCGGAAACGAAGGGCACATAGCCCATTTTTTCCTTTTCGCAGCCAAAGAAATCAAGCATAAGGCACCATTTGCCGTCAGGCAGCACATAGGAGGTGGCACCCTCATAAGCGCCGGGCTTTTCAAGAGCACCCATAAGGGCATCGAAGGAATTATCATGGGTAAAGGGACCGAAAAGCGTGGGCGCCGTTTCGTGCATATTCATTGAGGGGTGTTCCGCATTCTTATAAAACAGATGATACACACCGTCAAATTTTACTATATGCGAGTCGAGAATTTCGTTGGATTTTGTAAAGTAAAGCTCGGGGGCGGTAAAGGTTTCGAAATCACGGGTGCGTGAGCAGTAAATTGACATGTGATTGAAGCCGTCCTCTTCAACGGTTGAGCCCCAGTGCAGCAGATATTCGCCGCTGTCCTCATCATAGAAAACCTCAGGTGCCCACATACAGCCGAAATCGGGTCTGTTCAAATCGAGCAGAACGGGCTGAGAAAAATTAATCAAATCCCTGCTTTTCCACATCACAAGGGTTTTGCTTCCGTTGTGGTTACAGTCCTTCCAATCCACTCTGTGTTCTTCGTCCATGCGGTAAACGATGCAAAGGTTTGTGGCGATAACAACAAAGCTGTTATCCTTAAGGCGCACTACCTCTATATCCCTTACACCCTTTTCGCCAATGGGACTTTCAAGAACAGGCTTGCCTGAATTTACGGCTTCCCAGTTGTAGCCGTCACAGCTGATGCCGAAGTAAACCTGCTCACCGTCAGGGGTGAGCTTTTCCCTGAAATGAGCAAACAAATAAGCTTTTTCCATGCCTTGCGCTCCCGTGAAAATATTTATTCAATATTACTATAACACACTACCCATAGTAAAAGCAATGATAAACACCACAGTATATGAAAATTTTTATGAAGAAAACGGGATTTTTGTTAAGGTGTGCACATTGACTTGAAGCGAAAAAACGGGTATAATAATATTGCCTGACATGAGGAGAGAAATCTCCGGGGGAAAGGCGCAAGTAAAATGCATAGCTTTTATTGTATTACTGCGCTTTTTTCAGGCGCGGTATTTTTGTTTTTGCGGAGGTTTTTATGCAGACGAGAGTTGCCGTTATGGGCATAATTGTGGAAAGCACCGAGTGCGTTGACACTCTCAATTCCGTTTTGCACGAATACGGAAAATATATAATAGGCAGAATGGGAATTCCTTACAGAGAAAAAGGAATTCATGTTATAAGCATTGCGGTTGATGCCCCGCAGGATGTGATTGCGGCAATGACGGGTAAAATCGGCAACATTGACTGCGTGAGCGTAAAAACCGCTTATTCAAAGGTTGTATGCGATGAATAATAAATTGTTTTCGTTAATTGAAAAACTTGAAAAAAACTCATCCCTTGAAACTGAGGAATACGAGTTTTTTATATCAAACCGTACCCCCGAAGCGGCTGAAAAGCTCAGAGCGGCGGCGGATTCGGTAAGGCGCAGGATTTACGGCAATTCCGTTTTTATAAGAGGGCTTATCGAGATAAGCAATATCTGCAAAAACGATTGTCTTTACTGCGGCATACGCAAAGGCAACTCCGCCTGTGAAAGATACAGGCTCACGGCGCAGGAGATTCTCGCCTGTTGCGAGGAGGGCTATGCGCTCGGATTCCGCACCTTTGTTATGCAGGGCGGCGAGGATGCGTATTTTACAGATGACAGAATGTGTGAAATAATAAGCGAAATCAAACGCAGATACCCTGACTGTGCGGTAACTCTTTCTCTGGGTGAAAAAAGCAGGGAGAGTTACCAAAGGCTGTTTGATGCCGGGGCAGACAGATACCTGCTTCGCCACGAAACGGCAAACGCAGAGCACTATGCGCTTTTGCATCCCGATTCCATGCAGTTTGAAAACAGAATGAGATGCCTTCACGATTTGCGCTCAATCGGCTTTCAGACGGGCTGCGGTTTTATGGTAGGCTCTCCGTTTCAGACTCCGGCGCATATAGCGCAGGATTTGAAATTTATTGAGCAATTCAAGCCCGATATGTGCGGCATAGGGCCGTTTATTCCCCATAAGGAAACCCCGTTTCGCAATTATGCGAGCGGCACGGTGGAGCTTACCTGCTATCTGCTGAGCATAATAAGGCTTATTCATCCGCCTGTTTTGCTTCCGTCAACCACGGCGCTTGCAACGCTTGATGTGAATGCAAGGGAAAAGGGCATTACTGCAGGGGCAAATGTTGTAATGCCTAACCTCTCACCCGTTTCGGTGCGTGAAAAATACGAGCTTTACAACAATAAAATCGTTTCAAAAAGCGAGGCGGCTCAAAGTGTTGAGGAGCTTCGCCAACGCATGAAGAATGCAGGATATGAAATAGTCACCGCAAGAGGCGATATTAAAAAATAAGGAAGAAGGAATGAAAATGGCTGTATATAATCCCAAATCTCTCAAGGCAGAGGAATTCATCAATGACGGTGAAATCCTTGCTACAATCGAATATGCAGAGCAAAATAAAAACAACATTGAGCTTATAGATTCAATCCTTGAAAAGGCAAGGCCGAAGAAGAGCGGCAACGGCACCGTCTGTGCAGGGCTTACTCACAGGGAAGCATCCGTTTTGCTTGCGTGCGAAATTCCCGAAAAAATCGAAGAGATATATAAAATCGCCGAGGAAATCAAGCTGGCCTTTTACGGCAACCGCATCGTAATGTTTGCGCCCCTTTATCTTTCAAACTATTGCGTAAACGGATGCGTTTATTGCCCTTATCACCTCAAAAATACACACATTGCCCGCAAGAAGCTTACCCAGGAAGAGGTTAAAAACGAGGTTATAGCGCTTCAGGATATGGGTCACAAGCGCCTTGCAATTGAAGCAGGCGAGCATCCCACAATGAATCCTATTGAGTATATTCTTGAATGCATTAAAACCATTTACAGCGTAAACCACAAAAATGGCGCAATCCGCAGAGTAAACGTAAATATTGCCGCTACTACGGTTGAAAATTACCGTCTGCTTAAAGAGGCGGGCATAGGCACTTATATTCTTTTTCAGGAAACCTACCATAAAAAGAGCTACCTTGAGCTTCATCCAACAGGCCCCAAGCATGATTACGATTATCACACCGAAGCTATGGACAGAGCAATGCAGGGCGGAATTGACGATGTAGGCTTAGGTGTGCTTTTCGGGCTTGAGCTTTATAAATACGAATTTGCAGGGCTTATAATGCACGCTGAGCATCTTGAGGCTGTTCACGGTGTAGGCCCCCACACCATCAGCGTGCCGAGAATAAAGCATGCCGATGATATCGACCCCAATGTGTTTGATAACTCGATTTCAGATGAGATGTTTGAAAAAATCATTGGCTGCATCCGCCTTGCGGTACCCTATACAGGCATGATTATTTCCACAAGAGAATCCGAAAAGGTGAGGGAGAAAGTGCTGCGCCTCGGCATTTCCCAGATAAGCGGCGCTTCCAGAACATCGGTTGGCGGCTATACAGAGGAAGAACGCCCCCACGACACGGAGCAGTTTGATGTTTCAGACCAGAGGACTCTTGATGAGGTTGTGCGCTGGCTTATGGAAAACGGACATATTCCCTCATTCTGCACCGCCTGCTATCGAGAGGGAAGAACAGGCGACAGATTTATGTCCCTTTGCAAAAACGGTCAGATTCTTAACTGCTGCCACCCCAATGCGCTTATGACCCTTACCGAGTACCTTGTGGACTACGCTTCGCCGAGAACTCAGGAGATAGGCTACAGGCTTATTGAGGATGAGCTTAAGAAAATCCCCGGCGAAAAGGTCAGGGAAATAGCAAGGCAGAATATTGAGGATATTAAAAAGTCGAACCGTAGAGATTTCAGATTCTGATAAAAACCAACCTGCCAATCGGGCGGCGTATGTTGTCTGATTTGCGGTTCAACAGAATACTAACCGATTCAAACAAGGAGAAACTATGAAAAAGCTTATATCTGTTTTGTTATCGGCAGTGATACTGCTTGCATTTGCCTCGTGCAAAAACAATGAAGACCCCCAAACCGAAACAACACGGCAACTTACCGAAACTCAGGAATATACGTCATCCTCTTACGTCGAAATGCAGACGGAAACTGTGACGGAATCTGCTGATGAAAGCACAACATCGCAGGAGAATACTCAAACAACCGTCAGCGAAACAGACCCTTCTGCATGGTCCGCCGAAGAGGTTGTTGAGTTTTACAAAGCATCGGCTTTAAAAAGCCAGAGCAAGGTAAAATCGGTTCAGAAAATGACACTCAAAACACTTTCTGTCAATGACGGTGACGGTGTTCTCGGCAAGCTGGTTGATCTTATTACGCCGTTCCTGATTTCGGCTCTTGAAAAGAATTCAACGGAATTTGACGGAATAACAGGCGGCTATGCGAATTTGTCTGTGTCTGATACAACAAGCGCCAGAGCCTATAAAGAAGGCGGCTATACAGTTGTTGAAATGACTATGAAGGAACAGACCGACGGCGTTCACGGCGAAACCAACTCAGGCACGGTAGGTCATGCGATTTCTGTTGTGGGCGATATTTCCGTTGTTGAAGAAGAGCTTCCGCAGTTTGAAATCGGCTTCGATAAAGCAACCGCAAGCCTGAAATATTCAAATCCGAAGCTTGAGGTTAAAATCAACGAGGACGGAATCATTGAAAGCGGAGTATGGTCTTATACCGTGTGTATCAACATAGGAAATCTTCGCGTTGATGCAAAGAGAGTTCCTCTCGGAGCAACTGTAGACAAAGGCTACGGCGAAGTAGAGTACCTTATTACGCTTGTATAATCCGGAATGTGCAGTCAAGCTGCTTTGTGCGAAAAGTTACACCGTTAAATTTTACGATATGATAATAACGGTTTTGTAATTCATTTCGGGATTTGTTTTAAGCTTTCCAAAGGAAAATCCTTCTTTTTGAATGAATTTTTTGTAATGCTTTTGTAAACATTGCGTCTGATTTATTGACTTGAAAATTAAAATGAGGTATTCTAACATAGACATTTCGTTTGCGCAATGCAAGCAACAGCAAGGGGACAAATCAATGAAAAAAAGAGCAAAAGCTGCGTTAAGCATATTTTTAAGTTTTCTTATTATAATTCCCGGCGTTGTAATGGCTTCGGCTTTTTCGCCAAGAGTGTCGGCGCCCGAAAGCAGCAATGTTTATTATTACGGCTCAAAGAGTCACTTCACCATAGGTCAGTGCACTTGGTATGCCTACGGCAGAGCGTATGAGATTAACGGCACGGCGCCTGAAATAAACTCGGGCGATGCCGGCACATGGTGGAGTCAGAATAAAGCAAACGGCTACTATGCCTACGGTTCTGAGCCTGCGCTCGGTGCATGGGCATGTTACAGCAACCATGTTGCCGTGGTCGAGGAGATTAAGGACGGAGTTGCCTATGTGTCAGAGGCGAATTTCGGAGGCGCTACCTTCCATTACGGCAGAGCGGCTCAGAATCTTTCGGGGCAGACCTTTTACGGCTACATATACATAAGCGGTGAGCCTGAGAGTGACCCTGAGCCCGAGCCTGAAATCAGCGTAACCTTTTCGGATGTTGCATCAAGCCAAAGCGCTTCAAAATACAGCGTGACTCAGACGAATGCCGTGCTTGTTACCACCGCAACCAAAACCGCAGGAGCCAAAATCAAAGAAGCAGGTATGACTCTCTTTGATTCTGACGGTGCGGTGATTACCGCTTATTCTTTTATCCCCGATGTTACGGCGGATGCGGTAAAGTTTGATATTGTTTGCGATGTTAATTCAGACATGGGACTTACGCTTGAAGCGTCAGAAACCTATAAATACAGTTTTTTCGCAAAGACCGATAAAAAGGAATTCACCTCTTCGACCTATTCTTTCAACACGGTAGAGCTTGAAAAATATACAGTTTCTTTTGATGCAAACTCGGGCACAAATGCTCCCGATGCGGTTACAAAAACAGAGGGCATCGAGCTTGTTCTTCCCTCTGCTATTCCCGAAAAAACGGGCTACGCATTCTCCGGTTGGGCGGCTTCGGCTTCCGCTTCAAGGGCAGATTATCCGGCGGGCGGTAAATATACCGAGGATAAAGATGTTACGCTTTATGCCGTGTGGGAAAAGATTGACATTACGGCAATGACCATTGATAAGGACAGAGCCGTGGTTTCGGTTGGCGGCACGCTGCAGCTTGAGGTAAGCTTTGAGCCTGTGAGCGCATACCAGAGTGTTTCGTGGGAGTCCACCAATCCCGATGCCGCAACAGTAGACTCTGACGGCAGGGTGAAAGGCATAAGCGAGGGCAAAACAACCGTAATTGCAAGAGCAGGCAGCTTTTATGCTAAGTGTGTTGTTGAGGTTACAGAGGGTGTTGAGCTTGAGGAGCTCAGACTTGCGCAGAAATCGCTTACCCTCAAGGAGGGCGAAACGGCGAAGCTCAATTATTCGGTTACTCCGTCAGATGCAACTGATGTTGATATAAGCTGGCGCTCATCCGATGAATCCGTTGCCACCGTAAGCTCAAACGGCACGGTTACTGCGGTTTCGTCAGGCTCATGCACTATTTACTGCGAGGATGAAGAAAGCGGAGCAGTTGCACGCTGTGAGGTAAAGGTCACGGTTTCGTGGTTTGACGTGCTTCTCAAATCCCTTTCGCTTTTCGCACGTTTCTTCACGTTTTTCCTTGACCTGGCATTAGGAATATAAAAAATAAACGGGGCTGTTTCCTTAGTGAAACAGTCCCGTTTTCTGTTACATAACTGCATACATGCTGTACATGTGGCTGTAAATTCCGCCTTTTTCCATAAGCTCTGTGTGTGAACCCTGTTCTTCCACACCGTTTTCGGTGAGTACAATAATTTCATCCGCATTGCGTATGGTGGTAAGCCTGTGGGCAATGGTGAGGGTTGTTCTGCCCTGCGAAAGCCTTTCGAGCGATTCCTGCACGAGCTTTTCGCTCTCGTTGTCAAGCGCCGAGGTTGCTTCGTCAAGCAGAAGCACGGGAGGGTCCTTAAGGAATACTCTGGCAATTGAAATTCTCTGCTTCTGACCGCCTGAAAGCTTAACGCCCCGTTCGCCTATATAAGTATCATATCCGTTGGGCATGGCGCTGATAAAGTCATGAGCGCCTGCTTTTTTGGCGGCTTCAATCATTTCTTCCTCGGTGGCATCGGATTTGCCGTATACAAGATTATCCCTGATGGTGCCGGAGAAGAGGTAAACATCCTGCGCCACAACGCCTATATTTGAACGCAGGGAATGCAGGGTGATATCACGGATGTTCGTACCGTCAAGCAGAATTTCGCCGCTTTCAACCTCATAGAAACGGGGGATAAGGTTGCAAAGGGTGGTTTTTCCGCCGCCGCTGGGGCCTACAAGGGCAACGTTTGAACCCTGAGGAATTTTAAGGCTGAGGCTTGTGAGAATTTCCTTCTCTGTTTTTTCATATTTAAACGAAACATTTTTGAATTCGATATCGCCTTTTACATTTTCAACGGCAACTGCATTCGGAGAATCTGTGATTTCGGGCACTTCGTCCATTATCTGAGCAAAGCGCTCAATGCCCGTTATGCCACGGCTGAACTGCTCGCTGAAATCAACTATGGAGCGTATTGAGCTGAGCAGAGTGGAAACAAGCAGAAGGCTTGCGGCAAAGTCACCGGGAGAGGTGATGCCGAGATGCATGAAGTATGCGCCTACGCCTACAACGCTTATGTACATGATTCCGTCAATAAACGCAACAGTTGCGTGGAATGAGGACATATATTTGTGGCTTTTGTTGCGCACCTTTACATATTCATTGTTGCCTGCGGCGAATTTTTCCTTTTCGGTTTTTTCGTTGGTGAAGGAGCGCACAACCCGCACACCGAGCAGAGAATCCTCAATCCTTGCGTTGATTTCGCCTACCTGATGGCGGCCCTGGCTGAAGGTTTCACGCATGCGTGTGCGGCTTCTTTTGGTGAGGAGCACCATGAAAGGAGTCATCACAAGCACGGCAACCGCAAGGCGCCAATCCATGCTGACAAAGATAAAGAAGCTTGCAATAAGCTTTATTATGGTCATAAACACCATTTCGGGGAAGTGATGCGACCACTCGGCAACGTCGAATAAATCCGAGGTGAGGCGGCTCATGAGCTGACCGACCTTTGTGTTGTCAAAAAATGAGAATGACAGAATCTGCAGGTGGTCAAACATATCCTCACGCATGGAGTTTTCGATTTTAGTGCCCATTTTGTGGCCGTAATATGACTGGCAGAAGCTCGCAAGGCTTGAAGCCGCCTTGAATGCAATGTAAAAAAGGCAGATGCTGAGAATCCTCTGAAGAGTAAGCCCGGCAACATCGTCAACGCCTGCATCGGTTATTTCACGCACTATCAGCGGCAGAGTGATGTCGCAAGCGGCGGTAACGGCTACGCAGAATAAAACAAGCGCTTCCGTTGCAAGGTGCTGCTTAAGATAGGGGAAAAATCGCTTGGTTAAGGCGAAATTCTTTTTGGCTGAGCTTTTCTTTTGCTCTTTCAATTTAATCCCTCCCGAATCCGAATATTTATATTATGGAACAAAAAGACGGATTTGTAAAGAATAAATCTTCAAAGATTAAAAAATAAAGCAGAGTTCTGTTTGGTGTTTTTATATAAACAGCAAAAACCCCTGCAGGGCGCGAAGCCTTGCAGGGGCAGTTTGTTATAATCAGAAATATTTGGGCATCCAGTCGCCGTGAACCTCGATAAGCTCGTCAACCATCTTAACGATATCGTCAATGCTGAGCTCTGAGGCTGTGTGCGGGTCAAGCATAGCAGCCTGATAGATGTGATCTTTCTTCTTTGTAACCGCAGCCTCAATGGTAAGAAGCTGGGGGTTGATGTTGGTCATGTTCATGGCTGCAAGCTGAACGGGGAGCTTACCCATGTGGCAGGGAGTTACACCGCTTGAGTCAACAAGGCAGGGAACCTCAACGCAGGCATCTGCGGGGAGATTGTCAATAAGACCGGTGTTGAGCACGTTGCCGCCGATTTTGTAGGTTTTGTTGGTAACAATTGCTTCCATGATGTAGGAGGCATATTCGTGAGAGCGCTCGTGGGTGATTTTACCGTCTTTGAGAATATCGGCCTTTTCCTTTGCCCAGCCTGCAATCTGGTTTACGCAGCGGCGGGGATACTCATCAAGGGGGATGTTGTAAGCCTTGATAAGCTCGGGATACTTATCCTTGATGTAGAACATGTTGTATTCGGCATTGTGCTCGCTGGATTCGGTGCAGTAATAGCCGAGGCGCTTGTTGTACTCAAAGCGTACCATGTCGTCATGCTTCTTCTCGGGGTCATCGGATGCAAGAGCGGCGGCGTTCATTTCCTCAGCTCTGCGGCGGATTTCGGGATAAAGGTCGTTGCCGTCCTTGTCGTGGATTTCAAGCAGCCATGCCATGTGGTTGATGCCTGCAATGCGGTCATATCTGCCCTCTACCTTATCTTCCATTCCAAGCTTTTTAAGGAGCTCTCTTGAGCAGCTCTGAACGGAGTGGCAAAGACCTACGGTTTTAACGCCTGTGTAGCGGGTCATGTAGCCTGTAAGGATAGCCATGGGGTTGGTGTAGTTGAGGAACCATGCATCGGGGCAAACCTCTTCCATATCCCTTGCGAAATCCTCAAGCACGGGGATAGTGCGCAGACCGCGCATGATTCCGCCGATGCCGAGTGTATCAGCGATAGTCTGACGAAGACCGTATTTCTTGGGGATTTCAAAGTCGGTGATGGTGCAGGGGTCATAAAGACCGACCTGAATGGCGTTTACTACGAAATCAGCGCCTCTGAGAGCGTCTTTTCTGTTTTCAACGCCGAGGTAGGTGGAGATTTTAGCCTTGCCCTGATTAACATTTCTGTTGATAGCGCTGAGGATTATTTCAGAATCCTCAAGGCGCTGCTTGTCGATATCGTAAAGAGCGATTTCGGCATCGCACAGGCATTCTGTGCACATACAGTCGCCCAGAACATTTCTTGCGAATACGGTGCTGCCTGCACCCATGAATGTAATTTTCATAATGTGTCCTCCTTCAGACAATTTAGTATTTTAATTATCACAGATTGATGCGCCGATGTCAATTATTTTTGACCCGTTTTTTAAAACATAAGGGCTCCCTTTAAATGCTATGCCTTCGCTTCAGGCTCAGGCAACAGTAAGTTTTGGGTGCAATACCAAAAGAAATCAATGAGCCTCAATAAGTGCATTGATTTCGCTCATTACTGCACTTCCTGCTTTTCCGCCTGCGGCAAGAAGCTCTTCATAGTGCCTGTGATATTCGCCGAAAAGGGATTCACCGAGCTTCCAATCGCCGATTTCCATACCCCACAGGCTGTCTGCGATAAAGGGAGCATAGTCGCCGTCAGCTAAAATGTAGCCGATAGCATCGTTGCAAAGTCCGAGGGTGAGCACGGTTTTATCGCCGAGAGTTTCGGCGGGGTAATCAAGCTCCCACGAAGTGCCGAGGTAGGATTCCTCTGCAGAAACGGCGTTGCCGTAGAGAAGATGGGGGTCAATCTCGCCGGGAGCGGTAAGTATAACTATATCTGAGCCGAGCTCAATATATCCGACCTCGGAGATGAAGGAGAATTTGGAGCCGTTCGATCTGTCCTTAACAACGGTGAAGCCGAGCAGCTGAGATGCCGCCGCAAGGTGGAAAATGCCTCTGTCAAGCGGAATAACAACCTCGTCCATATCAACGTTGAGCATAGGGTCAACTCTTTTTGCGTTGCCGATTGATTCGTTTACAAGCCTTGCAAGCTCGTAGCCGAAGGTTCTTGCTCCGCGGTATGCCTCTTCATCGGGGTTGGCCTTCATGTAAGCATCAACCTCGTCAAGTACAGTCTGGTTTTTTACGCTGCCAGTTCTTGAGCCCATTGCGCACTGTGCGCCCTGGAGGAATACGAAGTTATAGCCGTATTCGTTCATACGCTCTTCCATATAATGAGGGAAGTCTGCGCTGAGAAGAGTGGTTTCTCTGTTGATTGAGGTGGGATGAGCGCCGAGGTTGGAGAAAACGGTGGGGGTGCTTTCAGCGTTATCGGGCACAAATTTGAAGCAGGCTATTTTGTGCTGGAAACCTTCTTCCTGATATCTTTTATCGTAGAGATAATCATATTCGTCATCGGCATAGAGTCCGTTTTCGTCGTCTCTGCCGACGCCTGCGGTTTCAAAGTAGTAAAGCTCGCCGTCCTCCATAGCAAGGTAAGCGTCAATTATTGCATCGGATGCACCGTCAATGAGCTTTTTGTAAAAATCGGAATCAATGCTTCTGATAGGGTCAATGCCGGGGATTACCGCAAGCATATTGCGGAAAATCTGACCAATAAGGTCAAGGCTGAAGCCCTGAGCATCAATAACCGTGTGGCAATGGGTTGCGTTGATGTTGATAGCGATAATATCGTTCTTTATTCCTTTTTCTTCAAGCTTGTTGAAGACTGCCCTGCGTATGGCACGCACATCAGCATTGCTTACACCGATTGCATCAACAGCCGCAAACACAGCGGTGCCTCTGCCGCTTGAATCGTTGAGAGCAACGGCATTTACACCCTGGTCATCATATACGCCGCTGATTTTCTGGGTCATGTAGCCGCCGGTATAGTATTTCTTGCTGCCGTCGGCAAGATTTTCGGGCACGCAGCTTGCTTTGCCGAAGCCGAGGCGCCATTTTGCACCGCTTGCGGGGGAGTCAATGAAGGCTTCGGTGCCGTTGAGGAAATCCTCGCTCGGATTTTCAAGATATTCTTCAACCGCCATATAGTCGTTAAAGGGGTATGCAAGCTCAACCAGCCATAAAGCGCCGTTGATGATTGCATTAACGAAGTTGGATGCGCCGATTATTGCGGAGTTATCCGAAGCTCCTGCCGCACTTGCGGTGCCCATACAGGAAAAGAGAATGCAGAGCGACAGAATAACTGCGAGCATTGATTTGAAAGTTTTCTTCATTTTCATCTCTCCTTTATTAATAATAAACGGATACAATATATTTTTAACATAAAAAACAATGATTGTAAAGATAATTATGTTTATTTTATCTAAAAAAACAAGAAAAGACAGGACGGGGGAGTCCTGTCTTTCCTTGTTATAAACGGGGGACAAAAATTTAGAAGAAATCTTAATTATTCGGAAGCCTTTTTAGAATACTTCTTGAGATAAACAAATCTCATAAGATGTGAATCAATGGCTCCGATGGGCTTCGGCTTGCCGAAAACGCTTGCGCCGAGGAAGGCAAGGCAGTTTTTGCTCATAATCATATCAACAGCCTCAGCATCGCTTTCGACTGCGCCGCAGCAAAGAGCGCCGTTGCCCTTAAGCAACACTGCGTTACGTTTTTTAAGAGCCTTTGCGCAGGAGGCGGCGGTGGCGTTCTTGACCTTGGGGCCTACTATCTGAGCAAAATCGTCAACCATAGGCTTGAGAGCTTTGCCGAGAGCTGAAACCGCAACAACTGCAGGGTCAGTATTTTCGATAATATAGTTGATTTCTTTGCGGTTTGAGTAAATATCCCTGTGAAGCTCTGCCTGAACGGGGGGCTCTCCCTCGCAGGTTTTGCCTGTTGCGAGTTCTACGCTTGCGCTGTAATCGGGGTCTGCAGAGTCGGTAAAGCAGATTTTGCCGTTTTCTCTGTCGCAAGAGCTGTTTACGGGAGCAACTGCAGCTGCGCAGTCATCCTCAACTCCGCCGAGAATTTTGGGCATTGCGCTGCAGAAAGCGGAAAGATTATCTGCATAAATCTTAAGCTTGCCTGCGGCTGCCTCAAGAATATATTCTTCGCAAACCTTTTCAAGAGTGTTTGCAACGTTAAAAGCATCTTCGCTGTCAACACCGAAGCAGACAGCGCCGTGGTGAGCCATGATAACAGCCTTTGAATCGTAAGCTGCAAGGGCAGCGGCAACGCCTTTTTTGAGCTTGCCTGTGCCGGGCAGACCGTAGGATGCGATGGGAATTTCAACGCCGATAATGCTTGCCGCTTCGCCGCTGACAAAGGGGATACCCTTCTTGAGCGCGCTGATAACGGAAGCGTTTTTCTGATGGGTGTGGATTACGAAATTTGCTTCGGGGTGAGCCTTGTAAACCTCAGCGTGAACACCCTTTTCAGAGGAAGGCTTTACATCGCCTTTGTAAGCCAGGTCGGAAATTCTCACCTCAACTATATCGTCCGTAGTAAGACCGAGATAGGGCTTGCCGCTGGGAGTAATAACAAAGGACTCCTCATCAACACGGCAGCTTACATTGCCCCAGGTTCTGGCGATGAGGCCTGTTTTTACAAGCTTAACGCCGGCATCAATAACAAGCTGTTTTGCCTGAAGTATATCCATAAGATTGAGCACCTCTTAATGTAAAAATAAAAGCGGCGGGAGCGGACAACTCACGCCGCATGGAATTTTTTAGCCTTCGGAAACAACAGCGATGTTAGCGAATACTCTGTCAAACGCTGCAAGAGCTTCGTCAATAAGAGCATCGTCATAAGCTGCGCTGGTGTAAAGTCTGCTGCCTGCGAGGGTAACAAGACCTTCTGCCATGTAAGCAGCGCCCATGTGTTCCATTTCCTTCTTGCGCTTGCTGGTAGCGCTGAGAACTGAAGGAATAGTCCAGGGCTTGGACCAGTCAATTGAGAAGTGCATGGTGCCGACTGTTTCGAGGTGGCAGATTGAACCCTGGTTGAAAGCAACGAAGGGAAGATTATACTTCTTGATAAGAGCCTGAAGACCTGCGGTGATTCTGTCACCTGCAAGGGCAGCCTTGTAGCAAGCGTCAGTCTTTTCAATTTCATCAAGAGTGTAGTAACCTGCAACGCAGGAAAGGGGGTTAGCGGACATGGTGCCGCCGCAGAATGCCTTGTGAATCTTGGTGCCGCCGTCAAGGCCCGCGCCGAGATACTTCATGTATTCGTTCTTGCCGCCGAGGCCGCCTGCTCCGGGGTAGCCGCCAGCGATAACCTTGCCGAATACGGTGAGGTCGGGCTCTACATCGAAGTAACCCTGAGCGCCGCCTACGCCTACACGGAAGCCGGTAACAACCTCATCGAATACGAGGAGAGCGCCGTACTTGTCGCAAAGGAAGCGAACGCCTGCGTTGAAGTTCTTATCAACGGGTCTGGTACCGCTTTCGGGGCCGATGGGCTCAATCATAACGGCAGCGGTGCCACCCTTGAGCTTATTTGCCTTAAGCTTGCTCTCAAGAGAGTTGAGGTCGTTGGGGAAGAATTCGTCAATGCCGTTGAAGCAGAAGTGGGGAACACCGTGAGCCTGAGTCCACTTTGAGCCGGGAACACGGATGCCGTAGCCGAGCTGATCGCTCCAGCCGTGGTAAGCGCCGCCCATCTTAAGAATCTGCTTGTTGCCTGTTGCAAGCCTTGCAACACGAAGAGCGCACATGCAGCCTTCGGTACCTGAACCGAGCATACGGAACATATCTACGCCATTGAAATTGTCAGCAATCTTCTTGGCAAGCTTGTATTCATACTCATGAAAAAGACCGGTGGAGGGACCGCAGTCGTTGAGCAGCTCAATAACCTTCTGGCGCACGCCTGCATCGTTGCTGCCGAGAACTGTAGGACCGCCTGCCTGAAGGAAATCGAGGTATTTGTTACCGTCAATATCGTAAAGGTGAGCGCCTTCAGCTTTGGTGAAAACAAGGGGGAAGGGATAGTTGAAAGCAAGGTTGTGCTGAACGCCGCCGGGAATGATGGTCTTAGCCTCTGAAATCATTTCCTTTGACTTTGCGCACTTTGCCTCAAAATATTCCTCTTCATACTTCTTGAGAACGGAAGGCTTGATGGAATAAATGGGCTTTTTGATAAGCTCGTCAAGCTGCTTTGTAATCGCCGCAGCATCGGGATAAGTGATAATTCCGGGTTTTGCCATGGTTCATACCTCCTGAAGTGAATTTTAATTTATACCACATTGTATTATATCATAATGAATTTGATTAAGCAAGACCGAGTTTTTTTGCCATTTCGGAAGTTTTAAGCTCAAGAAGCTTTGAAACACCCTGCTCCTGCATTGTAACGCCGTAGAGGATATCCGCCTCCTCCATTGTGCCTCGGCGGTGGGTAATGAGAATAAACTGGATGTTTGAGGTCATGCTGCGGACATATTTTGCGTAGCGGGTAACATTTACATCGTCAAGCGCCGCCTCAACCTCATCGAAAATGCAGAAGGGAGCGGGAGTGACCTTGAGGATTGCAAACAAAAGCGCTATTGCCGCAAGACCCTTTTCGCCGCCTGAAAGAAGGTCGATATTCTGAACGGTCTTTCCGGGGGGCTGTACCTTTATGTTGATATCGCATTCAAGAACATCCGTGGGGTCATCGAGCACAAGCTCTGCCTTGCCGCCGTCAAACAAATCACGGAAGGTTTCGCCGAAATAGTTGTTTATTCTTCTGAACTGCTCACGGAAACGCTCCGCCATTTTTTCGGTAAGCTCACCTATTAATTTTTCGAGCTCCTGCTTTGAGGTTTCAATATCGCCTACCTGCTCGCTCATGTAAGCATAGCGCTCGGAAACCTCTTTGTATTCCTCAACCGCGCCCACATTTACGCTGCCGAGGGCACGGATTTTGTTGCGGATTTCCTGTAGGGTGCGCTGGCTTGCGGGGATATCCTCAAGCACTATGTTCATATCCTGAGCTTCTCTGAGAGAGAGCTGGTATTCGTCATAAAGCTTGTTCTGAGCGGTATCAAGCTCATGCTTCATTGTGTTACGGCGTTCTTCAAGGCGGGCAATTTCGCCTGAAAGCTTTTCTTTTTCGTCACTCTTTTCTCTTTCCTTTGTACGAAGAGCGGTGTTTTCACTCTCCTTACCGCTTCGCTGAGCAACATATTCGGAAATGGTGGCTTTTGCATCTGCGGCGTTTTTGCGAAGACCGGCGGATTTTGCTTCAAGAGCGGTGATTTTCTCTCTGATTTCGGCACTTTTTGCGTTGATTTCTTCAATCTCGCTGTTAAATTCCTCAAGACGCATACCCTGAGTTTCCTGCCTGCGGCGGCAGTCAGCAATAATTTCAAGCCTTGCCTCAACATCTTTCCTTCTTTCAACCATTTCAAGGTTGATAAGGTTTTGCTTTTCAGCCGATTCTTCACGCTTTGCAACAAGCTCGCTTCTTGCCTCGTCAATGGCGGCAAGCTCGGCGGAAAGTGCCTTGGTTTCTTCTGTTGCTGCTGCGATTTTTTCCTCAAGTGCCTTTGATGAAGCGGTGAGGGATTCTATTCTTTCTTCAGCGGCTTCTTTTTCCGCAAACAGAAGCTTGAGCGCCTGCTCAACGGTGTTGCAGCTGCTCTGAACAAGGGCAACATCGCTTTCCTTGCGGATTACATCCTCCTGAGCCTTTGCAAGCTCCGCCTTTACGGCATCAAGCTCTGCGGTGACGGAGGCAAGCTGAGCGGAAAGGGCATCGAAGGAAGTCTGCTGTTCGTTGAGCTTTTCGTCAGCCTTTGCAACCTCTGTTTTGAGAGATTCAATTTCGTTCATTCTGCTCAGGAAGCCTACATTCTGACCTCTGGAGCCGCCCGTCATTGAGCCGCCCGCATTGAGCACCTGACCGTCAAGAGTTACTATTTTAAAGCGGTAAGAATATCGCTTTGCCATTGCTATACCATCATCAATCGTTTCCACAACAGCAGTCCTGCCGAGCAGGGAGCGGATGATTTCACGGTATTTTGAATCGCAGCCGAGCAAGTCATCAGCCATTGCAACGAAGCCGTCACATGACTCAAGACCCTTTTCGGTAAAGGGACGTGCGGTTATTGA
The DNA here is from genome assembly GCA_045533875.1 of Acutalibacteraceae bacterium. Taxonomy (GTDB): domain Bacteria; phylum Bacillota; class Clostridia; order Oscillospirales; family Acutalibacteraceae; genus CAG-177. The sequence goes on along the minus strand of JAZSIQ010000075.1, from coordinate 49,227 downwards.
AGAAAGGGGAAGGAAGGTTGCTCTGCCTGCTCTGTTTTCCTTAAGGAAATTGATGGCACGCTTTGCATCGTTCTCCGAATCGGTAACTATGTTCTGAATGGCGGCGCCGAGAGCGGTCTCTACCGCAACGGCATGCTCACCCTCAACGCTTATAAGCTGGGAAAGGGTGCCGTGAATTCCTCTGAGAGCGCCTCTTTTTGCCTGGGTGAGCACCTGCTTTACGCTGCCCTGATAACCGTCAAGATTCTTTTCAAGGTCGTCAAGCATCCTGATGCGTGCTTGCTTCTGATGCTTATCAAGGTTAAGCTTTTCGAGCTGAGTGCGCATTGCTTCAAGCTTGTTTGTGCGGGAAGCAATCATCATTTCGTAGCCTGAGAGGGAGTTTTCATAGCCCGATGCGGTTTCTTTGAGAGTATCAAGCTCTTTCTGATGCTCAGCCTTTTCGCTGTTAAGAGCAGTAAGCTCATTCTGCCTGAGAGTAATGGAAGTGTCAACACCTGCAATTCTTGCGGAAAGTTCCTCGCAGGAGGAAGTTGCGGCGGAAAGCTCAACTCTGCTGTCAGCAATAAGCAGAGTTTTTGCGGTGATGGCCTCGCTTATCTGACGTGCCTTTTCCGAGCAGCCCGAATCCTCCTCGCTCAGCGAATTTGCAAGAGAGAGCAGAGCCTCAAGCTCTTCACGCTTTTCTGCAATCTGAGCGTTGAATTGCTCAATTTCCTGCTCGGCTGATTTGATTTGCTCCTCAACCTGTGCCGAGCCTTCACTGGCTTCGTTTATATCTTTTAAAATTCTTTCTATTGTAAGCTCGTTGTGTTCAATGGTATTCTTTTCAACCGCTATAAGGCCGTCAACCTCGGCGGCTTCTTCTTCTGCCTGTGCGGCAGCGGTGCGAAGGGAATCTATTTCAAGAGTGAGCCTCTGGCCCTCTGCAATGGCATCCTCGATTGCCTTTTCAAGGCGCTCAAGGTCAAGCTCTGTCTGCTCATACTGTGAGGAGGCAACGGTGAGCTTGTTCTCCTGCTCGATGAGTCCCTTGCGGGATTTTTCGATAGTGTGAAGCCAAAGGCCGATTTCAAGCTCTTTTTTCTCTGCGGCGAGTACAAGGAATTTCTGAGCCTTTTCGCTCTGTGTTTTAAGGGGACCTATGCGTCCTTCAAGCTCCGAGAGAATATCACGCAGGCGTACAAGATTTTCCTCTGCCTGAGCGAGTCTGCGTGAAGCATCGCCTCTGCGGTAACGGAAATGGGAAATTCCTGCCGCTTCTTCAAGCATATCTCTGCGCTTTGCGGAGCGTGCGGAAACAAGGTCGGCAACCTTGCCCTGGCTTACAAGGGAATAACCGTCCCTGCCGAGACCCGTATCCATAAAAAGCTCATGGATGTCACGCAGACGACACTCCTCGCCGTTGATGCGGTATTCACTTTCGCCTGAGCGGTAAAAACGGCGTGTTACGGCAACCTCGTCCTTATCCACGGTGTGGAGTGCACGGTCGGTATTGTCAAGATTGAGGGTGACCTCCGCAAAGCCGAGAGCCTTTCTTGAGCCCGTGCCTACGAAGATGACGTCCTCCATCTTGGAGCCACGCAGGGATTTTGTGGACTGCTCGCCCAGAACCCAGCGAACGGCATCCGAAATGTTACTCTTACCTGAGCCGTTAGGACCGACAACCGCCGTGATACCCTTGCCGAGAGTGAATACGGTTTTATCGGGGAAGGATTTGAATCCTTGCATTTCAAGTGACTTTAAAAACATAATTTATCAAACCTTTATGTAAATTCATCAAAAGTGATTTTAACTTCGTATTTATTAAGAGTTTCATCCGCTTTCACACGGCAGATGAGACCGTGAGCGGAGAGCTTTTGCAGGTTTTCTTTCTTCTGACCTGCCATTTTTGAAATTTCACGGGAGTTCACAAACAGGCTTGCTTTGCCCGTTTTTCCGTTTGCCGCTTCAAGGGCATTTTGCAGATAGATGCGGCTTTCTGCCATTTCACGCAATGCGGGATGGAAAGCGCCGCCCGTAAAATTGCCCTGGACATCGCCGCCCGAATGAAGCCCGAAGCGTATAACCCTGATGCCAGCTTTGTGAAACATCCAAAGCAATTTGCCGCCGAGGTCTGCCGCAGCTTGGGCACCCTGAGGGGTGAATTCACCGCTTTTCATAAGACGGTTAAGCTCCGTACCTTCAAGCACAACCGTTGGATAAATCCTCACCGTGTCAGGTGAGAGGGCGATGATTTTTTTTGCGGTTTCAATGCTGTCCTCATCTGTTGAGCCGTAGAGCCCGGTCATCATCTGAAGCCCAAGCTCAAAGCCGTGTTTTTTAAGAAGAAGAGAGGCATTTTCAACGTCCTGTGCGGAGTGCCCCCTGTGATTGAGAGAGAGCACGGTATCGTTCATGCTCTGCGCGCCAAGCTCAACGCTTGTTACACGGTATTCACGCAGAATGGAGCATATTTCCTCATCAATCGCATCGGGACGGGTTGAAATTCTTATTCCTTTAAAAAAGCCGCCGTCAATAAATTCTTTGGCGCAGCGCAGCAGAGAAAGCATATACTCTCTTTCAATCATGGTAAAGCTTCCGCCGAAAAAGGCGATTTCGGATGCGGCAGGGTCTGCGCCGCTTTCGATTGCGGTTTTTGCGGCGGAAGCAACATCTTCGGGAGTCAGCTTTTTGCAGCTTCCCGAAATGCTTCGCTGATTGCAGAAGGAGCACATGTGAGGGCAACCTTCATGCACCGCAAAAAGGGCAACATTTATATGTTTCATCTTTTACTCCTTAAGCCCCATGAGCTCAAGCGCTTCTTTTGCCGCAGCCTGCTCAGCGAGCTTTTTGCTTTTGCCTGAGCCTTTTCCGATAACGTTGCTGTTAAGGTAAACCTCAACGGTGAAAAGCTTGTTGTGGTCGGGACCGCTTTCGTCAACAAGGGCATATTCAAGACTCTCTTCGGGGTGCTTCTGCACTATTTCCTGAAGCAGAGTTTTGTAATCGTCAACAAGAGTATCTGCCTCATAAGCGCAGATAAATCTCAGAGCAAGCTTTTTGGCAGGCTCTATGCCGCCGTCAAGGTAAACTGCGGCAAGCACGGCTTCAAAAGCATCGGCGAGAATGGAGGGCCTTTCGTTGCCGCCCGTCCTCATTTCGCCTTTGCCGAGCTTGATAACATCGCCCACGCCGAGCTGTTTGGAGTAGCTGCAAAGAGCCTTTTCGCACACGGTTGCCGCACGCAGCTTTGTAAGGCTGCCCTCCTGACGGCTTCTGTAAAGGCTGAAGAAATATTCCGCTGTCACAAAACCGAGCACGGAATCGCCGAGGAATTCAAGCCTTTCGTTGCAGGCGTCGGGGTCGCCGTTTTCGTTGGCATAGGAGGAGTGAGTGAGTGCCCTTTCAAGCAGGGCAGTATTTTTAAAGGTGTAGCCTAATTTTTTTTGAAATTCTGCAAATGAATTATTCATATTAATTCTCCGTTTTGGGATTCAAGGCTTTTGCGAAGCAGCTCAAGTCCTCTTTGCGAGAGTGCTTCGTAGCGCATTTTCTTATCCCTGATTTTCACATCAAGCGCAGGCAGAAGCCCGAAGGAAGCGCCCATGGGCTGAAAATCCTTTATACTGCTGTCGCTTATATAATTTGCAAGGGCTGAAAGCATGGATTCAACCGGCAATTCAAGGGGTTTTTCGCCAAGGACATATCTTGCGGCATTGATGCCTGCAATTATACCCGAGCCTGCAGATTCCATGTAGCCCTCAACGCCTGTTATCTGACCTGCAAACCATACACCGGGCTTTGATTTTAAAGCATAGGTGCAGTCAAGCAGACGGGGTGAATCAATAAAGGTGTTGCGGTGCATAACGCCGTAGCGTACAAACTCGGCATTTTTAAGAGCGGGAATCATGGAGAAAACACGCTTCTGCTCGCCGAATTTAAGGTTGGTCTGGAAGCCTACGAGGTTATACATTGAGCCGCCCACATTTTCCTTGCGAAGCTGAAGATTTGCCCACGGACGGTGACCGGTTTTCGGGTTTGTAAGCCCTGCGGGCTTCATGGGTCCGAAGCGGATTGTGTCAACTCCTCGCTTTGCCATAACCTCAATGGGCATGCAGCCCTCGTAAACTCCCTTACGCTTGTCAAATCCGTGCACCTCGGCACATTCGGCGTTGATAAGTTCGTTATAAAAGGTTTCGTATTCCTCTTTGTTGAGGGGGCAGTTTATATAATCCTCAGGGTCTCCTCTGTCGTATCTCGACTGTGCAAAGGCACAGTCCATATCAATACTTTCCGCAGTGATGATGGGTGCCGCCGCATCGTAAAAGCTCAGTCCGTTGCCGCCGCAGAGCTCTGCGATTTTTTCGGAAATGGCATCCGAGGCAAGAGGACCTGCGGCAATTATGACGGGAGTATCGGGTATTTCGGTAACCTCGCCTCTTACAAGCTCAATGAGAGGATTTGCCTCGATTTTTTCGGTTATGAGCGCCGAGAATCTGTCACGGTCCACAGCGAGAGCTCCGCCTGCAGGCACGGCTGTTGCCTTGGCACATTCAACGCACAGCGAGCCGAGCATTTCCATTTCAGCCTTGAGCATTCCTGCCGCACAGCCGAGCCTTGTTGCTTTAAAAGAGTTTGAGCACACAAGCTCAGCGAGAGAGCTGTTTGAATGGGCAGGGGAGTATCTGTGCGGCTTCATTTCGCACAGGGTTACGCTTATTCCTCTTTTGGCAAGCTGCCACGCCGCTTCAACGCCTGCGAAGCCGCCGCCTATAACTGTTACTTTATTCATCGGATTTATCCTTTTTGGAAAGCTTCTTTTCGTAGCCGCAGCCTGCGGTAACGCAAACGAGCTTACCCGTCTTTTTCTTGAAAAGCTGCTTGCCGCAGTTGGGGCAGGTTTCGCCTGCAGGCTCATCCCAGCTCATGAAGTTGCACTTGGGCCATGCTTCGCAGCCGTAGAAGGTGTGACCCCTCTTTGATTTGCGCTGGATGATGTTGCTGCCGCATTCGGGGCATTTTGCGCCTGTGTTTACAATGAGTGGTTTAGCGTTTTTGCATTCGGGGTAACCGGGGCAGGCGAGAAAACGACCAAAACGGCCTGTTTTGATTACCATCATCCTGCCGCACTTGTCACAAGGAATGTCGGTTGTGTCCTCATCAAGCTGGATTTTAACATCCTTCATATCCGTTTTTGCTTTATCGAGCGTTTTTTCAAAATCGGTGTAGAAATCACGCAGCATGGAAACATAGTCCGTTTTGCCTGCGCCTACTTCGTCAAGATTCTTTTCCATCTGAGCGGTGAATTTTGCGTTTACAATCTTGGGGAAACGGTCCTTGAGAAGCTGGGTTGTTGCACAGCCGAGCTCGGTGGGTACAAGCTGCTTCTGCTTGCGCTGGATATAAGTTCTTCTGATAATGGTTGAAATGATTGTAGCGTAAGTACTCGGACGTCCGATTCCGTTTTCCTCAAGCTCCTTGATAAGGGATGCTTCAGTAAAACGTGCAGGGGGCTGAGTGAAATGACGGTTGGGCATGAGCTCCTTGAGCTTCACGCTTTCGCCGGCTTTTAATTCGGGAAGGCTTACGGCTTCGTCATCCTCTTCGGCAAGCTCGTAAATCCTTGTGAATCCGTCAAATTTAACAGAGTAGCCCGCAGCTGAGAAGATGCAGAATCTGCCTGCAGCAAGGTCCTCTTTGGTGGCTGCCTCGATTTCGGCCTTTACGGTGTTCTGAACGCAGCTTGCCATAAGGCAGGCGATAAAGCGCTTCCAGATAAGCGAGTAAAGCTTGAACTGGTCTGAGGTAAGGCTACCCTTTACAACCTCGGGTGAAAGGGTGGGGTCGGTGGGTCGGATAGCCTCGTGACCGTCCTGAGCGCTTGCCTTGGATTTATAATAAGGAGCCTTTTCGGGCAGGTATTCCTTGCCGAAAGCATCAAGAATATAAGCGTTTGCCTGAGCACGTGCCTCCTCAGAAATACGGAGGGAGTCTGTTCTCATGTAGGTGATAAGACCGGTTGTGCCGATGCCTTTAACCGTAACACCTTCGTAAAGCTCCTGAGCTATTCTCATGGTGCGTTCCGCCTGGAAGCCGAGCTTTCTGGAAGCCTCCTGCTGAAGGGTGGAGGTGTTGAACGGAGGGGCAGGATTCTTTTTACGGGTACCCTTGCGGTAGGATTTTACGGAGTAATCGGCATTTTCAAGCCTTGCAACGTAAGCGTTTGACTGTTCCTCATTTTCAATTTTAACCTTGCCGTTTTCATCGCTTGCAAGAGTGGCGGTGAAGGTCTTTCTTGATGGAGTGGTAAGCTTTGCGCCGATAATCCAGTATTCCGCAGGAACAAACGCATTGATTTCATCCTCACGGTCAACTATAAGACGCACCGCAACGCTCTGAACTCTTCCTGCAGAAAGTCCTCTGCGGATTTTCTGAGAAATGAAGGGGCTTAAACGGTAGCCTACAAGGCGGTCAAGGATTCTGCGTGCCTGCTGTGCATTTACAAGGTCAAGGTCAACGGCTCTGGGTGAATTCATACCGTTGGCAATACCTGTTTTTGTAATTTCATTGAATGTAACTCTGTTTTTCTGCTTCAAATCAAGGCCGAGCACGGTTGCAAGGTGCCAGGAAATAGCTTCTCCCTCACGGTCAGGGTCGGCTGCGAGGTAAACGTCATCGCTTTCCTTAACCTTATCTGCAAGCTCTTTTACGAGCTTTTCCTTTTCCTTGATAAGGGCATATTTGGGAGCGAAATCGTTCTTGACATCTACGCTCAGCTTTGCTGCGGGCAAATCCCTGATATGACCCTTTGAAGCAACTATTTCGTACTCGTTTCCGAGATGCTTTTTGATTGTTTTCGCCTTTTCGGGCGACTCAACGATTATCAGCTTTGACATATTTCACTGTCGGTGCCGGAGCACCGTCCTTTCGTATATTTTCAGCAACGGACTTAACGGTCCGATGCGCTTGTTACTTAAGAATGTATCCGCCGCCTGCGCATGAGGAAATGTAGCCGTAAATTTCAAGCTCAGTGAGCACGGTAAATGCCTGAGAAATGCTCAGTGAGCACGAAACGGCAATTTCGCCGGGCAGGGTGGGCGAGGCGGTGATGAATTCATAAACTCTTCTCGCTTCCTGCGAAAAATTCACGGGAAGTTCACGCCTCATAACGGGTTTTTCTTTCGGGTTTTCGGGCTCTGCCCTGAGAGCACGCTTGCGCTCCGAGAGATATCTGCCCACTGTGTCGGGATAAAACGGAGCATACTCCTCAAGGATATCCGCAGCGCAGGAAACAGCTTTTGCGCCAAGACGGATAAGGCGGTTTGCGCCTGCGTAATGTGAGGTTACCACATCGCCGGGCACGGCAAATACATCCTTGCCCTGCTCCATGGCGTAGTTTGCTGTGATAATGGAGCCGCTTTTCTCGCCTGCTTCAACCACAAGCACTCCGCGGCTTAAGCCCGAGATTATGCGGTTGCGGATAGGGAAAGAAACCTTTGATGCGCCTTCAAACGGAGCAAATTCCGAAATAACGGCGCCGCTTTTACTTATTTCAAACCTGAGTGCTTCGTTAGCCTTGAGGTAAGGATTGCCGAGACCGCAACCGAGCACGGCAACAGTTTTACCCTTTGCAAGCAATGCGCCCTCATGGGCGGCACTGTCAATACCCAGAGCACCGCCGCTGATTACGGTGATACCTGCACGCACAAGCTGTGCGCTGATTTCACGGGCAACTTCAATGCTGGTGCTGACGGGCTTTCTTGTGCCTACAATGCCTATACTTGGCTGATGGCTGAGCAGAGCACGCTCGCCCCAGATGTACAGCACGGCGGGAGGGTTGGGCATACGGCGCAGGAAAGCGGGGTAATCCGCATCGCTGAAAGTCATGATATCCCAACCGTTTTTCTTACAGTCAAGCAGGTGTTTTTCAGCCGGAGCTTCCTTTGACTCAAAAATCTTTTTAGCCTGAATACGGGTGAAAGCTCCCGTGCTCACAAGCTCATCCTGTGTTGCACGGAAAATATCATCCGCATCCTCAAAAGTGCTGAGCATATCAAGGCTTACGCAACCTGCACCCAGAGCATCTGAAAGGCGGATATAGGAAAGCTTACTGCTCATCTTTAACTCCCCCTCACAAGCTCCCAGGCGAGAATTGCCGCCGCTGCTGATGCATTGAGCGATTCCGCAAGACCCTGCATGGGGATTGTTACTGCCGTGCGGCAGGTGTTTATTGTTTCTTCAGTAAGTCCGTTACCCTCGTTGCCTACGCAGCAGATTACGGGCGCGCTTAAATCAAGCATGCTGATGCTTACCGCATCCGTCCTCGGAGTTGAGGCAAGGGTGAGCATGGATTTTTCGTTTGCAAACCTCAGCAGGGCAGGCAAATCGGCAGCGGATATCAATTTTATGCGAAGCGACGAGCCCATTGCCGCACGAAGCGCTTTGGGATTGTAAATATCGCATCCTCCGCTGACTATCACTCCGCTAAGTCCCAGTGCCTCCGCAGTGCGGCAGACCGCACCGAGATTTGAGGGGTCCTGAACGTTTTCGAGCGCAATGTATTTACCGCTTGTGTCAAGCACGGACTGTGCATCGTCAGCCTGAGGGCAGACGCAGATACAGAAAATTCCCTGAGCACTGTCAGTGCCCGAAAGCTTCTTTGCCACATCTGCACTTACAAGAAAACATTCCTTTGCCGCAACGGTGATTTTCTGAGCGTAAGAGGCATATTTTTCCAGCGCAGATGCCGTGAAAAAAGCGGTTTTTATTTCAATCCCCGTTTCTGCGGCATCCGAACAAAGGCGGGCACCCTCGAGAAAAAACTCGCCGGAATTTCTCCTTGCGCAAGCACTTTCTCCAAGGCGGACGGCATATTTTATTTTATCGTTTGAACGGCTTGTAATTTCTGTCATAGAATTAAAACCCCTGTTTTCGGCGGATTTTGCACCTGCCGCAAAAGTACGAAAAGGATGTAACTAATATATATAATATACATAGTTACATCCTCGAATTCAGTTTTTAGTTAAGAGCAGCCTTTGCCTTCTCTGTAAGAGCGGTGAAAGCAGCGGGGTCAGCGATAGCGATTTCGGAGAGCATCTTGCGGTTAAGGGAGATGCCTGCCTTCTTGAGGCCGTTGATGAATGTGGAATAATTCATGCCGTTAGCCTTGCAGCCTGCGGAAATTCTGGTGATCCAAAGGCGGCGGAAATCACGCTTCTTAAGCTTTCTGCCGATGTATGCATACTGACCGCTCTTCATAACAGCCTGCTTTGCGGTCTTGAAGAGTGAGCTCTTTGAGCCATAGTAGCCCTTAGCGAGCTTTAAAACTTTATTTCTTCTCTTGCGAGTTGAGAGAGCACCTTTAATACGAGCCATGTTTATTTACCTCCAAATTATGAAAAAGTGATACACTTAAGTTGATTAACAGCCGGAGCTATTATTTATAAGGAACAAGACGCTTGATCTGCTTGCAGTTTGTTACGTCAGCAACAGAGGTCTTGCGAAGGTTCCTCTTGCGCTTTGTGTTCTTCTTAGTCAGAATGTGGGACTTGTAAGCATGAGCGCGCATGGGCTTGCCGCCCTTGGAAATCTTGAAGCGTTTCTTGGCGCCGCTGTGAGTTTTGATCTTAGGCATAATAAAAATCCTCCTTAATAATTTACAACTTTGTTTAGCTTACTTTGCGCTTTTGGGTGCAACGAACATCAGCATCTGTCTGCCTTCAAGCTTTGCAGCCTTTTCAACTGTTGCGCAGTCTTCAAGAGCTTCGGCAGCTTTGGTCATGATAGTTTTGCCGATTTCGGGGTGAGCCATTTCACGGCCCCTGAAACGGATGGAAAACTTGACCTTGTTGCCGCCTGCAAGAAACTTACGGGCATGGTTGAGCTTTGTTTCAAAATCGTGCGTATCAATGTTAAGAGAAAGGCGTATTTCCTTGATTTCAACAACCTTCTGATTTTTCTTTGCTTCTTTTTCTCTCTTTGCTTTTTCGAAGCGGAATTTGCCGTAATCCATAACCTTGCATACAGGCGGTTTTGCGGCAGGTGAAATCTTAACGAGGTCAAGGTTTTTGCTTTCTGCAATTTCGAGAGCCTGAGCAGGGGACATGATGCCGAGCTGTTCGCCGCTTTCAGAAATAACTCTTACCTCTTTGTCTCTGATTTCTTCATTGATTTGCAGTTCTTTTGTTGCGATGTTAAAGCACCTCCAGTAAAATTAAAAACGGGGGCATGGCATGCCCCCGTGAAATCAATTCTCCGTAAACAGGCGCAAAGCGCCCGACTAAGAGGGTATTGACCATCGGTAGGCTAAGCCCCGTGGTGAGGACGCAAGGCGCCCTTCTTTGTTGTGCAAGTTATTATATTGCTTTGCAGAGCGTTTGTCAAGAGTTTTTTAAAAAATTTTTTATCCAAGATCGGGAGTGTTGTCAAGAAGCATCACGGGGCGCTCAAAGCCTTCAAGCTCAAGCACGGTGATGATGTTTTTACCCTCATTGAGGAAAGGTGCGGGAAGATATGCCGAGCGCTGCGGGCCAACCTCCCAGTAACGGCTGAGCACTCTGCCGTTTACGAAAATGAAGCCTTTTTTAAAGCCGTCAAGTTTTACGAAGGTATCCTTGGGGGCACCTTCTATTTCAAGCTCTGCTTTCACAAACAGCGGTCTGCCGCCGAATTCGCAGCCGCCTTTTTTGAACTGAAGCTTATCCGTGTTGTTAAGGGGAAGAGTGTACGCATCCCAATGGTAGAAGAAATTGTTGCCTGCGCCTATTCCCTGAGTTATGCCCTTGCGGTTGGTGAGCAGCCTGCCGTAGTTTACTCTGCCCATGTTTTCCACAAGCACATCAAGAGTGACTCCGTCCTTGCCGATTGCAAGCTTTATTTTATCCTCTTTATCGTTGATATATTGAATTCCGATGGGCTTGCCGTCTGCATAAACATACGCACGGTCATGCAGCGAATCAAAATGCAGAGTCTGCTCATCCCTCGGACCTCTTACCTTGCAGCGGTAGAGAATCAGACCGTAGCCCTGGCCGAGCTTTTCCATTGAGCGGGGAGCAACAAGCCTTACGGGGGCAGAAAGATTGTCAAGATTTTCAAAAAGCTCGGCGCTTTCGGTGAACTCTATTTCGCCGTAACGGTGGGGCAAAATCGGCTCGGGGAGCCCGATTTCGGGCAGCTTGGAGTATTTATAAGCAACCTCTTTGAATTTGAAATATTTTTCGGTAAGAGCGCCGTTTTCGTTTACGGGAGCATCGTCATCGTAGCTTGAAACGGTTGGCTCGTATTTTTCGTAGTGATTTGCGCCGTTCATAAATCCGAAGTTTGTGCCGCCGTGGAACATATAAGCCGAAACGCTTGCACCCATGGAGAGGATTTCATCAAGGCAGTCTGCGGCATCCTGCGGGTCACGGGAATGGTGTTCCTCCTCCCAATGGTCAAACCAACCGTTCCAGTATTCGGCACACATAAGCGGACCTTCGGGCTGATATTCACGCAGGGTTTTGAAGTTGCGTGCAGGATTTGAGCCGAAGTTTGCAGTTTTGTGAATTTCAGGCACGGTGCCGCCCGTGAGCATCTGATATTCCGCACCGTCTGAGGTGAAAAGGGGCACGGTAACGCCTCTGCGGCGAAGTCCGTCTGCAAGGTAACGCATATATTCCCTGTCATCGCCGTAGCTGCCGTACTCGTTTTCGTTCTGGATAAGAATTATATTGCCGCCTTCGGTCACCTGAAGCTTTGCAAGGCGGGGGATGAGGTCATCATAGAAACGGTCAACCGCTTTAAGATAATCGGGGTGCATGCAGCGAAGCTCGATATCGTCATTTTTAAGCAGCCACCAGGGCAGACCGCCGAAATCCCACTCAGAGCAGATGTAGGGACCGGGGCGAACTATTGCGTAAAGGCCGATTTCCTGAGCAATGCGCAGGTATTCTTCAATATCAAGCATGCCTGAGTAATCGAAAATTCCCTCCTCAGGCTCATGCATATTCCACGCAACATAGGTTTCAACCGTGTTAAAGCCGCAGGCACGCAGCTTCAACAGACGGTCACGCCAATATTCTCGGGGGACTCTGAAATAATGAATTGCGCCTGAGATAATCTGAAAAGGCTCACCGTCAAGCAGAAAATCCTTTTTGCCGATTTCAAAAGTGTGTTTCATAATAACCTCCGTATACGCATAGGTATTATAATGTTTTAAATAAAAATAAGAGCTGATGCATTTTTATAATACATCAGCTCATGCCGTTTTGTCAATTTGATTTTACCATGCGAAGCTTACGGTTGCGCCGTCAATGCTTGCCTTAATGGAATTCTTATCGCAGGAGTGTTTGAATGCCTGAGCCATTTCCTCGCTGTTAAAGCGGAGTGAAGCATCTATTTCAAGGTCGCCCGAATCGTATGCAGGACCGGGCTGATAGCCTGAAAGCCACCAGTGCTTTGTCCAGTCTCTTTCAAAAAGAGTACCGTCGGGGGAGTTTACGTTCATTCGCATTTCAATCTCATCGCCGGGACCTGCGCAGGTATAGTGGAAACGCTTACCGTCCTCAAGGTAATAAAGACCGATTTCAGCACCGTTTGTAAGTTTAGTGTAGTTGCCTTTCCAAAGCTGAATCATCCAGTCTCTGCCCTCGCAGTTGAACTTGAGACGGATTGTGTCGCAATCAAGGAAGATTATATCGCCGAGAATGTCATAACCCACATTGTATCCGAGGCTTCTCATCCATACATTTACGGGATTTTCAAGGATGTACTGCTTCGAATCGTAATCGAATCCTATTCCGAAAAGACCGTCGTGGTTTTTGCCGTAAACAAGACCTGTAACGCTGTCATAGTAAATGCCAATATCAACTTGAGCAACCTCGGCATCGTCGGTTACATAGCTTGCTCTGATTTCATATACATTTTCGTATTCGGTATCAATGAGATAAACATACAGCTCGTGTATTCCGTTGGAGGCGTGCTGTAAAAAGTGATTGATGCCTGCAGGAAGCTTTGAACTCACGGCATCGTTGCTAAAAAACAAATTAGCCATTACAGAGCTGAGGGCAGGGGTGCGGGTTTTGAGGTCGGTACGCTCAAGGTCCTCCCTGGGAAGGGACTTCATAAGGTCATTTACCGCATCGGAGTCAGCGTTGCCCGTGATAAACTGAATTATCACATTGTAAACGATTTCCTTGGCAAGAGCCTCTGTGCCGGGTTCAAATTTTTCGCTGTCCTCGGGGAAGATAAGGTCAGCCATCATCTGAGCTCTTTCCTCTGCTTCGTAGCGGATCAAGAAACCGTCGGTTACAGTTTCAAAGACCTCCTTGACTGTAGGGGTGGAGTTTGCCGAAAAAAGAAGGCTGAGCGCAATCATGACGTATGCAATACGCTGTGTTAAGTTCCGTATAATACTCATAACCGAAAATCCTTTTCATTCAAATTACCGGCAATTAACGCCGAATTAAAACAAATTATACCACGAAATTGCGGAAAGATATTGTCAAAAAAGAAAATTAATAAACTATTAAGAATTGGTAAACAAAACTGTGACAACGATAAAAAGGATAAACGGATATGAGACTCGAAAAGGTAAAAATGCGTAAAAACAAATATTTTAGGCTCAAAAATAAAAAAATTTTAAAAAAGTGTTGACAAAACCGAAGGTCTATAATATAATGAACAAGCTTCATTTGAGGCGGTAAACGGCGGCATAGCTCAGCTGGCCAGAGCACTCGGTTCATACCCGGGGTGTCGTAGGTTCAAATCCTACTGCCGCTACCAAATAAACGGCCCGGTGGTCAAGCGGTCAAGACACCGCCCTTTCACGGCGGTAACACGAGTTCGATTCTCGTCCGGGTCACCACAAAAAGCAAGCCGAAAGGCTTGCTTTTCATTTTTAATACGGACGCATAGCTCAGCCGGTCAGAGCGTTCGCTTCACACGCGAGAGGTCTTGGGTTCGAGCCCCAATGTGTCCACCAGAAAAAGACCTGTGCTTTGTATCAAAGCATAGGTCTTTTTCAATGAAATAAATCCCTTTGCGGGATTTGTGAAATACGCTTCGCATTATGAAATAGCTGACGCTATGAAATACGCTGCGGCGTATAAGGGATTTATTTTATTTCACATTCGGAGGAACACCGAATATTTCACAATCCGAAGGATTATTTCATATTGCGCAGCAATATTTCATTATATATGCTATAATATCTGCAGAAGTGAGGATTATGAAAGAGAATAAGCTCGTCGACTCATCTATGGATTTTACCATTAATATAATCAAGCTCTGCGAAACGATTAAAGGACATTACACCCCCGGTAAATCAGCCGGAGTGTTCTGCAACCTCCATCGGTGCCAATATTCACGAATAAAACCATGCACACAGAAAATCTGATAACGGCACTGCTTGGTGTTTCATAAAGAAGATTTCCGACAACCGGTATTATTATGAATTGCACCGGGCATAAAGCAAATATAAGAATATAAAAAACCGCTGCCCTACCTTTTCGGGTAAGACAGCGGTTAAATTTTTTTACTGTAAATTATGCACCAATGTACTCAACGCTGAAGCAGTGGGAGCGGATGGCGGAACCAAGAACATCGGTTCTGAATTTGTAGCCTGAAACGCTCTTGTCACCGATTGAAACGGTGGTTGCGTAGCCGAGGTTGGAGTTTACGGCTGAATCGTGAGCGGTTACCTTAACCCATGAAGCGGGGTCGGAGCCGAGGTTGGTGTTAATGTCATAATCCTCGATGTAATCTTTCATATCCTCAGCGTTGATAATGGCAACCTTCTTGCTTATTGTTTCGGGGCTTGTTACGGGAACAAGGTAGGAATAACCCTTGCCGCCCCAGACGTTCTTGGCATCGGTGGTTTTGCCTGCAACGCTTGCGCAGAATACTGTCATAGCGGCGGTCTTGCCGTCGTCGGCGCTTACATATTTTGCGGAGGGAGTAGCGGTTGCGGAATCCATGCCGAGGTAGCTGAGAACGTACTTCTCAATATTGGTGCCTGCGTAAGCATAATCCTTATCAATTGCTATCTGGCTGGTTTTTACGGTGTACTTATAGTACTTTGCAAAGGAATAAATGGCGGCAGCCTGAGCCTTAACCGCTGCTTCGGGAGCGCTGGGACCGATTTCCTGCTTAACGGATTTGCAAAGGAATTCAATAATGGGCATATCGGTGGTGCCGTACTTGATGGTTTTGGGAGTGGAGCTTTCGCCTACAACCTTTGTGTCGGTGAAATAGTGGGTAAGAATCTGAACGTAGTTGTTGCCGCTGTTTGCCATGGCGATTGCGCCTTCCTGGCTCATGCCTGCGCCGTGGCCGTAGCCGTAAGCTGTGATGTAGAAAGCGCCGATGCTCGGTGTGTCATCATCCTTGGTAGTGTCTGTGTTTTCAGTGGTGGGCTTGGTAGTGGTTTCGCCTTCTTCGCCGCCACCGCCGAGGTTGCCGAACATGCCCATAAGAGCAACGATGAAGGCAAGGAAAACGGATACGCCTTTAAGCAGAAGCTTTAAAATATCTTCCATGTTAGTTCTCTCCTTTTATGTATTTTAAGTATAATAATTTTACAGGGTACAAGCAGTTTTGTCAAGTGCACAGCGCAGGTAATAAAAGGAACACAACGCAGATTTAAGAATTTTACAAAAAATTAACTCCCCGAAACGGTTTCGGGGAGTCGGGGTGAGTGTTAAATTTCGTTTTCAGCGGCAACAACGCTTCCGCCGCAGTAGATTTCACGGAGCTTCGGTTTTTCGATTTTTCCGGTGGGATTTCTGGGAACTTCGGCAAAAATAACCTTGCGGGGGCGCTTGTACCTGGGAAGCTCCTTGCAGAATTCGTCAATTTCCTCTTCGGTGCAGGTGAAGCCGGGCTTGATTTCAATAATTGCTGCAGCAATTTCGCCAAGCCTTGCATCGGGAAGACCGATAACCGCAACGTCCTTTATAGCATTGTGCTTGCGCAGGAAATCCTCAATCTGAACGGGGTAAAGATTTTCGCCGCCGCTGATGATAACGTCCTTTTTACGGTCAACAAGGAAGATGAAGCCGTCCTCGTCTTCCATAGCCATGTCGCCCGTGAAGAGCCAGCCGTCCTTAAGCACGGCAGCGGTAGCCTCGGGGTCCTTATAGTAGCATTTCATAACGCCTCTGCCCTTTACGCAAAGCTCGCCTACATCGCCGCGCTCAACGGTTTCGCCGTTTTCGTCAACAATCTTAACTTCCCACATATAGCCCGCCTTGCCGATTGCACCGACCTTATGGATATTTTCAACACCGAGGTGAACACAGCCGGGGCCTATGGATTCGCTCAGACCGTAGTTGGTATCGTACTGATGATTCGGGAAACGCTCCTTCCAGCGGCGGATAAGGCTGGGCGGAACGGGCTGAGCACCTATATGCATAAGGCGCCACTGGTCGAGTCTGTAATCGTCAAGGTTTATATCGCCTCTGTCAATGGCATCAAGGATATCCTGAGCCCACGGAACGAGAAGCCATACAATAGTGCAATGTTCATCGGAAACGGCACGGATAATCCACTCGGGCTTAACTCCTCTGAGAAGAACCGCCTTACTGCCCGCCAGAAGAGAGCCGAACCAGTGCATCTTTGCGCCCGTATGGTAAAGGGGAGGGATGCAAAGGAATGTATCGTTTCTGCCCTGACCGTGGTGATTCTGCTCACATTCGCAGGAGGAAACAAGGCTCAGATGGTCGTGGAGAATAGCCTTGGGGAAGCCCGTTGTGCCCGATGAAAAATAGATAGCGGCATAGTCGCTGTCCTTGATATCAATGGCGGGATTTTTGCGCGAGAAGAAGCGCAGCTCCGCCTCGTAATCTTTGGCAAATCCGGGAACATCCTTGCCTACAAAGTAGTAATCGCTTACATTCATTGAATCCTTTACATCGTTTACACGCTGAGTGAATTCGGGACCGAAAACAAGGATTGAAATATCCGCAAGGTCAACGCAGTAGCGGATTTCATCGGCAGTATATCTGAAATTGAGGGGCACAACTATGGCGCCAGCTCTGAGAATTCCGAAATAAATAGGAAGCCATTCAAGGCAGTTCATAAGAAGAATTCCTATTTTGTCGCCTCTTTTTACGCCTTTATAAAGAAGCAGGTTTGCAAAGCGGTTTGCTCTGTTGTCAAACTCCTGCCAGGTGATTTCCCTGCGGTAACGCTCACGCATAAGAGGCTCAACAAGCGAGAATTCGTTCCAGTCAGGCTGTTCCTTGACAAGGGGATTGATTTCAACAAGAGAAACCTCTTCGCCGTAGAGAGCGGCATTTTTGGTTAACATATCGGTAATGGGCATTGTCATTCTCCTTTACATCGCTTTTGCACATAAACGCTTTTAATCGCTAAACTGTCTGATATAACTATAACACATTTTTTCAAAAAGTCAATACCTTAATCAAATGGTGAAATATATTGGACTTAGCGGATTTTGACATACACTAAACAGTATGAATATTATAAAAGAGAAACTTCCGAAACAAATAAAGTATAATTTATATGTCCGGTTGTCGCTGACTTATATTGAGCCTCGGAGGATTTCTTTTTTGCTGCTTTCCGTTGTGCTTCAGGGGCAGATGATAGGCTTTACAGAAAAACCGGGCAAAAATCAAAACAGAAGGCATAACAAAACCGCCTGCAAGCTCAGCGCTGCAGGCGGTAATTTTATTTGTAATGTTTAGTTCTCAGGGAAGAATGCCTTGTGAACGGCTGCAACAGCCTCATTTGCATCCTCAACGTCAATGAGAACGGAAATCTTGATTTCGCTGGTAGCAATCATCTGGATGTTGATGTCAGCCTCAAAAAGAGCCTCAAACATTGTTGAAGCGGTGCCGGGATGAGTTTCCATACCTGCGCCTACAACGGAGATCTTTGCAACGTTGGTGTCACAGATAATGTCAAGCCCTGCAAGAAGGTCAAACTGGCCGAGAATTTCCATAGCCTCGGGAGCGTGAGCCTTGCTTACGGTGAAAGCGATATCCTTGGTGCCGTCTCTGCCGACAGACTGAAGGATAATGTCAACATTGATGTTCTTAGCGGCAAGCTTGCCGAAAATTTTATATGCGATGCCGGGAACGTCGGCAACTCCTACAATTGATATTCTCGCAACATCGGTATCCTTTGTTACGCCTCTTACAAGCATTTTTTCCACGTTGGTGACCTCCTTAACAATTGTGCCCGGTACACGGGTGTAGCTTGAAAGAACTTCAAGCTTTACATTATATTTTTTAGCCATTTCTACGGAGCGGTTGTTGAGAACCTGTGCGCCGAGAGTGGCAAGCTCAAGCATTTCATCATAGGTGATTTCATCGAGCTTCTGTGCGTTCTTGATTTTTCTCGGGTCGGCGGTGTAAACACCTTCAACATCGGTGAAAATCTGGCAACGGTCAGCGTGCATTGCTGCTGCGATTGCAACTGCGCTGGTATCCGAGCCGCCTCTGCCGAGGGTGGTGATATCATCCTGCTTGCAAAGACCCTGGAAGCCCGCAACAATGACGATATTCTTTTTTGCAAGCTCCATTTTGATTCTTTCGGCGGTAACCTTCTTGATTCTTGCGCTGCCGTAAACGGAGCTTGTTACGAAGCCTGCCTGCCAGCCGAGAAGGGAGCATGCGGGGTAGCCGAGCTTTTCGATTGCCATTGCAAGAAGGGCAATTGAAATCTGCTCACCTGCGGAGAGAAGCATATCCATCTCTCTCTTTGAGCCGTTTTCGTTGATTTCCTTAGCTTTTGCGATGAGGTCGTCAGTTGTGTCGCCCTGAGCGGAAACTACTACAACAACATCATTGCCCTGCTTGTAAGTGTCAGTTACGATGCGGGCAACGTTCATCACTCTCTCGGCATCCTTGACCGAGCTGCCTCCGAATTTCTGAACTATAAGTGACA
Source organism: Acutalibacteraceae bacterium (assembly GCA_045533875.1). Lineage (GTDB taxonomy): Bacteria > Bacillota > Clostridia > Oscillospirales > Acutalibacteraceae > CAG-177. The sequence goes on along the minus strand of JAZSIQ010000075.1, from coordinate 30,357 downwards.
TATATAACCTCCTAAAAGTTACTTACCGGATTAATAATCTGTTACACGGATAACCGCATCAACCGTGCCGCAGTCAATCTTTGCGAGCTTATCGCGAAGCTCACCCTCGGTAGCCCACTCGGTAACGAAAGCGAGTTCATTATCGGGAGCACCGTTTCTTGTAAGGATTCTGACACTGTCAAAGGCATTCTGAGCCGAGGTGACGGCAGAAGCCATATCGTCAGCGGTCATTCTGACATAAAGAGCGGTTTTGGTTTCAAGATAGCTTGCAACGTAGTTTTCTTCTGCATCCTGCCATCCTGCGTATTTCTTACGGTCCATGTTCTTTGCGCAGTCGATAACATCAGCCACAACAGCGCTTGCGGTGGGCATTTTGCCTGCGCCTCTGCCGTAGAACACAACATCGCCTATGGCGTCGCCGCGAACGAGAATTGCATTGAATACATCGTCAACGCCTGCAAGCTGGCTGTTGCTTTCAACAAATGCGGGGCTGACGATAGCGGAAATCTTGCCGTTTTCAAGCTGCTTTGCTCTTGCAATAAGCTTGATTACGCCGCCCCATGAAGCGGCATATTCAACATCGGCAAGGGTGATTTTTGTAATACCCTCGGTGTAAACTTCTTTGGGATAAACGTGCTTGCCGAAGCAAAGAGCGGCAAGTATGCTGATTTTACGGCAAGCATCGTGACCTTCGATATCAGCGGAGGGGTCACGCTCGGCATAGCCGTTTTTCTGAGCGAGGCGGAGTGCATCGTCAAAGCTCATGCCTTCTTTAATCATCATTGTAAGGATGAAGTTGGTGGTACCGTTGAGGATGCCTGCAATTTCATCAATATCGTTTGCTGCGAGACACTGGCGGATGGGTCTGATGATGGGGATGCCGCCTCCTACGCTTGCCTCAAACAGGAAGTTAGCATTGTTTGCCTCGGCAGCCTTGAGAAGCTCATAGCCCTTTTCCGCAACAAGCTCTTTGTTGGAAGTGACTACGCTCTTGCCTGCGTTAAGTGAATCGAGAACATATTCATAAGCGGGGTGAAGACCGCCCATGGTTTCAACAACGATTTTAACGCTGTCATCCTCAAGGATTTTTGAAAAATCCGAAATAACGAGGGATTCATAACGGTCGCCGGGGAAGGTTCTTCTGTCAAGAATATATTTGAGCTGCATATCGTCCTGCGAGCTCTTTTTAACAATGTGGTCATGGTTTTTTGAGAGGAGCTCAGCAACGCCTGAGCCTACAACGCCATAACCCAGAATAGCTATATTCATGCTTTGCATCTCCTTTTTGCGTCAATAGATAATTAATAATAGCACACTTTTTTCAAATATAAAAGCCCAAATATGAAACTTTTTAGAATTTTTTTAAGTTTTATTGCTTTTCAGGGGGGCATGATGTAAAATAATTGAAGTAACATTTTTCAACAAGGGGGTTTAAATGTGAATATTACGGACAAACGCCGCAGCGCGTTAATAAACATCTGCTATTTTGCCGTGCTGATTGTGGGCTTCTTCCTGTTTATGAAGTATGCCTTCTGGCTTTTCTCGCCCTTCCTTTTTGCGGCAATGATTGCAATGATACTTCAAAAGCCGGTTAATGCCGTATCCGAAAAAACAAGGATAAAGAAGGGCTTCATTTCGGCATTTTTTGTGTTTGCGTTTATTGTGATTGTAATAGCTGCGGTTATACTTGTGGGTTACAGGCTTGTTGCGGAATTCCGCGATTTTGCGGGCTTTGTTACCGCAAAGCTCAATGATTTGCCGGGGCTTATCACCACGATTGAAGCGTGGGTGCTCAATATGGCTTCTGTGCTTCCCGCTTCGCTTGAGGAGACTGCAAGAACAGCGGTTTCCGGTATGGTGGACAGAATTCTCCTTTCCATTGAAAACGGCGAATCCGCCGCAACAATCGCTTCAATGCTCGGCTTTTCATTCTCCGATATTTCCGATAAGCTGTCAGGTTCGTCAATCAACATTTCATCCATCGCTTCACCCATTCTCTCCACCGCCAAGAGAATCCCGAGCCTCGTTATTACAATTGTTATTTTCTTCATTGCGTGCTTCTTCCTCACAACAGACTATGATGAAATTTCAGGTTTGATAAAAAAGAGCCTCAAAAAGGAAACGGCGCACAAGCTTTCCGCCGCAAAGCGTATTACCCTGAGCTCTATGGCGAAGATGGTGAAATCCTATATAATTATAATTTTCATCACCTTCTGCGAGCTGTTTGTAGGTCTTAATATCCTTAAGTTTGCAGGTTTTTATTCAGGTGATTATATTGTTGTAATCTCGCTTTGCACAGCATTGCTGGATATACTCCCCATTTTCGGTACAGGTACCATAATGATTCCCTGGGCGCTTTACAGCTTATTGCTTTCGCAGCAGTACGGGTTGGGAATAGGTCTGCTTGTAATTTATGCGCTTATAACCGTTATCCGTCAGGTGCTTGAGCCCAAGCTTGTGGCATCAAACCTCGGTGTGCACCCGATTCTTACCCTTATGGGAATGTACCTCGGCCTTGAGCTTTTCGGCTTCTTCGGTGTATTCATTCTTCCTCTTGCAATCGTACTCATAAAGCTGCTCAATGAGGACGGAATTATCCACCTGTGGGGCGAGGACAGAGAGGTGGCAAAGGAGTCCACAAGACCCGAACCCGAGCCGATAATCAAGCCTGTTGTCAAAAAAATCACAGGCGCAGTTAAAGCCACAACGGGCTCCAAAGTTCACCATAAGAATAAAAAATAATAAAAATTACCGAAAAAGCAGGCAAAATCAACAAAAAAATTATTGAAATGTCAAATACCTTGTGTTATAATCTTTTTTGTTAGCGTGCTTTAACATTATCTATCGCAACCCAAGCGAATACTAAGGAGGAAATTTTCTTGAAAGCCTACAATGCTAAAGACATCAGAAATGTAGCCATCGCCGGTCACGGCGGCAGAGGCAAAACCACACTTGCTGAGGCAATGCTTTTCCTTGCCAAGGCAACCGACAGACTCGGCAGAGTTGCTGACGGTAACACCGCTCTTGACTTTGATGCAGAGGAAAAAAGACGTAAGTCATCAATTTCCACAGCCATGTCTTCCCTCGAGTGGAAAAACACCAAAATCAATATTCTTGACACTCCCGGTCTTTTCGACTTTGCAGGCGGCGTAAGCGAAGGCGTACGCGCAGCTGAGAGCGTTCTTATAGTTCTTGCCGCAGGTCTCGGCATTGACGTAGGCGCAGAGAAAGCCATCAAGGCAGCAAACGAAAGAGGAATCGGCAAGATGTTCGCAGTTACCCGTTGCGACGCTGAAAACACCGATTTCTACAAGACTTTTGAAGCTATCAAGGCTGAGTATGAAACTCAGGCTTGCCCCGTTATCGTTCCCGTTATGGAAGGCGGCAGCGTTAAGGCTTATGTAAACTTTGCAACAGGCAAGGCTTATACCTATGCAAACGGCAAGGCAACAGAAGTTGCTGTTCCTGACAATGATCAGGTAGCTGAGCTCAAGGAAGTTTTCAACGAGGTTGTTGCTTCTGCTGACGAAGCACTTATGGAAAAATTCTTTGAGGGTGAGGAATTCACCGCTGAAGAAGTTACCAACGGCCTCAAGGAAGGTATCGCTTCCGGCGCTGTTTACCCCGTATTTGCATGCTCCGGTTACAACACCGATGCAGTTGACATTCTTCTTGATACCATCGCCGCTGTTGCTCCCGATGCTGCAACATACGCAGGCGAAGGCGATATCAAGTGCGACGAAAACGGTCCTCTTGCAGCAATCTGCTTCAAGACTGTTGCTGACCCCTTCGTTGGCAAGATGTCCTTCTTCAAGGTTGTTTCCGGTAAGATTACTCCCGATGCTCCCGCTTACAACTTCCGTACTGGCGAAAGCCAGAAGATGGGTAAGCTTGTTTACGCAAAGGGCGGCAAGCAGGAAGATACAACCGTTATCCCCGCAGGCGATATCGGCGTAGTTACCAAGCTTGCTGATTTCAAAACAGGCGACACTCTTTGCAGCGAAAAGAACGCTGTTGAGCTCGCTCCCGTTAAGTTCCCCGTAACCTGCCTTTCCATGGCAGTTAAGACACGCAAGAAGGGTGAAGAAGATAAGGTTGCAGCAGGTCTTAACAGACTTGCAGAAGAAGATGCTACCATCACCTTCGTTACCAACGTTGAAACCAAGGAGCAGGTTCTCTCCGGTCTCGGTGAGCAGCACCTTGATACAATCGTTACCAAGCTTAAGAACAAGTTCGGCGTAGAGGTTGACCTTGCAGTTCCCAGAGTTGCTTACAGAGAAACCATCCGCAAGACTGTTGAGAAGCAGGGACGTCATAAGAAGCAGACCGGCGGTCACGGTCAGTTCGATGATGGATGGATTCGTTTCGAGCCCTATGCAGGCGAAGAAGAATTCGTATTCACATCTGACGAAGTTGTCGGCGGCGCAGTTCCCAAGAACTACTTCCCCGCAGTTGAAAAGGGTCTTCGCGAGAGCATCGCAAAGGGTCTTATCGCAGGTTATCCCATGGTAGGCATCAAGGCAGCTCTTTACTTCGGCTCCTACCATCCCGTTGACTCCTCAGAAATGGCATTCAAAACTGCCGCTCAGCTTGCTTTCAAGGCAGCTATCCCTGAGGCACAGCCCACAATCCTTGAGCCCATCGGCACTCTTAAGGCTTATATGCCCGATGACAACCTCGGCGATATCATGGGTGATATCACCAAGCGCCGCGGTCGTGTTCTCGGCATGGGTCCCGCTGACGAGCCCAAGATGCAGGAGCTTGTTGCTGAAGTTCCCATGGCTGAAATGGGCGATTTCGCAACAGTTCTCCGTTCCGTAACTGCAGGCAGAGGCTATTTCACCCTTGAGTTTGCACGCTATGAGGACGCTCCCGGCAACGTTGCCCAGAAGGTTATCGAAGAAGCCAAGAAGGCAGCAGAGGACGAGGATTAATCCGTATAATTACATTGCCCATGCGGTCATAAGGCTGCATGGGCTTTTTTAAGAGGTGTTATTATGTTTAACGGTAAAATGAAGGCGGTAACCTTCAGCTATGATGACGGTGTAACGCAGGACAGAATGCTCATTGATATGCTCAACCGCTATTCGCTCAAAGGTACTTTCAATATCAATTCAGGTCTGCTCGGCACCAACGGCTCGCTTTTTATAAACGGCAAAACAGTTGCCCATGTAAAGCCCCGACCCGAAGAGATTGCAAAAATTTACGAAGGGCACGAGATTGCTGTCCATACTCTCACTCATCCGCTGCTCACTCAGCTTGATGAGGCGGAGATTCTCAGGCAGGTCTGCGAGGATGCAGAGGAACTGAGCCGCCTTGCAGGCTATAAGGTGCAGGGGATGGCTTATCCCTGCGGCGGCAAGAATTACGATTCAAGGGTTTCTTCAATCCTTGCCGAAAAGAGCGGTATAAAATATGCCAGAACAATCGAGTGCGACACAAGCTTTGATTTGCAGGATAATTTAATGGAATTCAAGCCCACAGTATATCACATGGATTGGGACAAGCTGTTTTCACTTGCGGAGGAATTCATAGCCTTAAAGCCTGACAGACCGAAGCTTTTCTACATCTTCGGTCACAGCTACGAGTTCGATGTTGATAACACTTGGGCAAAATTTGATGATTTCTGCCGACTTATCAGCGGCAGGGAAGATATCTTTTACGGAACGAACAGCGAAGTGCTGCTCGGATGATAAAACAAAAAGCAGTATGACCGAAATCATACTGCTTAATTTTTTTAGCTTTTACGGCTGATGCCGTGGCTCATAATCAGTCGCTGGTGTAGGAGAGAAGCGCAAGATGACGAGCACGCTTGATAGCTGTGGTGAGCTCTCTCTGATGAGCTGCACAGGTGCCGGTTACACGGCGGGGGAGAATCTTTGCTCTGTCAGATGTGAATTTGCGAAGCTTATCAACATCTTTATAATCAATACGCTCTACCTTATCAACGCAGAATGAGCAAACTTTCTTATGGCCCTTTTTGTTGGGTCTTCTGTCATTCTTTTCGTATGCCATGATTTTATCTCCTTTCACAAACTAAAGGGACGGTCATTAAAAGGGGAGATCGTCCTCAGTGGGAATTTCCTTGAAATCGTCCGCATCAACGGTGGAATATGAGGGAGCGGGCTGAGCCGCAGCTCTTATATTCTCTTCTGTACGGGATACGGAGCCTGTTTCGGACTTGGAGCCGCAGAAGCTTACGTTATCTGCAACAATCTCAACGGCCTTTCTCTTAGCACCGTTTTTGTCCTCATAATTTCTGACCTGGATTGAGCCCTGAACGGCAATCATTGAGCCCTTGCGGAAAAATCTGGTTACAAACTCAGCGGTCTGTCTCCATGCAACAACATCAATGAAATCTGCCTGGCGCTCTTCGCCGGGTCTTGCGAAACGGCGCTCAACAGCCACGGTGAAAGAAGTAACGGACAAGCCGGTAGCCGTGGTTTTGAGCTCGGGGTCTGCAACGAGCCTGCCCATGATTACTGCACAGTTAAGCATTGCATACCCTCCTTAGTTTTTGATGGTGAGTGAGCGAAGAACACCGTCTGTGATGTTCGCAACACGCTCAAGCTCTGCAGGGAAAGCTGCAGGAGCATCGAAATGATAGATAGCATAGTAGCCTTCTGCTTCGTCGTTGATGAGATAAGCGAGCTTTCTCTTGCCCCACTCGTCAACGCTTTCAAAAGTGCCTGCTGCTTCGATCATAGCCTGGAATTTCTCCTTGAGAGCAACAGCTGCCTCTTCGCCCTTAGCGAGGGAGAAAATCATGACGGTTTCGTATTTTGCTGACATTCTAAAAGCACCTCCTTCTGGTCTTTGGCCGCAGACTGCCTGCGGCAAGGATCTTCATTTTAAATTTAAAGATTCCGTTGCATACTCTGCAACGGTAATAGATTATAGCAAACCGCACAACGAAAGTCAAGCGTTTTTTGAAATTATCTTTTTGCGCCTGCGAAGCCCTTATATTCATTGAGGAACCATTCCGCAGTTTTGGTCATGAGCAGATCGGGTGCTCCGCTTTTGAAGGAAACGGAGACGGTGAGATTGCCGAGGTAATCATCCGTTATATAGCAGCGGATAATCAGTTTATCATCGCTTTGCCATGCGGCGGCGGTGTGGCATTCGTAGCCTCTGCCGAGCGCAGAGCCGATTGTGTCACCGTAGTAGTGAGTTTCGGGAAAAACTCCGTCATCGAAATAGCCCATACCGAAGGAGAGGATTTTTATTCCCCTCGGGGTGGTGTAGGTCATTTTGCCGCAGTCGACCTCAAAATCAAAGCGGATATCGGAAATCTGCATGGGATTTTTATTGAGTTCAAATACTTTTCCGTTTATCTTTTCGGTAAGCGGTGAGCATGCCGTGCCCTCGGGGACAGGCATTCTGAAGCTGCCGCAAAGCGAATCAAGACGGGCTTTTGCCTTTGCGTTTTCAGGCAGGTAGTCGCAGGTGATTTTTTCAACCACATTCTTCTTGAAAGAGCGCAGAAGAATCTCACGGGCGGCGGAGTTGCCCTGGTCGTCCGAAATGCAGACGAAAAACAGCTGCTTTTCGGGATAAATGATTGCAAGCTGATTTCCCATGCCGAGGAAGGCAAATCCGTCCTCGGTGCGCCACACCTGATAGCCGTAGCCGAAGGTGCCATAGGAGCTGAAGGCATTGTCCACCTCGTTTGAAATCTGCTTTGAAACGGCGGCGGTGATATATTCCTCGCTGATAAGCTGTGTGCCGTCAGGCGCCCTGCCTTTATCAAGGAAAAGCTGAGCAAAAGCTGCAAGCTCGCGCATTGTGCACAGCACACCCGAGCCGCCCCATGAAAAGCCCTCCGGAGATTTTACGCACTTGCGCCCCTCGGCAAAGCCGATATATTTGAGCACTTTTTCATACAGGTAGTCCATAAAAGGCTTGCCCGTAATTTTTTCAACTATTGCGTCAAGCACAAGGGAAGCGCTGGTGTCATAGTTAAAAACCGTGCCGGGCATGTGGCTCGGCTCAGCGGTAAAAAATGTTTTCACCCAGTCGCTGTCTTCCACGCTGTAGGTGGTGGCGTTAAAAGGAGTTGCCATCATAAGCAGGTCACGCACGGTGGCGGCGGCGATATAGGGATGAAGATTTTCCGGCACTCTTTCAGGGAAAAACGAGGCAACCCTGTCGCTGAGCGAAAGTCTGCCCTCATCAATAAGAGTACCTATTGCGGCGCTTACAAAGGTTTTGCTTACGGAGTACATTCTGTGCACCTTATCGGGCGCGAAATGCTTTTCGTAGCTTTCAAAAACGGGTTTCCCGAAGCGCACAACGGCAAGGCCGTGAGTGCACAGCCTTGCCGAAACGATTTCTTCGATAAAATCCGCTATGCCGTTACTGTGAATTCCCACACTTTCGGGGGAATGGATTTTTTTAAACATAAATCTCAGTCCTTAAAACGGATTTTCGGTTTTATAATACATGTTTGCAGGGAGGTTGAAGCCGATATCCTCAACTCCTAAGTATTTGAACACTTCAAAGAGCTGTTTTGCATGGTGACCGAAAGCAACTGCGCCGTGATGAGGATAGTTCTTCTCAATAAGCACATGGCGGTAGAAGCGGCCCATTTCCTTGATTGCGAAAACACCGATTGAGCCGAAGGAGCGGCAGTCAACGGGAAGGATTTCACCCTGGGCAACATAAGCACGCAGTTTAGAATCCGCTGTACTCTGAAGGCGGAAGAGGGTTACGTCACCGGGAGCGATATTGCCCTCAAGAGTGCCATTGGTAACCTCAACAGGGAGAGTTCTTGCCATGATTTTCTGATACTTCATTGTGCAGGAGCAAAGCTTGCAGGCAGGGGTGTTGCCGCAATGGAAGCCCATGAAGGTGTCGGTAATTTTATAATCAAACTTGCCCTTGATATCGTTTTCATACATATCGTTGGGAACGGAGTTGTTGATGTCAAGCAGAGTAACAGCATCAAGGCTGAGGCATGAGCCGATGTATTCGCTGAGAGCGCCGTAAATATCAACCTCGCAGGAGACAGGAATGCCTCTTGCTGCAAGGCGGCTGTTTACATAGCAGGGAACAAAACCGAACTGAGTCTGGAATGCGGGCCAGCACTTGTTGGCAAAGCATACGAATTCCCTGGAGCCTTTGTGATTCTCTGCCCAGTCAAGCAGAGTAAGCTCGTACTGAGCAAGGGAGGGGAGCACCTGAGGCTTGCAGTTGCCTTCGCCGAGCTCCTTTTCCATATCGGCAACAACGGCGGGGATTCTTTCGTCGCCTGCGTGAGCGTTGAAGGATTCAAAAAGGTCAAGCTCTGAATTCTCTTCGATTTCAACGTCGATACCGTAAAGGCACTTGATGGGGGCATTGCAGGCAAGGAAATCCTGAGGACGGGGACCGAAGGAAATAATCTTAAGACCGCTTAAGCCCTTGATTGCTCTTGCAATGGGGATGAATTCAGCGATTTTTTCAGCAAGCTCTGCGGGAGTGCCTACGGGATATTCGGGGATGTAAGCCTTAACGTCTCTGAGCTTGAGGTTGTAGCTTAAGTTGAGCATGCCGCAGTAAGCGTCTCCTCTGCCGTCAAGCAAATCCTCTGCGGAATCTTCGGCTGCGCCTACATACATTGCAGGACCGTCAAAATATTTGGCAATAATGGTTTCGGAGGTTTCGGGTCCGAAATTGCCAAGGTAAATAACTACGGCATTGCAGCCTGCTGCTTTGATGTCTGCAAGGGCTGCCATGGCGTGTTTCTCATTTTCAACAACTATGGGGCATTCGTAAATATCGGTACCGTTTGCGTTGCAGGCGGCAACAACAGCCTTGCGGCGGGATTCGGAAAGAGTCATGGGGAAGCAATCTCTGCTTACGGCGATAATGCCGAGCTTGATTTCGGGAATGTTAATCATGGTTTTCGTCCTTTCTCAAAGAGTTCACTATACATTTTATAATATATCACTTTATTTTTCAACACAATATTTTTCAAAAGGTTCATTTAATGTATTGTAGGCAGAGAAAAATTAGGTTATAATACAATCAAAGAAGTTGAAAGGTGATTTTTGCCATGTACGGTAACAGTTATCAGTATTCCTATATGCAGCAGGAGGAATACCGCAGAATGTTTATTGCGGAGCAAAATGAAAAAAGAGATATAAAGTATTTCGGCAGGGTTGCGGGTGCGTGCGTAATCGGCTATGTGATAGTTCAGCAGCTTCTCGGTTTTGTGCTGTATATTGAGCCGGTTTACAATGCGTACAAAAGCTCAAATGGTTTTCAGAGCGTTTACGGGATGCTTTTCACCTTGCTGGGGGTGCTTGTTCCGTTCCTTATAGGTTCAGCCGTGCTGAAAAAAAGAACAGGGGAGGACTCACTCGTTTTCTCAAAACCGAAAAAAATCAGCGCAATGCTGCTTTTTGTGCCCGTAGGTTTCCTGATATGCCTTGCGGCAAATTTTGTTACAAATTATTTTACAGCGCTGATGGAAAGCTGGGGCTTTGTGCTCACGGGTGTTTATTATGATGCTCCCTCAGCTCCTGTTGAGAGAATCTTTTATTTCCTTCACATTGCCGTTGTTCCTGCGCTGTGCGAAGAGCTGGCGGTGAGGGGTGTTGTGATGCAGCCGCTGAGAAAATACGGCGACCGCTTTGCTATTATTGCATCCTCTGTGGTTTTTGCGCTTATGCACAGCAATCTTATCCAGGCTCCGTTTGCGCTTATTGCAGGTGCGGCAATCGGATATGCGGTGTGCGTTACGGGCTCAATATGGACGGGAATTCTTATCCACTTTGTGAATAACTCCTTCTCGGTGTTTATTGAATTTATGCTTGCAGACGTAGCGGATGCGGCACAGCAGAATCTTATATATTACGGTATAATGATTGTTGCCGCCGTGCTCGGCATACTGTGCGCTGCGGTGCTGGTGCTCATTGACGGTAAATCGCTCAGGCTTACAAAGAGGCTCGGTATACTGACCTCAGGGCATAAGGGCAAGGCGTATGTTCTCAACGCCGCAATGATAATAGCGCTTATAATAATGCTTGTAATGACTTCAATGAATGTAGAATGGCAGGGCTTTTAAATGCAGAAGGATATTGAATTTATGCGCCTTGCCATTGAGCAGGCGAAGCTTGCCGCCGAGGACGGAGAAGTGCCCGTAGGTGCTGTGGTGGTAAGGGATGGCGAGGTTGTTGCAACGGGCAGAAACCGAAGGGAAAAGGGCAAAAATGCGCTTGCTCATGCGGAGATTGAAGCTATCAGCAACGCCTGTGACACTTTGGGCGGTTGGCGGCTGTGGGAATGTGACATGTATGTTACCCTTGAGCCGTGCCCGATGTGTGCAGGGGCAATAATAAACTCACGCATTAAAAAGGTTGTGTTCGGCGCAAAGGATGAAAAGGCAGGCTCCTGCGGCACGGTTACGGATTTATTTGAATTCCCGTACAACCACAAGCCGCTTACCGTAAGAGGGGTGCTTGAGGATGAGTGCGCACAGCTGCTTGCGGATTTTTTCAAAGAGCTGAGAGAACGCAAAAAGTATACTTTTTGAATCAGTAATTAATATGGTTTTGAAAGGTATATTTCCGCCACAGCTTCGTTAAAAATCTTTGAAATAGCCTCGTATTCCTACAGATTTTCGCCTTGCTGTGACGAAAATCTTCTCTTTCAAAACTGCTTCGCATCTGAAATGCAATAGGTTGCGTGCAGTCGGGCATTTCTTCGATGCAGGCATACTGCCGTATGGCAAAGAGAAAAATGCTCGAATGTGCGTAAGATATTGTGTTTCAGACATATTAGATTACTGTTTCAAAAAGTATAAATAAAAAAACAGCCGTGAAATCCTGAGATTTCACGGCGATTTTTTTGCTTTCAATTAGCCAACAAGACCCATAACATACTCAACAACTTTGCCGAGAATTTCAACAGCCTTCTCAACATACTCGGGAACCTTGGAGAGGATATCGGAGGAAGTGATCCAGTTGATAGCCTTTTCTGCATAAGGATAAACCTTATCAAGAAGTTCTACGATGTCGATGTTTTCAAGTGCACTGGTGATGTTTTCCATTGCTTTTGACTCCTTTCAATTTGAACTTGTTTGCTCCACATATCATTAAAGCCAAAGCCATAATGACAGAACTTTACTTACTTATTATAATCACAAAAAATCCGATTGTCAATCGTTCATTATCTGTTTTTTATTAAAAAACTGTTAATCTCAAGCGCTTTTGCCCGTTTCAGCATTACTGATAATACAAATCGCTGACGTTCTCTACGGGAGAATCGGCCTTCTGCTCGCTCTGCTCAATGCTCTGCTGAGGCTGAGCATCAACGGAGGAAGGGTTGGGATTCATGAAAACAACAAATGCAAGTATTGCGCAAACGATTACGGAAAGAGCAATTGAAACGCTTGCAATGATAAGCTCACGCTTGGTTTTTACAGGCTTTACGGGAGAGACTGCGGCAGTCTGCTCTGCCTTGTCGCTTGCGAGCGAATCGCTGAGCGCTTCAACAAGGCGGCTCATGCAGTCAGACGCAACGCTTGCGGCATTTTCGCCGCTGACTTTTATTATGTCTGCCCCTGCTTTGTCGGCAACACAGCAGAACATGAATTTGCCGTTTGTTTCCTTGTCCGAATAAAGCCCTGAAACAGCAATGCCTGTATCGGTGCCGTTTCTTTCTATGCAAGACTTTACCTCGGCGGCAAAATAATCGTTGAACTCGCCGTCAGTCCATTTTCCGCAGGGTGTTTCGTCAAAAACGAAAGCGGAGCCTGACTCAAACAGCTCTTTGAGAGCGCCCGTAGGACCCATCTGAGCTACCGCAACCTTCATACCCTTTGCCTCAAGCTGCATGCAGAGAGTCTGCGCCTCTGCCTTGGGAAGCTCGGGCAGGGCGGGCTTTTTCTGAACAGGCAAGGTATCGAGTGCGGGGATAAGCCGTGATGTTCTTTCTGCGGCATCAAGGTTTTTTATGATTTCACCTATTTCGGCCCCTAAATACTCCTTGAGGCAGGAGGTCTTGAGGGGGAGGAAAAGCAGATTCTTTCCGCCGGCGCTGAGCATGAATGCGGTAAAAAGACCGTTTTTGGTGGGGAAAACCTGTGCTTTTTTAGGGAACCCCGTAACAGCGGCATATTCTTCCTCACTCTTGGGCGTGTAGCCTACGGGCAGAAGAGCGGCAACATCGCTGTTTTCGGCGGTTTTGAGGGAAAGAGCTTTTATAAGCATATTTTTTGCGGCATAAAATACTGCAGGCTCGGCGGCGACTATAACAGTCTGATTGGCACCGAGTGCGGCGCCGACAGCTGAAAACAAAGCCTTGGACGAGGTGAAGGTTTCATCAACAGAAATCTTTTTGCTGCCAAGAGCGCTGTGCAGAAGCGCTGAAGCCTCTGCATTCTGCTCACGCTGAGTTTTATCAAGAATCAAAATTCCTGCGGAATTACTCATACTTTAAAATCACCTTTCAGCGGTATCAGGCATACCATTTTTCATCGTTTGCGTAGGGGTTGGTTTTGTTATTGGCATCATACCATGCCTGGGGATACTTCGGGTTGGGATTTGTAACTGCAAGCGAAGTGTCAACATCTGCGCTTTCACCGTTTCTCAGAAGCCTTGCCACAACAACGAGCTTTGCGCTGTCAAAATCGTAGCAGCAGGTGGAAAGGGTAAGTATCTTATCGGTGGGGAGCATATCGACGCCTGTCTTGTAGAGGGCACGCTTGTCTATATGAGTTATGTATTCAGAGAATTTTTCATCGGTAAGGGCGGTGAAATTGTAATTGAAAACATAACCGTTATCAGCCTTGGCATCACTGTTTGTGATGAAAACAGCGTAAACTTTCCATGTGAGTTCGTCATATATGGTGTTGCACTGGATTGTGGGAGCTTTTTTGAAGCCCTTAACTGTTCTGTAATCCTCGAGCATACCGAAAATAAGGTCTGAATATCTCATATTGTGGCCGTAAACAACTGTGTTACGGTCAAGGAAATAGAGGTTGTTTCTGTAATCAAAGAAGGGAACGCCGTATTCAGTACGCTTCTTGTAAACATCCCTTGAGAGGTAATATGAATTGTCGGAGCCCTGAACAAGGGGAAGATTGATGCCGAACTCGTCAATGGTAATCCAGCCTGCAAGGTCGGTATTTTTTGAGTAAAGGGAAGCGTAGCGGATGTTCATATCAGGCGGGAAATCAATATCAGGATACTGAGCCTCAAGTTCTGCCCATTTTTCAGACTCAAGGGTACCTGCCGGAACTTCTATAACGTCTATAAGTTCGGATGCCTGCTGATTCTTGCGCTCGCTGAGAAGCGGGTCAACAAAATATGTGTAAACGAAGAAAGCCAGACTGCCGATTATGGTGATAATGGAAACTGCAAGAACTGTTCTTCTTACGATCTCGGCGGCAGGGAGCTTTTTCTTGCCTGATTTTTCAGCCTTTTCGGTGGCTGTTTCCTGTTCGGGCTCAATGTTTACCGCAAAAGCTTCAACGGGGGTGTTGACAACGGGAGCAAAAGCCGCCGCTTCTTCCTCCTGCTCGGGCTGCTGAGGTTCAGGAATTACGGCAGGGATGACGGGAGTGGCAGAAATTTCTTCCTTTACCTCGTCAATTTCAGCACTTACTTCCTCGGAGGGAGCACTTGCTTCCTCAACAGGAGCGCTGACTTCCTCAACAGGTGCGCTGACTTCCTCAACAGGTGCGCTGATTTCTTCAACAGGTGCTTCGGGTTCCTCTTCGCCGAAAAGGACAGAGGGAGCGGTAATGCTTGCTAAAAGGTCATCAAGCTCCTTGCGTGCATCTGAAAGAAAATCGTCATTGCCAGAAGCAGGGTCAAATACTGCAGCCTTGTCGGGAGCGGCAGAGGGGACTGCATTTGAATCGTCCGCAGGGTCAAAGGATGTGGGAATTACGGAAGCTGCCTGCTCTTTGGGCTCGTCTGCTTCCAAATCCTCAAACTGTGAAAAGAAGCTGCTGAAATCAAGCTCGTGGAGTTCATCGTTTTCACCGGCGGGGTTTATGTTTTTATTATCGGACACGGTGTATACCTCCTGTTTTTTTGTTTTATTTTTAAAGAGCCCTTAATCTGTTGCGCTGGGAGTCCAGGGCTTACTGTCTGCATAAGGGTTTTCAATGCCGCGGCTTTTGTACCAGGCATCGGGTCTGCGGTAATCGGGGTTTTCAACAACTGCATCGGCATTTACCGAGTCACTCTCGCCCTCGTCCATAAGCTTCGCTATAACCGCAAGGCGTGCATCAAAGGAGCTGTAACCGTAGTAGCAGGTGGAGAGGGTGAGGAAGGTATCCTCAGGTGAAACCTCAACCCCCGTTTCATACAGCGAGCGCTGGCGTATCTGCTCAAGGTATCCTACGCAGTTTTTATCCGTCATGTAGGGGTAGATATAATCAAAATAGCAGTTGTCCTCGCTTCGGTCAGCCGTTGATATTATAACGGCAAAGATTTTGAAGCGGTAGGTTTTGAAAAGGGTGGAATATTCAATAATCGGGTGATTTATAAAATGCTCCGGGTCGGTGTATTCGGAAAGTGAGCGAAAAGCCTCTTTTCCGCTTCGGGTGGTGTGCCCGTAGAGGATGTTGTTTTTGCACAGTTTGTCCGCAGAGCAACGGTAATCCAGGTAAACGTTGCCGAAATAGGTGTACTTACCGAAAAAGTCGTAACGAAGGTAGTAATCATTATCGTCACTCTGGGTAACAACGGTGTCAAGCTCCGTGCCGATTACATTGAGCCTGCCTACGGTGTCCTGATTTACGGAGTATGCCGCCTTCATGGAAGGCATGATTCCGTAAGGGAAATCAATCTCGTAATCCTTGGGGCTGATTGAACCGAAATCAACGCAGGAGGTATCTTTCAGTACTGCGTTGAGCTCATATATTTCCTCGGGGACGGAGAGATTCTCGGTGTTTTCAAGCTTTTCTTTAAGCGTTGAGATGCCGGGGATAAGTACAATAACCGTGACGGCAAGAATCACCGCAACAAAGGACATTATAATTCTGGAAGTTTTCATTGTGTTTCTCCGAAAAACGGGATGAGCTGTTATCTTTCGTAGCCGTGGATGGAAAGGAATCTTGTTTCTTCCACCGCTCTCTGAATAAGCGCGGGAACATCCAGCGCCTGCTCGGCTTTTTCAAGCATTTCAATGGTGGGTCTTGTTTTGGGATGCTTGGGTGTAAATACCGTGCAGCAGTCCTCATAGGGGAGGATTGATATGTCAAAGGTGTCAATTTTTCTTGAAATTGCAACCACCTCGTCCTTATCCATGCCGATAAGGGGGCGGAAAACGGGGATTTCGCACACCGCCTGAGTGCACGCAATCGCCTGCATGGTCTGGCTTGCAACCTGACCTACGCTTTCGCCTGTGATAAGAGCGCCTGCATTTTGTTTGGCGGCAATAATCTGAGAGGTGCGCATCATCATGCGGCGCATAATTACGGTGAAAAGCTCCTCAGGGCAATTATCCTTGATTTGCTCCTGAATTTCCGTAAACGGAACAACAAAGAGCGATATTCTGCCGCTGTACTGAGCAACCTTTGAAAGCAGGGAGTGAACTTTCTGCTCCGCTCTTTGGCTGGTATACGGGGGAGAGGCGAAGTGAACAGCGCAAAGCTCAAGGCCTCTTTTTGCCATCATGTAGCCTGCAACGGGGCTGTCAATTCCGCCTGAAATAAGCAGAGTGGCTCTGCCTGCGCTGCCAGTGGGCATTCCGCCGGCACCCTTAATCTGGTTGCCGTGGATGTAAGCGGCAGTATCCCTGATTTCAACGGTTACGGTTACATCAGGATTGTGAACATCAACGCTCAGATTCTTGAACTTTCTGAGCAGATAACCGCCCAGCTCGTTGCAGATTTCGGGGGATTTGAGAGGGAATTTTTTATCGCTTCTTTTGGCGTTTACTTTAAAAGTGGAGGCGGTGCTCAGCTGGTCGTAAAGGAATTCCTCAGCGCAGGGGAGAATCACCTGCATATCCTTTTCAACCGCAGCCGCTCTTGAAAGCCCTGCTATGCCGAAAACCTTTTTAAGGCGGTCAAACGCTTCGTCAAGGTCGGTGTATTCATCCTGAGGGGTAACAACAATTGTTGACTGCTCAACGGAGAATTTAAATGTGCCGAGTGTTTCAAGGCGGCGGCGCATATTTTTAACGAGCATATCTTCAAAAGTGCGGCGGTTAAGACCCTTAAGGGCAAGCTCGCCGTTTTTTATGAGTATTATTTCTTTCATTTGAACATTCCTTAGCAAAAATTTATTTTATTCCTCTTACAGCCCTGCGAGCCTCCGAAAGGCAGAGTACGAGGGCATCAATTTCTTCAACCGTGGTAAATCTTGAAAAGCTGATTCTCAGCGGACCGTCAAGCCTCTCGGACGGAAGCCCCATGGCTGTTAGCACCTTGCTCTTTTTACCCTTGGAGCACGCAGAGCCTGCGGAAACGCAGATCCCCTTGGATGAAAGGTAGTTGAGCATGGGCTCCGATTTTCTGCCGATTACGGAGATACCCGTAATGTAGGGCAGGGCATCGGGCGGAGAGTTTATAACGATTCCTTCAATTTCCGAAAGACGGGAAACAAGATAATCCCTGAGAATTGCCGCCGAGCGGAGTTCGTCAGCAGGGTTGGGCAGAGCATCTGCTGCCGCAGCGAAGCCTGCAATGGCGGGCATGGGCTGAGTGCCGGGGCGAATCTGTTTTTCCTGAGTGCCGCCGAAAACCCTTGGCGAAAGCTTGACTCCTTTGCGGATATAGAGAGCACCTGCTCCCTTGGGTCCGTGGATTTTATGTGAGCTGATACTCATAAGGTCAATACCCGAACGGGCGGGCTTGAGCGGAATTTTGCCGAATGCCTGCACGGCATCGCAATGAACAAGGGCAGATGAACGGGCAGCAAGCACGGCTTTTTTAGCCGCTTCAAAGGGCTGAACGGTGCCGACCTCGTTGTTTACTGCCATGATGCTTACAAGAATTGTGTTACGGTCAACTGCGGAGAAAAGCTCACGCTCGTTTATTCTGCCGTAGGAATCAACCCTGAGTCTTACAACCTCAAAGCCCTCAGTTTCAAGGCGGTTTAAGGTTTCGTCAACGCTCGGATGCTCAACGGAGGTTGAAATAATTTTTTTGCCGTTGCGCTTCATGGCGTGAGCGGCGCCGATAAGGGCGATGTTGTTACTTTCCGTACCGCCTGAGGTAAAGATTATTTCATCAGGCTGGCAGGACAGTCTTCTTGCAATGCTTTCCCTTGATTTTTCAAGCAGGTCATCAGCCTGCAGACCGAGTTCATGGAGCGAGGACGGATTAGCCCAACATTCACGCATGCAGTAGTTTACTGCGTCTATCGCTTCGGGGCATACTGCGGTGGTTGCGCTGTTGTCAAAATATGCGTACATATCGGTTAATCCCTCCTTTTTTCGCAAACTACTCTATTATAAATGATGATATTTAAAACATTATACACTATATTTTCCTCGCTTGCAATGTTAAAATTTGAAAAAAAGCAAAAACTGCTTCGTTACAGTATATGCCGCAAGGAATATGGTGTTTCAGATTGAGAATACACCATAAAAATAAACTGTTTATTAATTAATTATAAAACTTGTTTGTTATTTGGCTTCTTGCCGTTGAGATTTTAAAAATTGTGTGATAAAATACAGATGGAATTAAGTGAAAGGAGGGTCTGCTGTGGCAACGGCGTCATCAAAAAACAAAAATGCGGCAAAGCCCGGCAAACAGCCTGCTTTCAAGCTTGTAACCGTTATGACTTTTATAACGCTGTTTCAGTTTTTGTCGGCAGCTTGCGTGATTTACAGGGGAAGCAAAATAAACGAAACGGTAATCCTTGTTTTCTGCGGCTACATAATAGTGGAATGGGTTTATATGCTTGTGGGCGTGCTTGCCACGAGGAGTGACTATTTTGAGCTTGAAGCAATGGCGTTTTTCCTGTGCGGCATAGGGCTTACCGTGTGCGCAAGCTTCAGCGACAGTTATCTGATAAAGCAGGCGGCAGGTATAGGGCTGGGATTAGTGGTTTACCTTATAATGCTTGCTGTGCTCAGGAATATCGACATAGCCTCAAAGCTGAGAGTTCCCGTTGCCATACTGTCAATCCTTGTACTTGCGGCAAACCTTGCCCTTGCACAAACAACAAACGGCACTCTTAACTGGATTGACCTCGGCTTTTTCTCCGTTCAGCCCTCGGAGCTTGTTAAAATTGCATTCATATTGGTAGGCGCCGTAACGCTTGAATATCTTATTTCAAATGCGAGCCTTACCAAATATATACTTTATTCTCTCACCTGCGTGGGTGCACTTTTCCTTATGCAGGATTTCGGCACGGCGCTCATATTCTTTTTCACCTTCATTATAATTGCGTTCATGCGTTCGGGTGATATAAGAACAATCATACTTATCTGTACGGCGGCTCTTATGGGAGCGGTGCTTATAATTTATTTCAAGCCCTATGTTGCATCAAGGTTTGAAGCATATCTTCATGTTTGGGATTATATGGACACCTCGGGCTATCAGCAGACGAGGACTCTTATGTACATGGCGTCGGGCGGAATGCTCGGGCTCGGAGTTGGAGAAGGCAAGCTGAGAAACATCTACGCCGCTTCAACGGACCTTGTTTTCGGTCTTATCTGCGAGGAGATGGGTCTTATAGTGGGGCTGTGCGTGCTGCTTTGCTTTATGGGCATTGCTCTTTTTGCTCTGAGAAGTGTAAGGCAGTCGGGCTCAAGCTTTTATGCAATAGCGGCTGTTGCGGCGGCAGGAATGCTGCTTTTCCAGCTTTCGCTCAACATTTTCGGAATTACCGATATTCTTCCCCTTACGGGTGTTACTCTTCCGTTTATAAGCCGCGGCGGCTCAAGCATGATTTGCTCCTGGGGGCTTCTGGCTTACATCAAGGCGGCAGGCAATCAGTTCAAGCCTCCCGCACCCGTGGCATCCGTGCCCGTAAGCAGACCGAGGGCTCCCCGTCCTTCACCCAAAGCGAACGGCGATATCCCCGTAAATAAACGTAAAAGATAAACTGAAAGGAGGCGTTTGAATGAGGCAGACCCTGAGACGCACGGGAGTGCTTATAGTTCTTGTTGTATTGTTTGCGGCAGGGGTTGGTTTCCTGCTGTGGAATCTTGCTTCAAACGGCTCCGAGTGGGCGGCAAACCGTGCAAATCAGCACATATATTCAAACGGCACAACCGTGAATTCAGGCACGGTGTATGACCGTAACGGCGAAGCTCTCGCTTACAGCGAGGACGGTGAAAGAGTTTTCAATTCCTCAAAGGCTGTAAGAATGGCAACGCTCCACATAGTCGGTGATACATCGGGATTCATTTCAACGGGCACTCAGTCGCTTTACCGCTCAAAGCTTTCGGGCTACTCTCTCTTTGAGGGCATTTACAGGCTCAAGGACGGTGAGGCGGATGCGGGAATCACCCTCAATATCGACAGTGAGGCTTGCCGTGTTGCGTACGAAGCGCTCGGCAAATACAACGGCACCGTTATGGTGTATAACTACAAAACGGGCGAGCTTCTGTGCAGCGTTTCCAAGCCCACTTACGATGCTCACAATGTACCCGATAATCTGCTCACGGCAAAGAAATATGACGGTGTTTTTCTCGATAAAGCGGTTTCGGGTGTATATACTCCGGGCTCGGTTATGAAAATCGTAACAGCCGTGGCGGCATATAAAAATATTCCCGATATAGACAGCCGCACCTTTGAGTGCAACGGTAAGTATAAATGCGAGGACGGCTCCGTTACCTGTAACGGCAAGCATGGCGAGGTAAGCTTTGAGGAGGCTTTCAATAAATCCTGTAACAGCGCATTTGCCGAAATTTCCGTTGAACTCGGAGCGGAAAAGCTGCTTGCGGCGGCGAATTCGCTCGGCTTCAACACTCAGCTTTACAGCGGAAGCGTTCGCCTTGCAAAAAGCCATTTTGCACCCAGCACAACGAGTGAAGCTGAGCTTGGCTGGGCAGGTATAGGTCAGTCCACAACACTCATAAATCCTGCCCATCTGCTCTCAATTACGGGAGCCATTGCAAATTCGGGCAACGGATATGCACCCAACAGAATAAAGAAATTTTCGGATTTTTGGACCAACACATCCCCAAAGGCGCAGATTACAGTAACTCTTGACCCTGTAATTGCGGCAAAAATACAGAAGATTATGCGTTCAACCGTTGTAAACAAGTACGGTGATTCCACTTTCCCGAATCTTGAATTCTGCGCCAAAACAGGTACGGCACAGCTTGATGATGCGGATTCCCATTCGTGGATTGCGGGCTACTCATCAAGGAGCGATTTACCGCTGGCGGCGGTGTGTATCGTGGAAAACGGCGGTTGGGGCAGCGGCCCTGCAACAAAGGTAACCAACAAGGTAATGCAGTATTTTCTTGATGAATATACAAATTGAAAGGGGCAAGCGACATGAAAAAATTTACGGCAATAATATTGGCTTTTGCCTGTGTGGCAACGGTGGTTTTCTTCGCAGGCTGTGATTCGGAAAACGAGCCTGAAACCGCGGCGCAGTCAACTCAGCAGACTCTGCCCGTAACCGATGCAACAGGTCTCGGTGCGGCAACCGAGGCTGTTACACAATCAACCTCAGCCGTAACAACATCTGACCCTGTAACCGAAACGACCACCGAAGAGACAACAATCGAAACTACAACTCAAACCACTACTGAAACTACCACCGAAACAACTACACAGAAGCCTACCACCACGAAGAAGGTTACCACAACAAAGAAAGTGACTACCACAAAGAAGGTAACAACCACCCAAAAGGCTGTGCCTTCTTCAAAAAGCGAGATAGTAAAGCTTTACAATTCAGCGGTGAATACCGCTGTAAACGGCAAGGCAGGGTACAGCAAGACCAGAACAACCTCAATAAACAGCCTTGAGGGCGGCGCTTTGATGCGCCTTGAATTGGTTAAGAATACGGTAAACGATTTTCTTGGCGTCGGTACATCCGAGTATACCAACAAAAAGGGCAGCGCCGCATATATGAGCAAGGCTTCCCTTTCTGCCTCTGATGTTTCGAGTGCAACCTGCACCCGGAAGGACGGCAAGTATACCGTTACCCTCAAGCTAAAGGACGGCTCCTCGAGCGCATCTTCATCCGGCAAAAACGACTCATCACCCCTCAAGAAGAGCGGTATTTTCAACGGCAGCGGCGATAATGGCGATTATGACTATAAGAGTGCCGCAAATATTTACGATGCAATCAACGGTATTGATGTTGCAAGTGCGGAATCGGTCAATATCAGCACAAGCGGCGCAACCGTAACCGCTGTTATAAATGCTTCAAATTCAAAGCTTGAAAAGCTGACAGTTGAGTTTGATTTTTCGGCGGCAATGAAAAATGTAAAATATTCCGTTGCAACCATAAGAGAGGGCAAGGGAAATGCCGAAACAAAAGTTGTTTTTTCTTCCTTTAAGTATTAAATAAATTTCGATTTATCTTGACAAGACGAGTGTAAACATAGTAAAATCTATTTACAATGTCGCTGTGCGTAATGCAGGCGACAAAACAACATACCGTGTAAATCACGGAAAAGTACGGAGGAAAATCTATGAAAAAGATTCTCGCAATCATCCTTGCGCTTGTTCTTGTAGTAGGCGGCGCAGTAGTTCTCACTTCCTGCAACGGAAATGACGAACCCGAAACCACAACCCTCGCTGATGAAAGCACAACCCTCGCTGACGAAAGCACTACTCTCGCTGACGAAAGCACAACTCTCGCTGACGAAAGCACAACTCTTGCTGACGAAAGCACTACCCTCGCTGAAGGCGAGAGCGAAACCGTAAGCGAAGAAGCTTCCACAGAGGCAGCAACCGCTCCCGCTACTACCGATGAAATCCTTGCGGTTTACAACGATGCTATTAACGGCGCAATCAGCGCTAAGGCAGGCTATGCAAAGAAGAGAGTTACCGCTATCCAGTCCCTTGAAGGCGGCGCTCTTATGAAGATCGGTCTTGTTCAGGATGCAGTTTCCGATTTCCTCGGAGTAGGCACAAAGGAATATCCCAACGAAAAGGGCAAGGCTGAATACATGGGCAAGGCTTCCCTTTCCGCTTCTGACGTTACTTCCGCAACCTGCAAGGAAGCTGACGGCAAGTACACAATCACCATTAACCTTAAGGACGGCGCAAGCAACTCCTCTGCTTCCGGCAAGAGCGATTCCTCTCCCCTTAACAAGAGCGGTCTCTTTGTAGGCGAAGGCGACAAGAGCGCATACGACTACAAGAACGCTGACAACATCTACGTTGCTCTCAACGGCCTTGACGAAGCTTCCGTTGAAGCTGTTAAGCTTAACGCAACAAAGGGTAAGATTGTAGCTGAAATCGATGCAACAACCGGCAACATCGTAAACCTTACAGTTTCCTTCGATTTCAACGCAAACCTTACAAAGGTTAAGTATGCTATCGCTTCCATCAGCGAAGCTACCGGTATTGCAGATACAACCGTTACCTTCAGCAACTTCAAGTATTAATCGGCTTTTAAAAGTTGAATAATAATTAAAAACAACAGGCACGGCTTCGGGTTTACCGAGCCCGTGCCTGTAAAATTTTGCCGGGGAAGAATCCCCGGCATTTGTTTTTTGATTAATATCCTGATGATGCGAGTGCTTGTTCAACATACCGTGCGGCTGCCTCTTCGCCTATGTCAGAGCCTTTTGCGCAGTTGGCTTTATCAAGCTTTGTTACATTGTCTTTGTAATCGAGCAATTCATTTATATATTCGTCAAAATCATTTTCGCTGAAATGATTGAGAATACCGTAAACATAGTCATAATCTCCTTCATTTTTAGAAAGGAAATATATCAGCTGATAACCGAACTCGGTTTTTATACACGCATAGTCGCCTGCTTTTCTTTCCTCATCAAAGCACCAGCGCAGAGCGGGTTTTTCATACAGCTCATCCTCATTGCTTAGCCTTACCGCAGAGTTGAGACCTTCATTGTTAACAGAGGGGCTGTGTGAATATAACATTGCAATTTCTTTAAAATCAGCTTCGGTTTTATCGGTCTTTTCAAATTTCTCCTGAATTTCGGCCATCTTTTCGTCGGTAAGCTTTATACACGCTTCTTCGGTTGAGCCTCCCGCATAGAGATAGTAGAGATAACAGTCAAGGAAATTTACGCTTTCTTTTTTATAAGCAGTTTTTTCAACGAAAATAAGGCAGTCATAAAGAACACCTCTTACAACCTCCATGTCGCCCTCTTTTCGTGAAGAATCGAAGCACCAGTCAGCAACATCCTTGCCGATGGCGGCGCCGAGGTCCTTGTAGGATGACATTGTCCAGGTAGCCGATTCTTCGATATTATCCACGCCGTAGTTGTTGTCTTTGTAATACTGACGGTGGAAGTCAATGAATTCCTCTTTTGTTTTGATGTGAGAATAAGAAGAGGGCTCAAGTGTTGCTCCAAGATTAAAGAACATTATATAAACATCAACATAGTCAAAAAGATAAGATGCTTCTGCATAGAAAGATTCAATATCTTCCTCGGTGTAAGCGGAGCTGAACTGTTCTTTAAGAGCTTCTTCATATTCTGTTGCATACCACATAAGAATGTATGAGCGCTGATACAGCTCGTATGGGATGGGGGCACAGTAAGAGGTTTCCATGAATTCGTCTTCGGTTATTCCTTCACTCTCGACATACTCATAGTTTGCATTGAATTCCTCAGCAACGGCTTCATAGCCTTCATCACTGATTTCAAATCCCTGGCGAAGAGCATCAAATGCGAGGACGTATTTTTTGCGTATATCCTCAATTGTAAGCTCTTCAAGGCGTTCTTTCCAGGTGATGTCCCCCGAATATTGAAGTGCAGAGGGTCTTGAGGTGGGTTTGAGACCCTTGGTGGTCTGTGTATCAGAACTGTATTCAAAAACAGCGTTTGAATACATGTCATAGTAGCTCATTGCAAATTCCGAAACGGAAATTTTATGTTCGCCTACCGTAAGGGCAATGCCTTTTTCGTTACACTCTTTTTCTGAAATCTCTTTTGCCGTTTCCATTATCTCAACAAATCCGGCAGGCATTGTGTAGCCGTCAAAGGTGGCTTTTTCATAAGTGACGGTTTTGCCCTCCTCAGGCTTATAGGTGACGGTGGGCGGATTTTTGTTTGAGCCTCCGAGAGTGTCGGAAGAACCGCCGTCAGAGCGCCTTAATACAACGCAGGTTACAACTATTACCGCCGCAAGCACAAGGGCAACTGCAGCAATGATGATTGCCGTTAATTTTTTCTTTTTTGTATCCATATAAACACTCCTGAAAGTAATTTATGTTTCTAATATGAAGTAAAAACGGTGCAAAGTCAAGCCCGAGCGATGAAAGTTCAAATAAATTTTAATTATTTAGAATGCTGTCACTCTACGCCTCTGTAATACAGTCCACGGGTGTATTTGCCCTCAAACGGTGCGCCTGCTTTAAAATCGGACATAACCTTTTCGCATTCCTCTGCGGTTTCGCAGGTGAAATACAAAAGCCTGTAATCAGCGCCTTCAACCTCCCTGAGTCTGTCCCCGAGGTATACGGGCAGGGAGTTGAGAATTTCAGAACAGCCGAAAGAGCATCTGACGGGGAAATTAACCCCTATGCGGTCAGTCAGAAAGCTGCTTGAGCCGCATTGAGCGCAGTTGAGTTTGTTTTTAACGGGGCAGTTTCTTGTAAGCATAAGCGGAATATAGCCGTAAGCAAGTATTCCTCTGGGGAGTCTGCCGCCGAGGGAGCGTATCTGTGAGAGGGTGAGCTCACAGGAAACAAGGGCATCACGCACGCCCGATTCCTCAAGCATTTCAAGCGCCTGAGAATTGAAAACATTCATGCCGAAGCCCGTGCTCACGGGCAGGGAAAGTTTTTTGCAAAGTCCCAGACCGTCAACGGTGGAAGCTACGGCAAGGTCAGCGCCGTTTCTGAAAGCCTCAAGCAGGAGATTTTCGAATTTTACGGTGTTTGAGAAAAATGCACGGGGCACCTCCACCGCAACTTCAATCCCTTTATCCTTAATGCGTGCCACGGTGTCTGCGGAGCAGTCAAGCGGCAGAATAACACGCTCAACTCCCGAGAGGTTATCAAAAACCTGTTCCTCTTTGAAAAATCTTAAATGAAGCGCAGGCTGCTTCGGAGCGTGCATACAGGAGGCGATTCTGACGGGAGTAAAGCTTTTGGCAGGGGAGTCTGCAAGCTTTTTATCAAGTTCCTCAAGGCATTGCCTGCGCAGGGCATTGAATGCGCCTGCAGGAGCGTTGAGCCCTTCATCGAGCTCAATATAAACGTCGTTTGCATAAAACTGAGTGCCGCCGCATTTTGATATGCGCTCGGCGAGTGATTGCTCATCAAGAGCCTTGTGCTCTGCAGGCTCGGGATACACCTCACTCTGAGCAAAAACGCTTTTGCCCATTGCAACAGCGCTCAGCGACAGAGCCTCGCCCTCAACACAGGTGAGAGCAAAATCCACGGGGATTTTCGGGCATTCTTTATCATAAAGCCGTTTGAGTGATTTGAGCACTCCTGCGGCATCGGTGACATCCTCTTTTTGCCTTATTCCGAACATCTCTTTACCGAGTTTGCCGGTGTAATAACCGTCAGTAAAGCCCGAGCGTGAAAAAACAGCACGCAGCTGCTCGCCCAGCTCCTGCGATAAATCGCCCTCAAGGCTTTTTTTGCAGGCAGTAACTGCCGCCGCAACATATTCGGGGCGCTTCATTCTGCCTTCTATCTTAAAGGAAGAAACTCCGATATCTGCAAGCTCGTTAAGTCGGGAAACTACGGATAAATCCTTCAGGCTGAGGTCATGACTGCGAGAAGAATCTGCCGAAAACGGCAGGCGGCACGGCTGAGCACACAGACCTCTGTTACCGCTTCTTGAGCCGAGCATTGCGCTCATAAGGCATTGTCCTGAAACGCTCATGCACAGCGCACCGTGAACGAATACCTCAAGCTCTGCTTTGGTCTGCGAGGCGATTTCGGCAATTTCCTTTGCGGAAAGCTCCCTTGCAAGCACAACCCTTGAAAAGCCTTCCTTTTCAAGCAGCTTTACGCCTTCGGCGCTCTGCACGGACATCTGAGTTGAAGCGTGCAGCGGCATGTTTGGGGCTGCTTTTTTGGCAAGACGGGCAAGGCCGATATCCTGCAAAATAAGTGCGTCTGCAGAAAGCCTGCAGGCGCACTCGATTTCTTCACACGCTTTTGAAAGCTCGGAATTGCCTATAAGAGTATTAAGCGCAATATACACCTTCACGTTGCGTGAATGGCAGTAGCTTATTGCACTTTCAAGCTCAGCTTCGGTAAAATTGGAAGCGTTTTTTCTTGCATTGAATGCCTTTGAGCCGAGGTAAACCGCATCTGCACCGCTTTTTACGGCAGCGTACAGCGCCTCAATACTGCCGGCAGGCGCAAGAATTTCCTTAATTTGTGCCATTACTTGGAGGCTCTGAGGGCGGAAAGCTCCTTAGCGAGTCTTTCAGCTTCTCTCTTTGAAATTTCCGCATCTGTTCTTGCTCTTGCGGCATCCTCAAGGTAGCCCTGAATCTGAGTGCGGAGATTTTCTGCGCTGGTTTCGCCCTTCTTTGCCTGGTCTGCATACTCAAGGGCTGCGAGCACAGCGGCCTGAGTTACGGATGCTCTTGAATTGCCGCTGAGGATAGCGGTGATTCTCTTATCAAGCTCATCGCCGAGGGCTGCAACGTAATCAAGGTCATCGTCAGTTGAAATAATGTATTCGGTACCTGCAATCATAAGTCTGATTTTTTCCATATCATTCACTCCGTTATAAAATTTTATACACACTTATTATACAATAGAAATCAGCAGGAATAAAGAGCTTTTTCAAAAAAATTTTTCTCTTATCTCATTTTTTTTGAAAGCATTGCCGTTACAGCGTTGCCAACAGCAAAAAAATGTGGTACAATTTTTTAAAACAAAGCAAAAGGAGCTGGAAGCTTTGGTGAAAAGAATATTGTGCGGCGTGCTTGCCGTGCTGATTGTTATACTGTCATTTGCCTCATGCGCTCAGAGCGAAAAGGTTGTTATGACCGTTTCGGGTGCGCAGATATCAGAGGGACTCTTTGCTTATTATTTCGATAAGGCTGTGGCAAGTCCTCTGGAATACGGGCTCAGCACGGATGCCGGAGTTCAGGATTTTGCGGATAAGGCCGTGGCACTGTGTACACGCTATGTTGCGTCAAACACCATGTTTTCTGAATACGGTCTGAGCCTTACAAACGCTCAGAAGCTTGAGATTACCGAAAAGGTGAACAATTACTGGGTAAGGTATGCCAAACATTATGAAAAGATAGGCGTTACAAGGGATGTCCTCAACAAGGTTTTCACCGCAGAGGCTTATGAGGATTCGATTTTTACCTTCCTTTTTGACTTCGGCAGGGACGATACCGAGGCAGAGGAGCAGATTAAAGATTATTTTGCGGCAAATTATGTTGTTTTTAAAACCGTGAGCTCATATTTTACCGCAACCGATGCATCGGGCAGCGAAATTGAAATGACTCAGGCGCAGAAAGAGGAGCTCATTAAATCTTTCAAGGCGATTGCTGATGAGGCATCAAGTGAGGAAGCGCTTATTACTGCTCTTCAGGCAAAGGAACTCAATCTTTCTTCAACCGTGCTTCTCAAGAAGGGCCAGAGCGGTTACCCTCAGGGCTTTTTTGAAAAGGTAATTACGCAGGATGCGGACACCGTGCAGGTTATCAGCTTTGAGGATTGCGTTTTTGCCGTGTGGAAGTATGATTCGGCAAGCCGTGAGAATGAGTATGAGAGCTGCCGCACGCAGTGCCTTAAGGATATGTACAGGGATGCATCCGAAAAGGCATTTGCCTACGAGGAAAACGGATACGAAGTTGAGACAGACGAAGGTGCGGTTTCGGATTTCATCAGCCGCATTTCAGATTTCGGATGAAAGGAATATAAATCATGGATATAATCAGAAATGAAGTAATTGAAACAATCCTTGACAGGCAGACTATCAGGGAATATAAAAAGGAGCAGATTTCAGAGCAGGAGCTCAACACTATTATTGCGGCTGCAATCAAGGCTCCCAGCGGCAGAAATTCACAGCCTTGCAATGTGCGTTTTATCCAGAATGCTCAGATGCTTCATGAGATGCATATAGATTTTAAAAATAAAGTGGGCTGGGATACCCCCGTGCACACAAGATGGGAAACCAATCCTTTCTATCACAATGCTCCTACCTTTGCCGTGATTTTTGCCGAGGGAAAAAGCGACATGGACGCAGGGCTTATGACGGAGAATATCTGCATTGCGGCAAAGTCCTTAGGTCTCGGTACTTGCATTGTTGCGAGTGTTGGAGCGCTCTTTGAGGGCGAAACGGGCATTAAATGGAAAAAAGAAATAGGTGTGCCCGAGGAATGGCAGTTTTTAATCGGCATCTGCATCGGCTATCCCGATGAAAAGCCCGAATTCAAGCCCAGGGATGAAAGTAAATTTGTGGTTATAAAGTAAAAAACAAGTCCATGCCGCTGTTGCCAAAGTAGGGTTGACAGCGGCATTTTTATAAAAAAATTAAAAAATTTTAAAAAACTCTTGACGGCGCAAAAAAAGTGTGCTATATTATTCGAGCGCCCTACAAGTGATGTGCTGGTGTAGCTCAGTTGGTAGAGCAGCTGATTTGTAATCAGCAGGTCGGGGGTTCGAGTCCGTCCACCAGCTCCATTTTCATTTAAATAGGGGAGAATTCCCGAACAACGAAAGGGGGCAGACTGTAAATCTGTTGTCAACGACTTCGGTGGTTCGAATCCACCTTCTGCCACCAAAAATAATCCTGCAATAGTACGGGGATTTTTACTTTTTCACTCTTACCTCTTCACTCTTCACTTTTCTCTTATTTACTCGGATTTTTGGAAGGTAATAAGTAATAGTGAATAGTGAAGAAGTGGAAAGTTGTATAGTAAAAGTGGACACAACGAAGAGTTAATGATAAAATAGCATCAAGAGGTGTTCACGATGAAAAGAACTTTCAGCAAGGAATTTAAGGTCAAGGCATGTGAATTAGTCATAAAAGACGGAATAAAACATGCAGTAGTAGCAGAAAAAATGGGAATAAGTCATATAATGCTCTATCGATGGATAGACGAGTATAAAACCCATGGCACGGTTAAATTTCTCTGGACTTTTAAAACTTTTCGGATATAATTGCTGTTACCAAAAAGAAAGGTGGCAGTGATATGAATAGAGGAGAATTGCAAGAAGAAATACGGTTTTTATACGGACTTTGGTACAGATACTTTGACCTTTATCATTTCCCCAAAAAGAATAAAAGAGGTTTAGAGTTGATACCAAAACTCCGAGAAAAACAAAACGAAATTTTACGGCTTATTGACCTTGCAAAAGACCAACTATG